>NZ_JBHSBI010000028.1:0-157992 GCF_042650645.1 Nonomuraea purpurea
GGGCCCGACGCCTTGTGTGTCGGGCCCTTTCTGTTTTTCGTGGTGGGAGGGTTTTCAGCTTCGGTTTCCGGGGTTGGGGGCCCTCCCTTTTTGTTGTGTGGTTTGAGGGCTTCGCGCCGGTGCGTGGGGCTCTTTTCTTTTTGTGCGCCCTCTCCGACGCCGGCCAGCGCGGCGCCTACGACAGCGACACCACGGCCACGGCATGTCGCTCAACGCCGGCCGCGTCGCCGCGCTCCACGGCAGCGGGCGAAGGGCGGACGCGTCCGGACCTACGGGCGGAGGAGCACTTTGATCGCGCGGCGTTCGTCCATGGCAGCGTAAGCGGCGGGGATGTCGGACAGGGGCATCTCCGCGTCGAACACGCGTCCTGGTTGGATGGTGCCGTCCAGGACGTCGATCAGGAGTTCGTCGAGGTAGTTGCGGACGGGGGCGACGCCGCCGCGCACGCCGACGTTGGAGCTGAACATCGTGCCGACTTCGAGGGGACCGCCGTAGGGCACGCCGACGAAGCCGACTTGACCGCCTGGCCGCGCCGAGCGCAGCGCCTGGTCCATCGACTCCTTCGTACCGACGCATTCGAGGACGACGTCCGGGCCGATTCCGTCGAACATCTCCTTGACCTTGGCGACGCCCGCCTCGCCTCGCTCGGGGACGATGTCGGTCGCACCGAACTGGCGGGCGAGTTCCTGACGGTCGGCGTGCCGGGACATGGCGACGATGCGTGCCGCCCCGAGGCGTTTGGCGGCGATGACGGCGCAGAGTCCGACCGCGCCGTCGCCGACCACGGCGACGGTTGAGTCCTTGCTCACGCCACCGGAGACGGCGGCGTGGTGGCCGGTGGGCATGACGTCGGACAACGTCAGCAGAGCCGGGATGAGGGACGGGTCGGGCCGGCCGGGGACGACGACGAGCGTGCCGTCGGCGAGTGGGACGCGTACGCGCTCGCCCTGGCCGGCGTCCGCGGAGCCCCCGGTCTGGGGATCGCTGCCCCAGAACCCGCCGTGGAGGCAGTGGACGCTCCAGCCGTTACGGCAGTTGAGGCAGGTGTTGTCGCAGATGTGGAACGGAGCGATCACGAAGTCGCCGACGCGAACATTCTCGACGTTCGTGCCGATCTCCTCGACGATGCCGACGAACTCATGTCCGATGCGCCGGGGCGCCTCGACCTTGTCGATACCGCGGTAGGGCCATAGGTCCGAACCGCAGACGCAGGAGGCGGCGACGCGGACGATCGCATCCAGCCCGCTGCCTGGTCCGTCGGTCGCCAGGACCGGATCCGGGACGTTCTCGAGACGAACATCTCGGTCGCCGTGAATGATTGCGGCCTGCATATTTCTCCCTTAATAGTCATTTATGTCGTTTCCGCGTAGTCCACGCTAGGGACGGGATCGCGGGAGTGGGAGTCACTCTTAGTGACCCCCAAGCGCGTTGAACCGGCGAGCGGCAAGACTCGGCGCCAGGCGGGGGTTGCGGCGCATCGGGCCGATCGCGGGAGGACGGGCGGGAACCCTTGTGCGCGATTCGGTCGGGGAGTGATCATCGGGGTGCCGTCACGCGGGAAAGATCACCGGATAGCCGTCAAGGGCCTCGCCGTCGCATGAATCCGTCGCGTGAATGGAGGGTCGGAGCGGTGGCGCCTTCGAACCACGAACCGCGGAGCAGCAGAACCGGAAGCCAGCCGCAGAGCGCCCAAGACCCCGCGCGCCGACCGCGGCGGTCCGGGACCTGGGGGTGCTTGTCTCGGAGGTCCAGACCGCCTCGGATCCGGCCAAGTGGGAAAGCCGTCCCTTGTCTGGGAGATCTCGCTTACGCGTTATGGGCTGTGCGCCACTGTGCGTACTGGTCGTTCGTGTCGTCGCGCGCCCAGAGCGCCAGAAGCTTCAGAGAGTCGTGGGCGGGCGTGCCGGGCTCGGGGTTGTAGACCAGGATTGACAGGTCCGGGTCGGCAGCGAGATACAGGCTCTCGTACGGCAGGTCCATGCGGCCGACGATCGGGTGGTCGACCGGCTTGGTCCCACTCGAGTGGCGGTGCACGTTCTGAGACGCCCACCGCGTGGCGAACTCGTCATTGTCGAGGAGATCCTCGATGAGATCGGCGAGGTCGTGATCGTGCGGCTGCACGCCGAGCTCCGCGCGCAGGATCGCGGCGATGTTGTCGGCGACAGAACTCCAGTCGACCCACAGGGCGCGGGCCGCCGCCTCGTTCCTGAAGTGGAACCAGGCGGCGTTCACCGGGGCGCGGGTACCGTCGTACATCGGCGCGTACAGGGCCCGGCCGACCAGGTTGGCGGCGACGATGTCCAGGCGCTTGTTCAATGCGAATGCCGGCACGTCACCGAGCGCGTCCAGCAGGTACTGCACCTGCGGCCGCACGTGCCTCACGATCCGCACAGATGCGCCGCCCTCGCTCGAAGCCAGAAACAGCCGGCCAAGGTGCTCACGTTCGACGTCGTCGAGGCGCAGCACCCGCGCGACGGCATTGATGACCGACGGTGACGCGCCCGCCGCGTCGCCACGCTCCAGGCGGGTGTAGTACTCGACGCTGATGCCCGCCAGCAGAGCGACCTCCTCCCGGCGCAGACCCTTCACCCTGCGCCGAGGGTCGTGCCCGGGGATGCCGACGTCGCCGGGGGTCACACGGGCGCGCCGAGTCAGCAGGAAATCCCGGATCCGAGTGCGAATCTCGCTGTCGCCAGCCATACCTCCAGGTTATGAGCATGGACGGCCCAAGAGGGAGTCACTCTCAATGCCTCTCACCGCAGCGAGGTCCATGCCCCAGCGTCCGGAGGGAGCCGGAGGCTTTGTCCACCGGCACCAGGGTACGAAGGCGATTGGTGTGTGCCCGGCATTTCGCCGTGCACTGTTCCTCAGGATCGCTGAGCCAATCAGAGACGCTGAGCACATCCGGTCCCCCACGGGGGTCGTCAGGGTGGTCAACGAGGTGCCGAAGAGCGTGTTGCGGTCACGGGTCGCCGTGCGTTCCTGCGGGCGCTGCTGCGAGGGCTTCGTCTGCGGTGCCGACGTGCGGGTGATACCTGGACCTGCGCGCCGCCATGCCCCCGATGGGGGACACGGCGGCGGCTTCGAGAGTTACTTGGGCAGGACCAGGAGGGCGTCGCCGACGCCGCGTTCTGCCCCGTCGGAGGGGCGGTTGACCAGTTTGCCGTCGACGACCATCGCCGTCGAGCCGCCGCCGTCCAGGTTGATGGCCTGCTTGGCGCCCAGCCAGCGCATGAACTGGGCGGCCTCGTGGAAGTTCGCCCCGACCGTCATGCCGGGGTTGCGGCCGTCGATGGTGGCCAGGATCAGGCTGCCGTTCTTGGTGAGGCCGAGCAGCGTGCGCGGGTGACGGCGCAGGATCATGTTCATGGAGTCGTGGCCGTCGAGTTTGGCCGTGATCTTGACCTTGCCGTTCCTGACCAGGCCGACGCCGCCGGCGATCACGTGCAGGTCGGGGGTCAGGCTGAGCGCCTTCTTGGTACGCAGGTCCACGACCTTGGTCTCGACCTTGACCGTCGAGTCCGCCGTGGCGTGTTCGTTGACCCAGTCGGCGGCGATGCCGTTGCCGTGCAGCACCCGCGTGCCCTTGGCCACCGCCGCGCCCGAGGTGCGCAGGGCGACGACCTTGCCGCCGGCGTCGAGGACGGCGTCGGTGCCGCCGCTGGGGGTCTTGGCCCCGTACTCCTCGGTGTAAAGGATCAGCTCGTCCGTCGCGGCGGCCCGGTTGACGCCGTTGACGTCGCTCTTCTGGCCGTCCTGGGCGGCTGCGGTGACGGTCGTCTTGACCTCGGTGATCTTGGCGCTGCGGCCCTTGAGCACCACGGCCGAGCGGCCGGGGACGGCCTCGCTCAGCAGCCTGCCGCCGACCACGGACGCGCCGACGGGCTCGCCGCGCAGGTTCTTGGCGGTGTGGATGTTGAAGAAGCCGCCGTTGACGCCGACCACAGCGCCCCCGGCCTTGGCCATCGCGGAGACGGTCTCGCGCTCGGCGACGCTGGTGCCGAGTGAGGCCGCGTACGAGCCGCGGAACGTCTTCGCGTCGATCATGACGACCTTGGCGTCCCACGGTCCCGTGGTTTGGAGCCCGTCGTCGCCGACGTAGTCGACCTTGACCTTCAGGCCCGCGTCCTTGAGCTTCTTGGCCGTTTCCTCGGCCTTCTTCTTGTCGTCGAGCTTCCACAGCCCGACCCGGACCATGTAAGCGGTCTGGGAGGGGGCGTCGGCGACGGACGGGCGGACCAGCTTCTGCAGGCTGGGCGTCTCCCCCGTGGCCTCCACCTCGGCGACCTTGGCCTCGGCGGTGGGGAGCGTCCCGTAGTCGCGGCCGCTCGGCATGAGAACGGTCACCGTGTAACCGTCGGTCGACGTGCCCGCCTTCACGTCGTACAGGTCGATGCCCTGCGTCACGGCCTTCATGGTCTTGGTCGGCACGGGCTGGGCGCCCAGCGGGAACTTGGCCGACGGGAACCTCACCGACTGCTGCGTCGCCGAGGCGGGCAGCGTGGTGAAGGTGAGTGCCGCGGCTATGGCCAGGCCGCCGGCGAGGGTGCGTCGAGACATGGATTCTCCAGAGGGCGGAAAAGGGACCGCACCATCCTGACGAGATCAAGGTCGGCCAGGCAGCCGAACACGCCAATAGATCGCGGCGTTACAAGATTGACACCGCAGCCGGATACAATTCGTGTATGACACGCATCAGCATGTGGTGGCGGCCGGCAGACGGCCGCTGATCACCCATGCTGTGGGCCGTCCTGGAGACGGCCCCCTCGACGTGTGCGGGTCTCTCTGGACGGCATGACCTGAAGGAGACAGACCCCCATGAACGACCTTGTGCTCACCGGAGACCGCCCGACCGGGCCGCTGCACCTGGGCCACTATTTCGGCTCGCTGGCCAACCGGGTGAGACTGCAGGACGCCTGTCCGATGTACGTCCTGGTCGCCGACTATCAGGTGATCACCGATCGTGACGTGCCCGGCGAGATCCAGCGCAACATCACCGACCTGCTGCTCGACTATCTGGCCGTCGGGATCGACCCGGCCAAGGTGACGATCTTCCAGCACAGCGCCGTCCCCGAGCTGAACCAGTTGCTGCTGCCCTTCCTCAGCCTGGTGTCGGTGGCCGAGCTGCGCCGCAACCCCACCGTCAAGGACGAGATCGCGCACAGCTCGCAGCAGGCGGTCAGCGGGCTGATGTTCACCTATCCGGTGCACCAGGCGGCCGACATCCTGTTCTGCAAGGGCACGCTGGTGCCCGTCGGCAAGGACCAGCTTCCGCATCTGGAGGTGACGCGGATGGTGGCCCGGCGCTTCAACGAGCGTTACGGCGAGGTGTTCCCGCTGCCCGAGGCCATGATGGGCGAGCAGCCGCTGCTCAAGGGGCTCGACGGCGGCAAGATGAGCAAGAGCCGAGGCAACGCGATCGCCCTGTCCGCCACCGAGGACGAGACGGCCGCCCTCATCCGCAGGGCCCGCACTGACTCGGAGCGGCTGATCACGTTCGAGGAGGAGCGGCGTCCCGAGGTGGCGAACCTGCTCACGCTGGCCGGGCTCTGTCTCGGCCGCCCGCCGCGCGACCTCGCCGAGGAGATCGGCGACGGCGGTGCCGCCGTGCTCAAGGGCCTGGTCACCGAGGCGGTCAACGAGTTCCTGCGGCCGATCAGGAAACGGCGTCGCGAGCACACCGAGGCGGATGTCAGGCGGATCCTGGCCGAGGGCAATGCGGTGGCTCGCGAGCGGGCGATCGCCACGCTGGAGGAGGTGAGGGCCGCGATGGGTTTCTAGGTTCTGGCGACGGCCAGTTCCGTGGTCACCGAGCGCAGCGGGCGGCGGTGGCGGGGCCTGCGGAAGCCCGCCTCCCGCAGCAGTTGCGCCACTTCGGCGAAGCCGCGCACCCGGCCGCCCGTCGCGACCAGGTAGTTCAGGTCCAGCAGGTGCAGCAGGGCGCGGCTGGAGCGTCCTGGCATGAGGCTGTCGCCGAACTGGTCGCCGACCACGATCGCGCCACCGGGGTTGAGCGCCGCCGCCAGCCGTCGCAGCAGCGTCGCGGCCTCCTGGTCGCCGAGGCCGTGCAGGACGTTGAACAGCAGGACGGCGTCGTACCCGCCGCCCAGATCGTCGTCCAGGAACGAGCCGGGACGCGGCGTCAGCCGGGGGTGGCCCGCCGCCGACTGGAGCGCCCCGGGCAGGTCCAGCACCGTGGCCCGCAGGAGGGGATGGCGGCGCAGCAGTTCCAGGCTGAAGACGCCGTGGCCGCCGCCCACGTCGAGCACGTGTCCGCCGCCGCGTGGCACGGGGACGGCTCTGGCCGCCGCCGGGGCCTGCCGCCTGGCCAGCGCGGCCGTCCACGCCTGGAATGAGCGCGACAACTCGGGATCGTTCTCCAGCAGGTCGTAGAAGGGCGTGGCGGGCGACCCGTCACGTAACGCCCTCTCCATGCGCGGCCAGATGACGCAGGCGGTACGTTCCCAGAACTCCAGCCCCGCCACCAGCGACGTCGGTGAGTCCGTGGTGAACCACAACCGCGAGGCGCGGGTCAGCCGGTAGCGGCCACCTCGGCCGCGCAGGTAGCCGAGCCCGGCCAGGACGCGTAACAGCACGTCCGCCGCGTGGGGGTCGAGGTCGAGTGTGGTGGCGAGTTCGGCGCAGGTCGCCGGCCGCTCGCGCAGGGCGTCGAAGATCCCCATCCTGGCCGCGGCGACGAGCGCGTGCAGCCCAAGGGTGTGGAAGTAGTCGAACATGGGCGGCACGAGCGACAGCCGATGCGCTGTCGCCTCCAGAGCGTTGAAGAAGAGGGGCACACCCGCGACGCTAAGCGCGGGCCTGGCTCCTCTGGTAGACCTTGCGCAGCGTCTCGTGCACGATCCACGTCGTCTTGGCGCCCTCGGCCAGCAGGCACACGTCTCCCGGGCCGACCTCGATCGTGGTGCCGCCCTCGACGGCGATGGTGGCCCGGCCCGACAGCACGACGAAGATCTCGTCGCTCTCCACGTCCGTCACGACGCCAGGGGTGATCTCCCGGATGCCCCGGCCGCCGCCCAGTTCCAGCGAGGAGACGGCGGGGTCGCCTGCCACGATCTGCTCGGGGGAGAGCTCGTCCGGGGTCAGCCGTACGTCGTGGACGGGCACGGAGAAGGCACCGGCGGTCGCGAGCATGCGGCCGAGGTCGTCCAGGTCTGGCACCAGCACATCAGACATATCGCTCATTCCAGCACATTAATCCGAGTAGCGAGCGACGGTGTGACAAGGACCATGGAAGAACTCCGGGGCGTCGGACCCTGACCGCCACCTTCGACGGCCTCAGGTGACGGGTCAGCGGGACTCTCGGCGGAAGGACTCCAGGGCCAGCAGGGCCACGTGGAGCGACAGGCACGACTCGACGTCGTCGAGGTCGGTGTCGAGGATGCGTTCGAGCCGTCGCAGCCGATCGTAGAAGGCCGGCCTGGACAGATGGGCCTTCTGCGCGGCCACCGCCTTGTTGCGTCCGGCGTCGAGATAGATGCGCAGGATGCGGGTGAGGTCGCCGCCGCGCTGCGCGTCGTGGGCCAGCAGCGGCCCCAGCTCCCGCTCGGCGAACGTCTGCAGCCTGGCGTCGTCGCGCAGCAGGTGGAGCAGCCCGCGCAGGCGCAGGTCGGGCAGCCGGTAGAAGGCCCGGCCGTCGGGCTGGCGGACCGCGACGTCGGCCACCTGCTCGGCTTCGAGGAAGCTGCGGCGTACGTCCCTGATGGACTCCACCACCGAGCCTGCCGCCAGCACGAACGCCGAGCCGGGCCGCCACAGCACGCGCAGCCGGTCGGCGAGCGTCGTCAGCGCGGGCTCGGCCTGGGCGCGTGGCGGGAGCGGCAGCAGGATGCCGACGCGTTCCTGGTCGAGCGCGCCCACCAGGGCGGGCAGGCGGGCGTCGCGGCAGGCGGCGGCGGTGGCCTCGGCCAGCTCGCCGAGCTGGGCCTGGCCGTCGAGGGCCTGGTCGGCGGGGTCGGTCGGCCGGATGACGACGCTGATCAGCTTGCGGCCCGTGAGCGGCACGCCGGCGGCGCGGGCGCGGGCCGCGGCCTCGTCGGGGTCGGCGTAGGCGTGGGTCAGGATGCCGGTGATGATCGTGCCGTGGGCCTGGCGTTCGAGTGACTCCTGGTGGCGTTCGAGCAGGCGGCCCAGCGCGAGCGTGGTGGCGGCGCGTTCGGCCAGCACCATGTCGCGCGGTGACGGCGGAGTGTCGCAGATCAGGATGAGCCGCCCCCAGTCCTGCCCGCGCGCCCCGACCGTGGTGACCAGCCAGCCGGAGGCCGGATCGTAGGCGGTGCGCTCGGCCGGCGCCACCGCCCGCGACCTGGTCTCCCAGCCGGCCAGCAGGGAGCCCGCGTCGCGTCCCGCGGACTCGCAGGCCAGTACCTGGTGGGCGAGGTTCTCCAGCAGCACGGGGCGGCCGGACAGCCGGGCCACCTGGGCCAGCACCTCGGCCGGCGAGGCGCCCTCGACCGACAGCTCGGTGAAGACCTCGTGAAGCTGGTCGGAGGCGCGCAGCTCCTCAAGCTGGATGTCGATGATCCGGGCGTGCACGGACTCGGTGATCTGCACGAACGGCGTCTCGCGGGTCAGCACGATCACCGGCAGGCCGTGTTCCTCGGCTGTCTTGACCACGGCGCGCGGCAGCTCGCGGACGAACCTGCGGCCCAGCTCCACGATCAGCCCCGAGGCCCCGACGGAGGAGAGTTCGCCGATGTAGTCGGCGAGTTTCTCCGGGTCCTCGGGGAGGGCGACGCCGGTGGTGAGCACCAGTTCCCCGCCGCGCAGGAGTTGGGCGATGTCGGCGATCTCGCCGACGTGCACCCACCGCACCTTGGTGTCGAGCCGGTCGGCGCCCGCGACCACGCGCGGGCTGCCCCGGCGTACGGTCTCCAGGGCGAGGACGTCGGCAATGGTGGGCAACACGGGGCAGAGCCTAGCCGATCAACTTGTAAGAGCGGCCATGTGCCAATTTACGCTTTGTCACTGGTTAAGGTCCTCTTCCCTGAATTCCGCCCTGGGTTCACGCACCCGCAGCTCCACCCGGCGGATCTTCCCGGAGATCGTTTTGGGCAACTCGCCGAACTCCAGCCGGCGAATCCGCTTGTACGGCGCCAGTTCCCTGCGGCAGTGCTCGAAGATCGACCGGGCGGTGGCCGCGTCCGCCTCGGCCCCGGGGGCCAGGGTCACGTACGCCTTCGGCACCGCCAGCCGTACCGGGTCGGGCGCGGGCACCACGGCCGCCTCCGCGACCGCCGCGTGCTCCAGGAGCACGCTCTCCAGCTCGAACGGCGAGATGCGGTAGTCGGAGGCTTTGAAGACGTCGTCGGTTCTGCCCACGTAGGTGATGTAGCCGTCCTGGTCGCGGGTGGCGACGTCGCCGGTGTGGTAGAAGCCGCCGCGCATGGATTCACTCGATCCACCAACATATCCGGACATGAGGCCCAAGGGGCGGCGGTCGTCCAGCGGCAGGCAGATCTCCCCGTCGTCCCCGGGCTCGCCGCTGACGGGGTCGAGCAGCACGACGTCGTACCCGGGCAGCGGCCGGCCCATCGACCCCGGCCTGACCGGCTCCCCCGGAGCGTTGCCGATCTGCGCGGTGGTCTCGGTCTGGCCGTAGCCGTCCCTGATCGTGATGCCCCACGCCTTGTCCACCTGGTCGATGATCTCCGGGTTGAGCGGCTCGCCGGCGGCCACCGCCGTACGCAGGGGCAGCTTCCAGGCCGTCAGGTCCTCCTGGATGAGCATCCGCCACACGGTCGGCGGCGCGCAGAACGTGGTCACCCGCTCCTGCCGCAGCACCTCCAGCAGCGCGGGGGCGGAGAAACGCTCGTAGTCGTGGACGAGCACGGTGGCCCCGGCGTTCCACGGCGCGAACACGTTGCTCCACGCGTGCTTGGCCCACCCGGAGGAGGAGACGTTGAGGTGCACGTCGCCGGGCCGCAGCCCGATCCAGAACATGGTCGACAGGTGCCCGGCCGGATAGGAGGCGTGCGTGTGCTCGACCAGCTTCGGCTGGGAGGTCGTGCCGGAGGTGAAGTAGAGCAGCAGGGTGTCGCCCGAGCGGGTCGGCGCGTCGGGGGTGAACAGCGGGCTCGCCTCGTAGGCGTCGTGGTACGGCAGCCAGGAGCCGGCGTCACCGACGGCGATCTTCGTGTGGTCGCCGTCCCCGAACTTGCCCGCGTCGGCCGCGTCCGCGATCACGTGGGAGACGCGGCCGCGTTCGATGCGTTCGGCGATGTCCTTGGCGGTCAGCAGCGTGGTGGCCGGGATGATGACCGCGCCCAGCTTCATCGCGGCCAGCACCGACTCCCACAGCTCGGCCTGGTTGCCCAGCATGAGCAGGATCCGGTCGCCCCTGCGCACCCCCTGCCCGCGCAGCCAGTTGGCGACCTGGTTGGAGCGCGCGGTCAGCTCGGCGAAGGTGGAGGAGGCCGGGCGCGAGCCCACGATCTTCAGAGCGACGGCGTCGGGGGTCTCGGCGGTCAGCACCCCGTCGAACCAGTCGAGCGCCCAGTTGAAGCCTTCGAGGTGCGGCCAGCGGAAGTCGCGGCGGGCGGTGGCGGGATCGGCGTCGAGGAGGAAGTCGCGGGCGGCACGGAATTCGCTCATGCCCGGATCCTGCTACGTCGTCAGCCGCCGCTCAAGGCCGTCGAGCACCGAGGTGAGCCCGAAGTCGAAGGCGGTCTCGCGGATGGCCTGCGGGTCGTCGTAGGCATCCAGGTTGATGCGCTCAAGCATGCCGGGAAAGTCTTTGACCACCCTGGCGACCTGCGCGCGCATCTCGTCGGCGTCGTACTGGCGCTCGCCCATGACGGTGTTCCACGCGACCTCGGGGGTGGTCATGCCGTAGATGTAGGCGGTGAGCGCGCTCCCGGCGTACTCGACGTCGATCCCCTGGAAGCCGGCCGAGATGAATATCCGGCGCAGCCGGTCGGCGATCTGGAGGGCGTTCGGGCCGAGCGCGGGCATGCGGCCGAGGAGGTCGGCCGACCACGGGTGGCGCAGCATCACGATGCGCATGCTGCGGGCCAGGGCCGAGGCCGCCTCGCGCCAGCCCGCCTCCTCCGGTTCGGGCACGCTCATCTCGCCCCACACCTGGTCGTAGACCAGTTCAAGGAGTTCGTCCTTGTGGGAGACGTGCCAGTAGAGGCTGGTGGCGCCTGCCTGCAACTTCGCGCCGAGTTTGCGCATGCTCAGCCCGGCCAGCCCCTCCTCGTCGAGCAGCGCGACGGCCGCGTTGACGATCTCTTCGCGGCTGAGGCCGGGGCTGGTGGCCTTGCGCGGCTCGCGAAGCCAGACGGAGGAGAACTGCTTGCCGGTCATCCTCCAAGGATAAATCCATTCGTACAGTGTGCGAGAGTTGTCGTACAGTGTGCGAGTGAACTCGAACACTGTACGAGACCCCCGTCGCTGGTGGATCCTCGTGGTCCTCTGCTTGGCGCTGCTGGTGCTGGTCGTCGACAACACCGTGCTCAACCTCGCGATCCCCTCGCTGAGCGAGGAGATGGGCGCGACACCGTCCGACATCCAGTGGATCATCAACGCCTACGTGCTGGCCTACGCGGGGCTGCTGCTCACCTCGGGCAGCCTGAGCGACAAGTACGGCCGCCGCCTGTTCCTGATCATCGGCCTGGTGTTCTTCGGTGGCGCGTCACTGGTCGCGGTGCTCGTCACCGAGCCGTGGCAACTGATCGCCGCGCGGGCCCTGATGGGCATCGGCGGCTCGATCATGATGCCCTCGACGCTGTCGATCCTGATGACCGTGTTCGACGAGAGCGAGCGGCGCAAGGCCATGGCGGCCTGGAGCGCCGTGGCCCTGGTCGGCATGGTCTCCGGCCCGACGCTGGGCGGCTTCCTGCTGGAGCACTACTGGTGGGGCTCGGTCTTCCTGCTGAACATCCCGATCGCGGCGATCGCCATCGCGGCCGCCGTCGTGCTCATGCCCGAGACCCGCAGCGAGGGCCGCAGGATCGACCCCGTGGGCGTGGTGCTGTCCGTCGTGGGCCTGACCTCGGCGGTCTATGTGATCATCGAGAGGGAGTGGAACGTCCCCGTCATCGCGCTGGCCGTCATCGCCCTGGGCGCGTTCGTGATCTGGGAGCGCAGGCAGGTGGAGCCGATGTTGCCGCTCCACCTGTTCGCCAACCGCAACTTCAGCGGCGCGTCCTTCTCGATCCTGCTGATGGCGTTCGGCGCGGGCTCCGTGATGCTGATGCTCACCCAGTACCTGCAGTTCGTGCTGGGCTTCGGGGAGATGCAGGCCGGCCTGGCCATGCTGCCCTACGCCGTGGCCGCGGCCATCTTCAACGGCGTGGGCGCGGGGCTCGGCCGGCGGCTCAGCAACCGGGTGCTGATCGGCGCCGGGCTGCTGCTGATGGCAGGAGGCTTCGTCGTGATGGCCTTCACCACCAGCTACATGGAGCTGCTGATCGGGTTGGTGATCATGGGGATCGGCGGCGGTCTGGCCGGTCCTTCCGCCTACGCCTCGCTCATGGGGGCCATCCCGATGGAGCACGCCGGGGTCGGCTCCGCGCTCAACGACACCGTCCAGCAGGTCGGCATGGCGCTGAGCATCGCGATCCTGGGCAGCGTGCTGGCCGGGCGGTACACCTCCGAGATGCCCGCCGACCTGCCCGCGGCCGCCAGGGAGTCGATCGGCGCCGCCCATCCGATGGGCTTCGGCGAGGCCGCCAACCAGGCGTTCACCTCGGCCATGCACCTGGGCGCATGGGTCGGCGCCGCCTTCTGCGTGGCCGCCGCCCTGCTCGCATTGGCCGTGCTGCGCCCCGCCAAACCGGCCGCCGCCCCCGAGCCGGCGCAGGTCTAGCGCACACGGGGCTCTCGCATGCTCTCCAAGCTGTCGAGCTTGTGGCAGCGCTCGTCGTGGCCGATCTGCCTGAGCAGGTCGGCCACCGAGCGGAAGCGGCCGTACTCGGCGGCGTACGTGCCGGGGTCGGGCACGAACTCCAGGTCGGGGTTGTCCGCCACGAACGTCATGTACTCGTGCTCGGCGTGGTCCTCGAACTCCGCGTTGAGCCGGTAGCTCCAGTCGGGCCTGACCAGGAACAGCACCCAGGACACGTGGTAGTAGAAGAACGCGATCAGCCAGGGCGCGGCCTTGTGCAGCAGCCACGTCTGCCTCTGCCCGCTGCGCTGCACCAGGTCCTGCATGATCAGCAGGTGCCACTGCTCGTTGTCCTGGTCGGCGCGGGCCTCCACGATCCGCTCGAAGACCCGCCTGGCCAGCGCGGAGCGGCCCGCGTGCCGGTGCACGGCCCAGTAGCCCATCCGCTCCCACGCCTGGTAGGGCACGCGGGCGATGATCTCCAGCATGGCGAACTTCGTGTATGAGCCCTTCGGGCCGTACATGAGGTCCACAGGCTTGAACATCATCCTGGCCAGCGGGCTGTAGCTCATGCGCGGGGTGTCGAGGGTGTCCTGCTGGGCCCGGCGCAACTGGTCGCGGTCGAGCTTGGGCGGGCCGGACGGGGCCTCGGGGCGGTTGTCGACGGTGACGGTCATCTCGATGTCTCCTTCATCTCGGATGACTCGATCGTGGCCGAGAGCAGTGGCCCCGGTCGTCGCCCTGAAGTCGGCTTTCGCGATGCCCCGGGCGGCGTAGCGAGCTCGCGTTCCGTACATCGCCAGGCGCACGGGACATCCCCTAAGGGGCGGACTTACACCGTGTAAGGTGAATTGACCGTACGCCGACAGGTTGCGGATAGGAGGGCGAGGTCCAGAAAGGGATACTCGATAACATGTCGGAGCTTCTCGCGCGCCACCGGGCTGTCATGCCCAACTGGTTGGCACTCAACTACAACGACCCCATCGAGCTCGTCAGCGGCAAGGGCAACCGCGTCATCGACGCCGACGGCAAGAGCTACCTCGACTTCTTCGCCGGCATCCTGACCAACATGATCGGCTACGACGTGCCGGAAGTACGCGAGGCCGTCGAGCGCCAGATCGCCACCGGCGTGGTGCACACCAGCACCGTCTACCTGCTACGCGGCCAGATCGAGCTCGCGGAGAAGATCGCGCGGCTGTCCGGCATCCCCGACGCCAAGGTCTTCTTCACCAACTCGGGCACCGAGGCCAACGAGACCGCGCTGCTGCTGGCCACCTACGCGCGCAAGAGCGACCAGGTCCTCGCCATGCGCCAGAGCTACCACGGGCGCAGCTTCGGCGCGGTCAGCGTCACCTCCAACCGGTCGTGGAAGAACAACTCGCTCTCCCCGCTCAACGTGCACTTCCTGCACGGCGCCGACCGGCACCTCACCCAGTTCAAGGGCCTGTCGGACGCCGACTACATCGCCGCGTGCGTGGACGACCTGCGCCACGTGCTGGCCACGGCCGTCTCCAACGACGTGGCGGCGCTCATCGCCGAGCCGATCCAGGGCGTCGGCGGATTCACCATGGCGCCCGACGGGCTGTTCGCCGCCTACAAGGAGGTCCTCGACGAGCAGGGCATCCTGTTCATCTCCGACGAGGTCCAGACCGGCTGGGGACGGACCGGCAGCGCGTTCTTCGGCATCGGGAACCACGGCGTGACCCCCGACATGATCACCTTCGCCAAGGGGCTCGGCAACGGCTTCGCCGTCGGCGGCGTCGTGGCGCGCGGCGACCTGATGGACGCCCCGCACGCCGTGGGCCTGTCCACGTTCGGCGGCAACCCCGTCTCCATGGCCGCCGCCAACGCCACCCTCGACTACGTGCTCGACCACGACCTGCAGGCCAACGCGGCGCGCACCGGCGAGATCATCCTGCGCGGCCTGCACCAGGCCGCCGAGCGTCTGCCCGTGGTCAAGGGCGTGCGCGGCAAGGGCCTGATGTTCGCCGTCGAACTCCAAACCCCCGCCCAGGCCGCCCGCTTCATGGAGGAGACCAAGAAGGCGGGCCTGCTGGCGGGCAAGGGCGGCCTGTACGGCACCGCCATCCGCATGGCCCCGCCGCTCACCCTGACGGTGGACGAGGCGACCGAGGGCCTGGGGATCATCGTCCACGCACTCGACATCATCAACGCGGAGGCTGCGGACCAGTGAAGACGGTCAGGCATTGGATCAACGGGGCGCTCGCCGACGGCGACCCCCGTACCTCGGAGCTCTACAACCCGGCGAACGGCGAGGTCGCCGGGCACGTGACGATGGCCTCCGCGGCGGACGTGGACGCGGCCGTGGCCGCCGCCACGGCGGCCTTCCCCGCCTGGCGTGACTCCTCGCTCGTCAAGCGGTCGCAGGTGCTGTTCCGCTTCCGCGAGCTCATGCACGCCCACCGCGACGAACTGGCCGCGCTGATCTCCGCCGAGCACGGCAAGGTGCACTCCGACGCGCTCGGCGAGGTGGCCCGCGGCCTGGAGGTCGTGGAGTTCGCCTGCGGGATCCCGCACCTGCTCAAGGGCGGCTTCTCCGAAGGCGTCTCGACCCGGGTCGACTCCTACTCGATCCGGCAGCCGCTGGGCGTCGTGGCCGGGATCACGCCGTTCAACTTCCCCGCCATGGTGCCGATGTGGATGTACCCGATCGCGATCGCGTGCGGGAACGCGTTCGTGCTCAAGCCGTCGGAGAAGGACCCGTCGGCGTCGCTGCTCATGGCGCGGCTGTGGCAGGAGGCCGGGCTGCCCGACGGCGTCTTCAACGTCGTGCAGGGCGACAAGGTCGCCGTGGACCGGCTGCTTGAGCACCCCGACGTGCGCGCGGTGTCGTTCGTCGGCTCCACCCCGATCGCCAAGTACGTCTACGAGCGCGGCACCGCGCACGGCAAGCGCGTCCAGGCGCTCGGCGGGGCCAAGAACCACATGCTCGTGCTGCCCGACGCCGACCTCGACCTGGTCGCCGACTCGGCGGTGTCGGCAGGGTTCGGCTCGGCGGGGGAGCGGTGCATGGCGATCTCCGTCGTGCTGGCCGTCGACCCGGTCGGCGACGAACTCGTCCAGAAGATCGTCGAGCGGGTCGAACGGCTCGTGATCGGCCCTGGCGACAACCCCGAGTCCCAGATGGGGCCGCTGGTCACCGAGGCCCACCGCGACAAGGTCGCCTCCTACCTCGACCTCGGCGTCGAGGAGGGCGCCAAGCTGGTCGTCGACGGCCGCGAGAGCGAGGTGCTCGGCGGCGGCAAGGCCTCGGAGGCCAAGGGGTTCTGGCTCGGGCCGACGGTGCTCGACCACGTGCCCGCCGGCTCGCGTACGCACATCGACGAGATCTTCGGCCCGGTGTTGTCGATCGTGCGCGTCGGCTCGTACGAGGAGGGCCTGGAGCTGATCAACGGCGGCCTGTACGGCAACGGCACCGCGATCTTCACCAACGACGGCGGCGCGGCCCGGCGCTTCCAGAACGAGGTCGAGGTCGGCATGGTCGGCATCAACGTGCCCATCCCGGTGCCGATGGCCTTCTACAGCTTCGGCGGCTGGAAGGCCTCGCTGTTCGGCGACACGCACGTGCACGGCACCGAGGGTGTGCACTTCTACACCCGGGGCAAGGTCGTGACCTCCCGCTGGCTCGACCCGTCCCACGGCGGAGTGAACCTGGGCTTCCCCACGAACAGGTAAGCGACGATTCCCGACGGGAGGGACGCGCATCCCTCCCGTCCGAGTCCCGGTAAGCTCCAGGCCACTGGGACAGAGGGGGACATCGTGAAACGTCGTCGCACTAATGCCATGGCGCTCGCCGTAACGGCGCTGGTCGCCGGCATGGGCGCGGCGGCCCCCACACCGACGCCGACGCCCACCCCGAGCGCCACGCAGAGCGACGGCACGCTGCAGATCCTCACCTATCGCGGTTACGCCGAGTACGGCGGCGTCAGTCCCAAGGTCAACTGGATGTCCTCGTTCGAGAAGGAGACCGGTTGCCGGGTCGCCAGGCAGGACTCCGTCCAGAGCGCGCAGGAGATGGCAGCCAGGGTCAAGGAGCGGCCCTACGACGTGATCTCCGCCGGGCCGGTGCTGGCGAGCGAACTCATCGAGGACAAGCAGGTGCAGGCCATCGATCCGGCCAAGGTGGCCGACTACAAGGACGTCGACGAACGCTTCCGCGACATGGTGACGGTGTCGGGCAAGGTCTACGGGGTGCCCTACCTGTGGGGGTTCCACGAGTTCATCTACGACTCCAGCAGGGTCAAGGGCGATCTGCGGCAGGCGTTCGCCTCCAACCGGGTGGCGCTGCGCGACAGCCCGCTGACGATCGCCGACGCCGCGCTGGCCGAAGGGTCGTCGGGGGATCCGTTCGAGCTGAGCAAGGAGCGGCTCGACCGTGCCATGGGGCTGCTCGACCAGGCCAAGGACCGCACGTACTGGGCCAACCCGATCGACCTCGTCACCGGGTTCGCCACCGGATCGCTCGACTACGCCCAGGCCACCCCGTACTACCGCCTTCTCCTGGAGAAGGCCGGCAAGCCGGTCAGGGCGCTCCCGACGCGCAAGACCACCGGATGGGTGGACTCCTGGATGCTCGGCGCGAACGTCTCCGACACCACCTGCGCCTACCGGTGGCTCAACTGGGTGAGCGCGCCCGAGGCGCAGCGTGACGCCGCCGCGTGGGCGGGGCTGGCGCCGGCCAACGACAAGGCGTGCAAGGGGCGGGCCAGGCCGATGTGCGACCTGTACGGGAGAGGCAAGAAGCTCGACCGGATCGCCTTTGCCGTACGGCCTCCCGGGGGTTGCCGGGCGGATGACGGGGAATGCACTGACTATGCCGCCTGGACCGAACGGTGGCGGCAGCTCTCCGAGTGATTGGGGCCCGCCGGCCCCACCGTGCGCGGGCGCGCCCCCTCCCCCCGCTGGGCGCGGCCTGCGGAGACGCCCCGGGCCTTCCCCTCTGTCCCGGGGCGTCTCGCTCACGGGGTTACGGGGCTTTCAGCGGGATGGGAAGGCGACGACCGTGGCCTTCGGGGCGGGCAGGAGCGCCTCGGCGCAGTCGCCGCAGGCGAAGACCGCGGAGTCGTCGGGCAGCCGGCCCACGCGCATGCGCGGACGCGGCCACCTCTTGTGGCAGACGACGCAGGAGTCGCCCTCTCGCTGGGCCGGGCTCAGGCCTTCAGGGTCGAACGTCAACATACTCTGCGCCGTTCTGGTCGGACCCCAGTTCATCACGCTCCCCGATGCCATCGACCATCCGTATGTCGCAACCGTTATAACCCTGACCGAGGCCGTGAGCGTCTAGCTGAGCGTCAAGTCAGGGTGAATTCTCTACCCGACCGACGTCAGTTAACCCAACAAAATCGGGCATCCAGCCGCAAGCCGGATGCCCGATTCGTTGGGTTTTATTCTAGAGCTCGGATATCGCCTTCTCCAGAATGCCCAAGCCCTCCTCGAGCAGGTGTTCGGGGATGACGAGGGGCGGCAGGAAGCGCAGGACGTTGCCGTACGTGCCCGCCGTCAGCACCAGCAGGCCCTCGGCGTGGCAGCGCTTGACGACCTCCGCCACGGCGGCCGGGTTCGGGTCCTTGGTGCCCGGCTGGACCAGCTCGATCGCGATCATCGCGCCACGGCCCCGCACGTCGCCGATCACGTCGAAGCGTTCCTGGAGAGCCTTCAGTCGCGGGAGCATGATGTCGCCGATGCGGCGGGCCCTGGCGACCAGGTCCTCCTCCTCGATCGTCTCCAGCACGCCGAGGGCGGCCTCGCAGGCCAGGGGGTTGCCGCCGTAGGTGCCGCCGAGGCCGCCGGCGTGCACCTCGTCCATGATCTCCGCCCGGCCCGTCACGGCGGCCAGCGGCAGGCCGCCCGCGATGCCCTTGGCCGTGGTGATGATGTCGGGGACGACGCCCTCGTCCTCGCAGGCGAAGAGCGTGCCCGTCCTGGCGAAGCCGGTCTGCACCTCGTCGGCCACGAACACGATGCCGTTGGCCTTGCAGAACTCCGCGATGCGCGGCAGGAAACCCTTGGCCGGCACGATGAACCCGCCCTCGCCGGCGATCGGCTCGATCACCACGGCGGCCACGTTCTCGGCGCCGATCTGCTTGGTGATCAGATCGATGGCCTGTTCGGCGGCCTCCTGCGCGCAGTTCTCCGGCCCGCCCGGCCAGCGGAACGGATACGCCAGCGGCGCCCGGTACACCTCCGGTGCGAACGGCCCGAACCGGTGCTTGTACGGCATGTTCTTGGCCGTCAGCGTCATCGTGAGCAGCGTGCGGCCGTGGTAGCCGTGGTCGAACACCACGACGGCCGGCCTGCCGGTGGCGTGCCTGGCGATCTTGACCGCGTTCTCCACGGCTTCGGCGCCCGAGTTCACCAGGAACGTACGCTTGTCGTGGTCTCCCGGGGTCAGCTCGTTGAGCTTCTCGCACACCCGCACATACGACTCGTACGGAGTGACCATGAAACAGGTGTGGGTGAAGTCGGAAACCTGCTTCTGGACGCGGTCGACGACCTTGGGCGCGGCGTTGCCCACGTTCGTGACGGCGATGCCGGAGCCGAAGTCGATCAGTGAGTTCCCGTCGGCGTCCTGCACCACGCCGCCGCCGGCGCGGGTGACGAAGACCGGCAGGGTGGTGCCGATGCCGGGCGGGACGGCGGCCTGCTTGCGGGCCAGCAACTCCTGGGACTTGGGGCCGGGGATCGCGGTCACGAGGCGCCGCTCCTGGGGAATGCTCATGCTTTGACGCTACGGCGGGCTCCCACCTGCGCCGATACGTCGATATGTCACACTAAGGGTGTTCGTCTTTGCCAGAATGGATAAACCTCGCATGCCGCCTTCGCTCCAGACCGTGGTGCGCCGCATGGGCCTGCGGCCGCTGGCCGGGATCACCGGTCGCGGGGCGCTGAACGCGGCCGTGCGCTGGGTGGCGGTCAGCGAACTGGCCGATCCTACGCCGTACCTGGAGGGTGAGGAGCTGCTGCTCACCACCGGGATGCGGATGGAAGGCGACTTGAGCGGATATGTCGCCCGGCTGGTGGCCCGCGGTGTTACCGGGCTCGGCTTCGGCGTCGGCGTCTCCCACGAGCAGACGCCCGCCGCCCTCGTCACCGCCGCCGACGAGGCCGGGCTGCCACTGCTGGAGGTGCCGCGCGAGACGCCGTTCATCGCGATCGGCAAGGCGGTCAGCGAACTCCTGGCCGCCGAGCAGTACGAGGAGATCACCCGCGCCTTCGCCGCCCAAGGACGGCTCACGCGGGCGGCGCTGAAGCCGGAGGGCATGCACGCGGTCATCGACCGGCTGGCCAAGGAGATCGGCGGCTGGGCCGCGCTGCTGGACGAGGCGGGCGAGGTGCGGCACGCCACCCACGGGGCGCAGGACGTCGCCGCCGAACTGGCCCGCCTGCGCCGCCTCCCGGAACCCGGAGGCTCCGTCGCGAGCCTGGCGCTGTCCGGGCCCGGCGAGCACATCGTGGTACAGCCGCTGGGAGGCGGGGCCCGGCCGCGCGGCTTCTTCGCAGTCGGGGCCAAGCAGGCGTTCCCACCCGTGGTCCACACCGTGATCAACGCCGCGGGCTCCCTCCTGACGCTCTCCCTCGAACAGGGACGCAGCCAGCTCGCCGCCGTCCGCCGGGTCCGTTCCGCCGTGCTGGAGCTGTTGCTGGCGGGGGAGGGGGAGCGGGCGCGCGCGGTGCTGGGGCCGCTCGGGGGGCGGCTGCCGGAGGAGCCGCTGGTGGTGCTCGCGGCCGGGGCCGACGCCCTGGAGGCGTTGGAGGGCCACGGCTTCGCCGCCTTGCACGCTTCGTCGGCCGTGGCGCTCGTCACCGAGGAGGTGGCGGAGAAGGCGGGGCAGGAAGTGGACGGGCCGGTGGGCGGCAGCCTGCCCTGCGGCTACGGCGAGACCTCCCTGCGGACCGGGCTGGACCAGGCCAGACGCGCTCTGGAGGCCGCCAGAACTCGTGGAGACGGGATGACGTGGTTCCGGAAGCTGGCCGGGCAGGGCTTGCTGGGGCTGCTCGACCAGTCCGCCGCCCAGGCGTTCTCGGCGTACTCCGAGGCGCTGCTGGCCCCGCTCACCGGGTACGGCTCGCGGGTGGACCTCGTGGAGTCGCTACGGGCGTACCTGGACAGCAACGGCCACTGGGACGCGGCGGCTCAGCGGCTCGGCGTCCACCGTCACACTCTGCGTTACCGGATGAAACGCGTCACCGAGCTGCTCGCCCGCGACCTCGACGACCCCGGGGTGCGCGCCGAGCTGTGGCTCGCGCTCGAAGCCACCCAGCGCCACCGTTAGCGAGCGACGATCGGCGCTCGGCAAGCGCCTGTCCACCACGACGGCGGCCCGTCAGTAGGCCGGGTAGCCGCCAGGCGCCGAGTGACCCCCCGGCGCTGGGTAGCCGCCAGGAGCCGGATAGCCACGGGGAGGCGGATAGTTGCCGGGGGCGGCCGGGATGGTCGGGTGCCGTTGCTGGGCATCGGTGATCTGGTAGATGACGCCGATCGCCAGCCCGGCCGCCGCCAGCAGCGGCCCGGTGCTCAGCATGTCGAACACCGCGGCGGCCGACAGGCTATCCAGGTCATCTTCGTCGGCGCGAACCGTCAGCCGCGTGGCTACGTAAGTCATCAGGAGGGCCACCACCCAGGCCGCCCACCAGGCGTTGATCAGGACCTTCGACGGCGAGGCCGGGTAACGGGCGCGCGTGGAGGCGTACCAGATGTCGTCCACGATCCGCTTGGGGAACCAGAACGAGATGATCGGCACCACCCAGCCGAAGAACACCCACGGCCTGGTGAGCCGGTGGCCGAGCGGCGAGAGGATCTCCGCGTTCGCTCGCACCCGGAACAGCCAGACCAGGAACGCCACGACGGCGACCAGGTAGGTGACCATCTCCAGGATGCTCGACAGGCGGGTTGCGCTGTCGAGGGCGTCGAGGTCCGCGTCGGACACGGTGCCTGGCTCCGTGGTGAGACGGTGCAAGATCGCTATGTACCAGGCGTCGACCCCCGCCGTGATGACTCCGATGACGGAGTTACAGATCAGGGCGAGCACGGCGAAGAGCGCGACGCCGCGGACCGGACGCAACGGTGGCGGTGGGGGCGGCGCGTACCCCTGAGGCGGGTATGGGTACCCGGGGGGAGGGGGATACATGGCTCATGCCTTTCTGGAAAGGGGAGGCGGGCAGCGAGCCACTATGGCGAGCCAAGGTCCCGGACAGATCGTGGCTTTCCGCACGCACCCGGCTCGCCCTCCTCGCCTCCGACGGTGACGTGCGGAGGGTCGGGGCCCCGCTTTCCATGGCCGGCCGCCTCCTCCGCGGACGGGCGAAGCCATCCTTCTGGGCTGCTGGAACGTTCACCATGGGGTTATCCCTAGAGCATGATCCACACCGCAAGGACCTGATCATCCCCACCGGCAAGCGCAAACTCCCCCGCCGGCGTCTGCCGTGCCCTCCCCGGACAGGTGCCGCGCGGCGGGGCCGATCAGGAACGCGGACCCCCAGAGCTCCGATCCCGCTCAGGGCTGCCTCGCCCAGCGTCTGTACCAGCCTGCCGGGTCCCTAGGCGGGCGGCGGCGCCAGATTCTTGTCCACCAGGTAGCAGCAGATGGTGGCCATCGTGACCGCCGTGTACGTGCTGTCATCCCGCAGGTGCCCAGCACGTTCCAAACTGATCGCCCCCTGGGCCGCCGCCCACAGCGCGTCCGCGATCTTGCGGGGCTGTGTCGGGATCAGGTAACCGGCCGAGATGCAGTCGGCGATCACCCGGTCGAGGATGTTGAGCGCCGCCCGGGCCAGGGTTCTGGCGCGCTCGCTGGGTTCGAAACCGGGGATCGCCCGTTCGAACATCAAGCTGTAGTAGCCGGGCTCGGCCAGGCACGCCTGCCGGTAGGCGGGACCGAGGGCGGCCAGGAGCTCGAACGGGTCGCGTCGCGACGGCACCGCCTCCAGGAAACGGCGGAAGCGCTCGAACCCCTCCAGGTAAAGTGCCTCGGCCAGGCCCTCCCTGTTGCCGAACATCGTGTAGATGACGGTCGTCGTGCATCCGGCCTCGGCGGCGATTCTGCGCATGGTCAGGCTCTCCGGCCCGTCCGACTCGAGCAGGTTGACCGCCACGTCAAGGAGTCGGGCACGGAGTTCGTCGTGACTGGCGCGCTCACCAAGGAGATAAGCGCCCTGTAGCCCCAGGGGCGCCGAGGTCATGAAACCTCCCTCGTGGCCAAGGAGCACAGCGTCCTTGTGACCTCACGTCGTTCGGTCACGGGGCCCACGCCTTTCTGATCGGGGGCCCGCCGCGCTGGAGACCCGCACACGATGACTTAGCCATGGCGGAGATCCCTCAAACCACTCCGCATGGTAAACATCCCGAATTGGGTCTACTTCTGTTACATCATGGGTATACACCAGGGCTTGTACTTAACGGTGAGCCCTCGTGGGAGTCTTGTGCACCATGGTGTAAATCCCCGATCCCCGTCTTGGCATAACGTCGTGAGTATGGACGTGCGTACCTTCTGGCTGGCCGGCCGCGCAGCGACCGGGGACACCGAGCTCACCGTGACCAACCCCCACGACGGCCGCGAGGTCGGCCGGCACTCCGTACCGACGGATGCCCAGGTCGAGGAGGCCATCGCGGCCGCGCAGGCGGTGGCCAAGGAGGCCGCCGCGCTGCCCGTGCACGTGCGCGCCGAGGCGCTGGCCCACGTCTCGCGCCGCCTGGCCGAACGGGCCGACGAGATCGCCCACCTCATCACGGCCGAGAACGGCAAGCCGATCCTGTGGGCCCGCGGCGAGGTCGGCCGGGCCGTCGCCACGTTCCGCTTCGCCGCCGAAGAGACGCGGCGCTGGTCGGGCGGGGTTCAGCGGCTCGACACCGAACCTGCGGCGGCCGGGCGGCTGGCCTACGTCTCGCGCGTCCCGTACGGCCCCGTGCTGGCGATCACCCCGTTCAACTTCCCGCTGAACCTCGTCGCCCACAAGGTCGCCCCCGCCATCGCCGTCGGCGCCCCCGTCGTCGTCAAGCCCGCCCCCGCGACCCCGCTGTCCTCGCTCGTGCTGGGCGAGATCCTGGCCGAGACCGACCTGCCCGCGGGCATGTTCTCGGTCCTGCCGATCGAGAACGACCGCGCCTCGGCCCTCGTCCAGGACCCCCGGCTCCCCGTGGTGTCGTTCACCGGCTCGGCGCCCGTCGGGTACGCCATCGCCGACCAGGTCCCGCGCAAGCATGTCACGCTCGAACTGGGCGGCAACGCGGCCGCGGTCGTGCTGGCCGACGCCGACCTCGACTGGGCGGCCCAGCGCATCGCCCTCTACTCCAACTATCAGGCCGGCCAGAGCTGCATCGCCGTCCAGCGCGTGATCGTCGAGCGGCCCGTGTACGACGCCTTCGTCGAACGCCTCCTGCCCGCCGTCTCCGGCCTCGTCACCGGCGACCCCGCCGACGAGAAGACCCAGGTGGGCCCGCTGGTCTCCGAAGCCGCCGCCGAACGCGTCGAGCAGTGGGTCAAGGAGGCCGTCGAGGCAGGCGCCCGGATCCTGGCGGGCGGCACCCGCGAGGGCGCCACGTTCGCGCCGACGGTGCTGTCCGAGGTGCCGCACGGCGCCAAGGTGGCCTGCGAGGAGGTCTTCGGCCCCGTCATGATCCTCCAGCCCGCCGCCTCGATCGACGAGGCATACGCCCTGGTCAACGACTCGGCGTACGGGCTCCAGGCCGGCGTCTTCACCCGCTCTCTCGACGCCGCCTTCCGGGCGAACCGGGAGCTGGAGGTGGGCGGCGTGATCATCGGCGACGTCCCCTCGTACCGGGCCGACCAGATGCCGTACGGCGGGGTCAAGGACTCGGGGATCGGGCGCGAGGGCCTGCACTCGGCGATGGAGGACTTCACGTACGAGAAGGTCATGGTTTTGACGGGGTTGACGCTCTAACGCTCTGTGCGGCGGCCGTCCGGCACGGATCCTGCCGGACGGCCTTCGACGAGCCGTCGCGGGTTAATCGGGTGCATTCGTTCGCCCCGATCGCGATGATGGGTGCCGTGACCGACATCGAACTCGCCGACGCGCGAGCGCTCGCCGAGAGCCTGCGGCAGGTTTACACCGCGGTGGCCGAGCGGATCGGCGAGGCCAACGCCACCTCTCCGCTGGTCGCGAAGGTGACCGAGCACCTCGGCTGCCCGCTCGGCGACCTTGTCGTCGTGGAGGAGAAGTACCGGCTCTACGAGCACGCCGCGCTGCAGACCGCTGCCGGCCTCTACCTCGACGCCTACTCCCCGGGCGCGCAGTGGTTCGGCATCGTGGGCGGCGAGCGGCGCTGGGAGAGCATCATCAACATGCTGCTCGCGGCGATGCGTGAAGGCAGCCGCATGCTCGGCCGCCCCGACTACGGCACGGCCTCGATCGGCCCAGATACCACGATAGAGGTCGTGCAGCTCGGCCTGGTCGCCACGGCCGCCCCCGACGGCACCCCGGTGGTCATCGGCCTGAGCAGCACGGAGGACTACGACGGCCACAGCCTGCTCACCGTGCTGGCGGCTCGGCGGGACGCGGCGACCGCCGTACGCGACGAGGTGAACCGGCTCAAGCAGGACAACGACCCATGCCGCGGCCAGGTGCTCAGCTTCGGCTTCAGCGAGCACAGGGAGAACGAACTGCTCACCTTCCTGCCCCGCCCCGAGCTGGGCCCCGAAGAGGTGGTCCTGCCGGAAGGACGGCTGGAGGCCATCGAAGAGCATGTCGTGGGCATCGCCGAGCATGCCGACCAGCTCACTGAGGCCGGCCAGCACCTGCGCCGGGGCTTGCTGCTGTACGGCCCGCCGGGCACCGGCAAGACCCACACCACGCGCTACCTCATCGGGCGGCTGCGCGAGCACACGGCTGTGCTGATGACCGGGCCCGCCATGCGCAAGATCGACTACGCGGTGGCGATGGCTCGCAAGCTGCAACCGTCCATCGTGGTCGTCGAGGACGTCGATCTGATCGCCGAGGACCGTAGCCACCACGAAACCAGCCCGCTGCTCTTCTCCCTGCTGGACGCCATGGACGGGATCAGCGGCGACGTGGACGTCACCTTCGTCCTGACCACCAACCGGGTGGAGGCCCTGGAGAAGGCCCTGGTCCAGCGGCCCGGCCGGGTGGACCTCGCGGTGGAGGTGCCGCCGCCTGACGCCGCGGCGCGCGAACGCCTGATCCGCCTGTACGCCCGCAATCGGCCCATCGTGGCCGACACCGTCAAGGTCGTCGCCGCCACCGAGGGGGTCACGGCGTCGTTCATCAAGGAACTGCTGCGCCGGGTCATCCTGGTCGCGTTGCGTTCGGACGAGCGGGTGCTCACCGACGATCATTTCGGCACGGCGCTGCAGGCGATGGCGGGCGACGGCCAGACCCTCACCCGCGCGCTCCTCGGCTCCCAGGAGACGGCGGCGGAGCCGCAGGACAAGCGGGCGGCCACCCGGTTGGGGCCACCCGACTGCTCATGAGCCGAAGCCGGCCCGCCGCTGAAGGCGAACCGGCAGCACCGCGCCGGCGTCAGTCGTCGTCGCGGCCTGCGCCGCGGAAGGCGGACTCGGCGTCGACGATCCTGCGCTGACGGGCGGAACGCGGTCCGGCCGTCCGGGTCGTCGCCCCCTTGAGGCAGGTCCACCGCTCGCGACCCTGGCCTCCTCCGGATTCACGACGCCTCTGAGGCATGGCGCGGAGTGCCAAGTGCCCCGAGAGTGTCAGTGGGCATTGCCGCCGGATGTCAGTGGACTTCCGTCACGAAGGTGTCAGTGGCGGCCCGACGACTAACTGAGGGCTCGCTGAGCTCGGCTGGCCAGCACCGCCAGCGCCGCGCCCGGCGCGCCTCCCGCTTCAGGCGACGACCTCGTCCAGCATGGCGGCGGCCGCGTCCTCCCTGTTGGGCCGCCGGATTAGGGACGCTGAAGGAAGTCGGTGAACAGCCGACAGCGCGACGCTGGATCGCGCACGTCAGCGACCTAGAGCTCACCCACTGCTTGACGGCACATCACCACCTACGTACATTTTCCGATATTACGGAAAAGTGGAAGGGGTCACGTGGAGGATCGTCTGGCGGCGCTGGAACGGCGGATGGACCGGCTGGAGGAACAGCAGACAAGGGCACCCGCCCCCGGACGTCAGGCAACGGCGTCGTCCTCGCTGGAGCTGGTGCGCCACTTCCGGGAACGGGCCGCGGAGGGCCACCCGCCCGGCGAGACGGCCGGCACGGTGGCGTACGCCGGGGCGGCGTTCCTCGGCGGCCACGAATACGTGTGGGCCGGCGAGCATCCGGTCGCCGAACTGATGGCGACCGACTGGACGGCCGCCGCCGGGTCCCTGGAGTCAATGGGCAGCCCGCCCCGGCTGGCGCTGCTCGCGGCGCTCGTCGGCGGGCCCCGCAGCCGGGCCGAGTTGCAGGAGGCGCTGGGCGGCGAGAGCTCGACCGGCCACCTGTACCACCACCTGCGCGAACTGCAGCGGGCCGGACTGATCACGCAGCGGAGGCGGGGCTCGTACGAGGTCGTCGCGCGGGCTGTCATCCCGCTGCTCGCCATCCTCGCCGCCGCGCTCGACGTCAGCCCGGGCACGCTCGCGGACGAGCCGGGACAGGAGCCGGCATGACGCCGTCACGACCCCCCGGGGCACGGCGGGCATGGACGTCGGGGGATGTCGAGGAGGCCGCCCGGCTGGCGGCCGAGGCAGGGGACGAGCACCTGCTGGTTCTGGCCGACCTGGTACGCGGCAGGTTCGAGCGGGCGCTGGCCCGCTACGAGTCCCTCGCGGGCGGGCTCCGGCTCCGCGCGCTCGACAAGCCGGTGGCGCACGCCTGGCTGCACCTGGACCAGGTGGACCGGGCCTGCGAGCACTTACGCCGCCGGCGCCGCCGCATCCCGCCCGATCTGGCGCTGCGGCGCGACCACCCGATGATGGTGAAGGCGGCCGAGCCCGTCCGGCTCCCGTTCGGCGACCACCCGCTGGCCGCGTACCTGCCCGCCGTCGAAGGCACGCTGAACGGCCACCGGACCCTGCTCCACCTGGACACCGGGGGCACGTTCCTGGTGATGGGCACCGAGCGGGCGGCGGCGATGGGCATCGAGACCGTGCCGAACGGCCGCCGCTTCCACGGCGTCACCCGTACGCCGGTCCGCACCGGCATCGCCCGCGAGCTGGCCCTCGGCGGCGCGATGCTGACGAACGTGCCCGTGGACGTCGTCCCCACCCTGACCGGCCCCCAAGATCTCGTGATCATGGGCACCTGCCTGTTGCGGCGTTTCCTGCCCACCATCGACACCCCGGCCGGCCACCTGCTCCTCGCCCCGTGCGGGCACCGCTCCCCGCCCGACGGCACCCGCGTGCCCTTCTACCTGTGGGGCGACCACTTCATGTTCGCCAGGGGCGGTTACGGCCACCACCGCGACCTGACCTTCTTCGTCGACTCAGGCCTGGTCCATGTGCTGGAGGACGAGGACGGCACGACCCGGCAGGCGGCCGTGCTGGCCACCAGATCCCAGTACCGCTCGTGGGGAATCCCACGCGCCGACCTCGCCGCCACCCACCTGAAGGCGGCCCATCCCCTGCGGCTGGGGGCGCTGGAGCAGCCGGGGCACCTCCTGTCCGTCGCTCCCGGCAGGACCGCGCCCTGGTCCCGGTTCGGCGGCGTCACGATCGACGGGCTGCTCTCGCAGGCGTTCCTCGCCGAGTACGCCTGGACGCTGGACTTCGACCGGCACGAGTACACGTTCCGATCCTGAGCCTCAGCGCTGGACAAACTCGCCGACCCAGGACGACCTGGATCGGGTGATCGCGGCCGTGCTCAGCAAACGGCGCATCGCCCAGCTCGGCCCGCCGCTCGGGTCCGGACCATCGGAGGAAATGTAACTCCCAGTAATCGCCTAGGGTTTCGGCGTCAGCGTTCAGCTCAGTGCCCCCACTGGTCACCCAAGTCATGACCCAAGAGCCTTACGCCTCGGCCAAGCGGGTGTTCTGGATCGTCGACAACGGCTCCTCCACCGAGGCCAGGCTGCCATCGACCGGCTGGCCCAGCGGTTCCCGAACGCGATGATGCATTGAGCCGCACGGCGGACTAGCCAAGATCGCGGATCGGTCGCCATCGGCGATCGAAAGGGTGGCTCGGCAGACGAAAGTGGCGGCCGAGTTGCTCATCGGGTCCGAGGGCGGCGGTGTGTCTCATCCTCTCCATGGTCTTCAAACGGCGGGACTGGCTCTGCCTGGAAACTCGGGCAACCGTCACACCCGCAGGACGGTGACGGGGCGGCCGGACGGTGTGGTCGCCTGTTCGAAGCCGCCTCGTTCTTTCCAGGGTGGGGCTTCTGGGCGGCGGTCGAAGATCACCCAGGTGACGCAGCGGCTCGTCCAGGAGGTGTTTGGCGGCGGGCAGGCCGCAGGCTGACGGGTCAAGCCGGCTCAGTCGACGGATCGAGCGCCCAGATTCCTTAAGGTGGGGTCAAGAACTCGGGGATCGGGCGCGAGGGGCTGCACTCGGCGATGGAGGATTTCACGTACGAGAAGGTCATGGTTTTGACGGGGTTGATGCTTTGATCAGTACTGCCAGCTGATCGCTGTGCCGCAGTAGTCGAACCCGTGCTTGTCCGCCACGGCATCCAGGGCCTTCTTCGCCTCGTCGGCCTTGGCCTCTCCGAGGTTGAGTACGCCGATCATGTCCGTGCCGGGGGCGCCTTTCCACGGCGTTGCGTCCTGCCACGCCTTGCGGTTCGCCTGGAGCGCGTCGATCATGCGTGCCCAGGCGTTCCGGAAGTCCGGCGGCACGTCGTCCGCGAACGTACGCTGCGCTTCCCGCGCTGCCGCGAGTTCCTCGTCGATCCGGGGAATGATCGTGGTGCCGCTGTCATCGGGTTTGATGTGCGGGAAGGAAGCCGCGACCTTCCGGACATCCAGACAGGCGTCGTTCGCGCCCTGACCGGACCAGCAGCCCGCCAGGACCAAGACCCCTGCCAGCAGCGCCGAGTGGACAGGGACGAAAACCCTTCCAGAGCATGACGTACGCAAGTCCCGGTCACCTCCGACGTTCACGGTTGAACCGGAGGATTTTCACACGGCAACGTTGGGAGGGGTCCCGAGCCCTACTTGTTAGGAGCGGCGAGCCCCACTACACCACGCCCCAGCGCCTGGCCCGGGCACGAACGAGGTCCTGGATGCCGAGAACGCTGCGCTCGGGACGACGACCAGGTAGCGATGGAACAATGGCGGCGTGGCTGATCTCGCGGATGTGCTTGGTGACCAGGAAAGTACGGTTTTGGAGTTCAAGGAGTCCGCCAATGACGGCAAGAAAATCGGGCAAGCGATCTGTGCCTTGGCCAACGACTTGTGCGGTCGAGGTGGCGGGGATCTGCTCATCGGTGTGGACAAGCATGGACAATCACTGACTGGTGTGAAGGCCTCTGACAGTGATCTGCTGAAGGTGACCGAGCACCGCGATAGCGGCAAGATTCTGCCGCGGCCCTCGATGACCGTCTAGAAGGCCACGTTCAAAGGAAAGACGATCATCCGGGTCAAGGTCGAAGCGTCGGCAGCACCCCCGGTTCGCTACGACGGTGTCGTTTGGGTGCGGCCGGGGCCAACCACCCGTAAGGCCAACAGCGACGATGAGCGAATTCTGGCCGAGCGCCGACGAACCATCGATGGTCCCTTCGATGGAAAGCCGGTTCCGGCGAGCACACTCGCCGATCTCGATCTGCGGCTCTTCCAGTCCACCTATCTTCCTTCCGAGGTCGCCCCAGAGGTGATTGAGGAGAACGGGCGTCCGGAATTGCTCCAGCTGAACAGCCTGCGCCTGGCCGACGCCACTGGCACACCCACCGTGCTCGGCTTGCTGGTTCTGGGTTACGACCCAAGCGCCTTCATTCCCGGCGCTTACCTACAGTTCGTCCGATATGACGGAGGTGATATGGCCGCCGGCATCATTGACGATCAGGAACCGCGGGTAAACGTGGTTGACCTTGCCGAGCGATTGGAAGCCCTGATCAGAGGTCATCTCCACACTCGGGTGGTGGAACAGACCGGCTTCCGCGAGCGCCCGCAGCCGGATTATCCTTTCAGCGCCCTGCGTGAGGTCTGCATGAACGCGGTAATGCACCGTAATTATGAGACCTCCAACGCGCCGATCCGTATCCTGTGGTTCGCGGACCGGATCGAGATCTCCAACCCCGGCGGTCCTTACGGGCAGGTACGTGAAGACAATTTCGACCGAGTCAACGACTATCGCAACCCGTCCTTGGCGGCCGCAATGAAATCCCTTGGCTACGTAAACCGCTTCGGCCGGGGCATTTCCCGAATACAGGCAGAACTTGATGCCAATGGAAATTCTCGGGCGGAGTTCAATGTTGATGCCTCGTCGTGGTCGGTTACTCTTAGGGGGGCATCATGATCTCTATTGCATTTTTCAACAATAAAGGGGGTGTGGGGAATACGACATTGATCTATCATCTGGCCCACATGTTCCAACGGCTTGGACATCGAGTGCTTGCCGCTGATCTCGACCCCCAGGCGAACCTCACGTCGGCATTTCTAGGCGAAGACGACATGGCCATTCTCTGGGCTGAGACAGAGAGTCCGGCATCGGGTGCTGAACAGCCTACGACGTTCGCGCCGATAGCCCGGCGTATTACCCGAGAAGCCGGCACGATGGCGGCATCCGTCCGGCCGATCATGGAAGGGCTGGGGGACGTCGAGTTCTACCAACCCACCAGTATTGTGGACGGACTATGGTTGGTGCCAGGCGACCTCGAATTGAGCGCCTTCGAGGAAAAATTTTCGGAAGCCTGGCCGCGTTGTGTCGTGGGTGCGCCCGACGCGCAGCGTACCATCACCGCGTTCTATCGCGTCATCGATGACGCTGCACGTCAAATCGATGCGGACATTGTCCTGATAGATGTGGCACCCAACCTGGGGGCAATCAACCGTGCTGCGCTACTGGCCGCAGACACAGTGTTGATGCCGCTTGCTGCGGATCTCTTCTCGCTCCGAGGCTTGCGCAATCTCGGCCCCGCACTCCGCGACTGGAGGACGACGTGGCAGAGCCTGGTGTTGCCCAAAACTCCTGAGGCTATCCCTGCACCGTCCGGCGAAATGCGGCCTCTGGGTTATGTAATCATGCAGCCCACTATGCGACTGGATCGGCCGGTCAAGGCGTATCAGCGGTGGCTGGAACGCATCCCAAGCGTGTATGCGGATTCTGTTCTGAACAAGGCCGCCGACAGGCAGTCTTATGAAATTGCTACCTTGCGGAATTACCAGAGCCTCATGCCGCTCGCACACGACGCACGCAAGCCGATGTTCGACCTGAAGGCCGCTGACGGCGCATTGGGTAGCATGCAAACCTACGTGCACAAGTGCCGTGCTGAGTTTCAGCAGTTGGCCGAGAGCGTGCTGGAACGCCTGGTTGATGTGGGATGAAGTTGCCTTTCACTGGAGAGGAGTTACGGAAAGGGCGTGGCGTGCTGACTTTCAACTGGACTATTCCCGCAATCGGGATCAATGCGGAGTGTTGAGGAAGCCAAACGGGTTGGCTGTCGCCGCCGAAGAATCGGCGGCGGCTGTGCGCGGTCTGCGGATGCAGCGGAGCGCTCGGCGCTCGCTGCCGAGCAGGTCGCCGAGATCGAAGCAGTGCGGGGCATGCAGTCGGCGGTTGCGTGGGAGGTGACGCGCGAGTCGCAGTTCGCCGCCTATCTCCGGAACGCGGGCGCCGAGAGCGTGACCGGCGTGACGGTTGATGCGGCCGTGCCCGGTTAGACGAGGCTCCGGGCGGGGTGGCGCTGGAGCCGAGCGCTTCGGCCAGGGCGATGCTCAGCTCGTCACTGGTGCACGATCCCCTGCCGGAGATCGGGATGATCTGGGATGGCGCTCCTTCGCCGGTCCTGGTCCTGTCCCTCCATGGGGACCGTCAGCGAGAACGTCGTGTTCAGACATTCGCTTCGTTGCTGTCTGATTTGTTTGTTTTGTGGTGTTGGGTGGCCTCCCATCTGGTTCGTCGCATTCCGTAGTGTTCGGGTGACTAGTTTCGATCTTGTTCTGGTTTGGTTGATCGTCTTACGCTTTGCCCGTTTGGTAACTCGCTCCGAGCCGCGCGTGTCAGGGCCGATGTGGTCTGTGCCGGGTGGGGTGGAGCTTCGTCCGGCGCCCCGTCGGGGTGCCCTGCGTGGTTCGGAGTGTGACGGCGTATGCGCCGGAGTTTGGCATGGCCTCGTGCTGCTCGCGTCCGATTCGGCCTGGTGTTTTCCTTGTTAGTGACGGCGCTGCCGGGCCTCTTGACATTGCAGACGCAGCCGGTGGCGGCCGATGCAACGACGTCGACCGTCACGACGTCGACTGGCGGCATGCCGGCGACGCCCAAGCAGATGATGGGCAGCGCAGCGAACCTGCCTTCATCGGTGTCGGCCGATGCGACGCGCTCGACCGCCGATCCGGGGACGCCGAGGATGAAGGCGGCGCCGGTGGATGCGGTGCCGGGGGAAGTGCGTGAGGGGGTGGTCCGCACTAAACAGGCCGGTCCACTTTCCCAATTGCTGACGCCCAAAACATCTTCTGCTACGACCTCGGTGGCGGCCTCGGATCCGCCGTGTGGCTCGTATTCGCCGTGGCAGCGCAGCGTGTACGTGGCCTACGGCACGTATGTGTCATCCGACCGGCGGGTGTGGAAGGCGATTCAGAACATCCCGGCCAACCTGAATTTCTATCCACCCGAGGAGGATTCGACCGGCTGGCAGTTGATTGGGGATTGCCCGTTGCCGCCGGCGCCGACGATCAGGTCGATGTCGCCGGCCAACGGTGCGCAGGTCATGACGACAGAGCCGACGTTGTCCGCGACCGCGACGACGTGGCCGGGCGGGTCGATCGGCTATGAGTTCGAGGTGTGTGACAGTCCGTCGATGTCGAGGGGTTGTATTACCGAGGATCCGTTGTACAACTCCTGGACGGTTCCGAAGGACACGCTCGGGTGGGGCCGCCAGTACTGGTGGCGAGTGCTCGTCAGCGACTCTTCGACGATCGGCGGCAAGAGCCAGTACTCGCCGACGTACACGATGGTGATCGGGGTGCAGCAGCCGTCGATCAATTCGCAGTTGTCGGTGCGCGGCGTCAATGGGCAGGAGTTCAACCAGGCCTCCGGCAACTACACCACCACGTTCACCGATGCGCAGGTGGCGACGGTGGGTCCGCCGTTGTCGGTGGTGCGCGCCTACAACAGCCTGGATCCGCGCCGCGTTGGGGCGTTCGGGGCGGGCTGGTCGACCCGGTGGGATATGCGGATCGTGGCCGAGAGTGTGCGGGGGCGGGAGGCGGCTCTGGTCACCTACCCGGACGGCCGTCAGGTGCGGTTTGCCAAGAAGGATGACGGTACGTTCCAGCCGCCGCCGGGCATGTATGCGACCTTGGCGAAGAACGCCGACGGCACTTGGCGGTTGATGGACAAGTCGTCCACCTCCTACCGGTTCGACGCCACCGGCCGGCTGCTGAAGGTGACCGACAGCCGGGGGCGCAGTCAGGAGTTGACCTACGGCACTGACGGCAAGCTCGCGAAGGCGACCGCGACCGGGGGCCGTTCTCTGACATTCGTCTGGACTGGCGCGCATGTCACGAAGGTGTCCACCGATGAGGTCGACGGCAAGGCGTTGAGCTGGAGTTACACCTACAACGGGGACGCGCTGGAGAAGGTGTGCGACCCGACGCAGGCATGCACTCTGTATCAGCTGAACAACGGGTCGTTGTATCGCAGCGCGGTGCTCGATTCCGACCCGATGAGCTACTGGCGGCTGGGCGAAAGTACCGGGACGAGTTCCAAGGACCTGGGCTGGCTGGGCGACGACGCGGGCTACATCACCGGCTACACCCTGGGCAAACCGGGCGCGCTGGCGGGCACCGCCGATGCCGCCGTGCAGATCGCGGCCTCGTCTAATCCGAACATCCGTCTGTCTTCCGATGCCATGTCGCGGATCGGTGCGTGGGGGTCGGTGGAGACCTGGTTCAAGACCACCGCCACCGGCACGCTGGTATCGACCAGCTACGAATACCCGAGCAAGATCGAACCGCTGCTGGCGGTGACCAGCACGGGCAAACTGTCGGCGACCTTCCAGACCAATTCCACCCCGATCGTGACGGCCTCCTCCGTCAACGACGGGCAGTGGCACCATGTGGTGTTCACCGTCGGCGGCACCGTGCAGACGCTGTATGTCGACGGCCAGCAGGCCGGGACGGTGACCGAGCCGCTGGCCGACATCTCTGCTGGCAAGGGGCTGGGCCTCGGTGGCGGCCTCGCCGCGACCGTGGATGAGGCCGCGGTCTATGATCGGCCGCTGTCGGCGGTGGAGGTGGCCGGGCATTACGCGGCCAGGGTGGCGGCGGCGCACGAGCTGACGAAGATCACCTTGCCGTCGGGGCGGGTCTGGGCCGTCAACACCTACGACGTCTCCACCGAGCGAATCAAAACGCATACCGACCAGCACGGCGGTACTTGGCAACTGGCCGAGCCGACGCTGGACCGCAGCGCGGGCACCTCCACGGTGGTGGTGACCGACCCGAAGAACAAGACGCTGAAGGCCGTCCACGACATGTGGCGCGGCTACCGGCTGAGCTCCAAGACCGACCAACTCGGCAAGATCACCCGCTACGACTATGACACCAACGGCTTCCTGTCGAAGGCGGTCGACGCCAACGACAACGCCACCACGTTCTACAACGACAAGCGTGGCAACACCTTCTCCACTCAGACCTGCCGGACCTCCAGCAGTTGCCAGGTCTCCTATACCGAGTTCTATTTCAACAAGGATGACCAGTTCGACGCGCGTAACGACCGGGTGCTGAAGACCCGCGATGCCCGCTCGGCCAATAGCGGCGACAACACCTACGCGACCGCCTTTGAGTACAACTCCTATGGTGAGCAGACTAAGGTGACCGCCCCGGTCACCACCGGCTTCCCTAACGGTCGCGCAATTAGCATTGCGTATACCGATGGTAGCGAGGCGGCCATAGGTGGTGGCCTCACTCCAGCGGGTCTGACCGCTTCCTTAACCGATGCCCGGGGCAACACCTGGATCTATCGCTACACCACGGCGGGTGACCTGGCGGAACAGGCCAATCCAGCGGGCCTGCTGACCAAACTGAGCTACGACGTGCTCGGTCGCGTACGCGAGAAGTCCGAGGTCTCGCAGGCGCACCCGGACGGGTTGAAGACCGCCTTCACCTATGATGCGCTGGGGCGGCTGTTGACGCAGACCGAGCCTGGGGTCAAGAACGAGGTCTCCGGGGTTACGCACACCAAGCGCACCACGAACGCCTACGATCCGGACGGCAACAGGCTGAGCGAGACGATCGCCGACCTGACCGGTGGCGACGCAGAACGTTCGACCGTCTACACCCACGACGGCTTGGGCCGGGTGGAGACGGTCACCGACCCGGGCGGTGGCGTGGTGCGGCAGACGTGGAACAGCCTCGGCCTGCTGGCCACGCTGACCGACGCCAGAGGCGCCGTGGTCGACTACGCCTACACCGAGCGTGGCCAGTTGGCCTCGCGCACGTTGAAGGGGTGGACCGGCAGTCCGGTCAACCCGGAGCCGACCAAGGATGTCGTGCTGGAGTCGTTCACCTACGACGCCGGCGGGCGCCTGGAATCACAGGTCGATGCGATGCTCCGCAAGACCACGTACAAGTATTTCAAGGACGGCCTGCTGGACGAGAAGATCGCCAGCGCTGCCAAGCTGAACGAGCCCACGAATCCTCCACAGAACGTGGTGCTGGAGGATCACACCTACGACGCGGCGGGCAACGAGATCAAGCTGGTCACCGGTGGAGACAAGGCCATCACTACCGAATCCGTCTACGACGCCGCCGGTCTGCTGACTTCGCAAACCTTCGACCCCGGTGTGTTGGCTCGCAAGACGGCGTTCGTCTATGACGCCAACGGCAACGTACTCAAGACCACCCGCACCGGTGCAGGCTCCACCCGGGCCGAGATCATCGAGTATGCCTACAACAAGGTCAACCAGGTCACCAAGACCACCGTGGAGAACGGCGATCAGGACCTGGTCTCCACCACCAGCTACGACGATCGCGGCCTAGCCATCACCAGCACCGATCCGCGCGGCAACGTCACTGGTGCGAACGCGGCCGACTTCACTTCCACCATGCGCTACGACGCCCTCGGCCGACTGATCGAGGCGAGCGCCCCGCAGGTGAAGGTCGACAAGGCAGCCACGTCCACTGACGCGCACCCCACCGCCCGCTACGGCTACGACACGCTCGGCACCAAGACGCACGAGACCGACGCCGAAGGCCGCACCCTCACCTCGACCTTCGACAGGGCCGGCCGCCTGACCAGCCAGAGCGCGCCCAGCTACACCCCGCCCGGCGGGACCGCCGTCACCCCTGCCACATCACACACCTACGACGCGGCCGGGCAGTTGATCTCCACCACCGACCCGCGCGGCTACACCACCCGGTTCGAGTATGACAAGCTCGGCCGCCAGGTCCGCGTCACCGACCCCGCCCCAGACGGGGAGACCGCCGGGACGTGGGTGAGCGAGTACTACATGTCAGGGGAGATGCGCGCGACCGTCGATCCCACCGGCGCGCGCAGCGAGGCCACCTACGACGACCTGGGCCGGCAGATCACCGCGACGCAGATCGAGCGCAAACCGTCCACCGCGTCCTACACCACCACGATGGAGTACGACCAAGCCGGCCGGCTGGCCAAACAGACCGCTCCGGGCAACAAGGTGACCAGCTATACGCCCAACGCAGCCGGTGAGATCAAAACCATCACAGACCCACTGAGCAACAAGACCTCCATGGAGTACGACCTGGCCGGGCGCCTGGTCAAGACGACCGACCCGAACCTCAACGCCAGCGTCGCCGAATACGACCTGGCCGGCCGCAAGACCACAGTCAAGGACCTGAACTCCAGCGGCGGGGTGCTGCGCACCTACAACTACGGCTACGACCTGGCGGGCAACCCCACCAGCGCCACCTCCCCCGAGGGCCATGTCACCAAGCAGACCGTTGACGCGCTGAATCGGGTCACCTCGCTCATCGAACCGGTCTCCGGCAGCGAGTCGATCACCACGAGCTTCGGTTACGACGCCGCCGGCGCCCGCACCCGGCTCACCGACGGCCGCGGCAATGCCACCTGGACCAGCTACAACAGCCTCGGACTGGCCGAAACGGTGACCGAACCGGCCACCACCGCACACCCGGACCCGGCCGACCGCACCTGGACCTACGTCTACGACAAGGCCGGCAACCCGACCGCCATCATCCAGCCCGGCGGTGTCCGCATCGACCGCACCTTCGACCACCTCGGCCGTCTCACCAAGGAGACCGGCGCGGGCGGCGGCGCGGCAAGTGCCGAACGCACCCTCGGCTACGACCTGGCCGGACGCCAAACCGTCATCGGCGACCTGACCGTCGACTACAATGACCGCAGCCTGCCGCTCAGCATCAAACGCGGCACCGTCCAGCAGACCGGCTACAGCTACGACGCGCTCGGCAACCCCCTCCAGCGCGTCGATGCCGCTGGGACCGCCACCTTCACCTGGGACGGCAACAACCGCCCGGACACGGCGACCGACCCGATCACCGGCCGGGGGATCACCTACGGCTACGACCCGGCCGGCAATCTCGTCTCACTGATCGCCGCCACGGGCACAACCACCACCGACACCCAGAGTTTCACCTATGACGACATGGACCGGCTGAAAACCCAGACCCTGACCCAGGGCACCGTCAGCGGCCAGCAACTCGCCAAAATCACCTACGGCTGGGACAAGGACGACAACCTCACCACCAAAACCACCGCGGGCACCGCCGGAGCAGGCACCAACACCTACGGCTACGATCACGCCGGCCGGCTCACCTCCTGGACCGCCCCGGGCGGCGCGGTGACCGCGTATGAGTGGGACGCCTCCGGCAACCGCACCAAGGTCGGTGACAAGGCTTTCACCTACGACGAGCGCAACCGCCTGACGTCGGGGGACGGCACTGAGTACGCCTACACCTCGCGCGGCACCCTGGCCACCAGCACCAAGGCCGGCGCCACCACCGCCTACACCTTCGACGCCTTCGACCGGCTCATCGCCGACGGCGACAGCCTCTACAGCTACGACGCCCTCAACCGAATGACCAACCGTATCCGCGGCACCGCCAAACAGACCTTCGCCTACTCAGGGCTCGGCAACGACCTGGCCGCCATCACCGACAGCAGCGGCGCTGTCCAGGCCAAGTATGCCCGCGACCCTGGTGGCTCACTGCTCGGGCTCAAGGAGGGTACTGGTGCGGCCGTGGCGACATTGACGGATCTGCATGGTGACCTGGTCGCCACCTACACCGCCACTCTGCAGACATCCACGGCCTACGATCCCTTCGGCACGGTCATCGCGCAGACCGGCCCAAAGACGCAGCTTGGCTACCAGGGCGAATACACTGACCCAGACACCGACAAGATCAACATGCACGCCCGCTGGTACCAGCCCGGCACCGGCACCTTCACCAGCCGCGACACCGCCACTCTCGAACCCAGCCCTTCCATCCAGGCCAACCGCTACACCTACGCCAACGCCGCACCGCTCACTGGCACCGACCCTACTGGTTTCGCCACCGTCATCAACGACGGCGCGACGGGAGGCGCATGGGCTTCGCCCTATATACCAGGGGCGGACTATCAAACAGTCGTGCAAACCTATGCTAAGTACGGCCTCATAATAGATGAGGATGCAGGAAGCGGGCTATGCACCGGAACCCGTTGTACTTCCCGAACCGAAGAAAGCGGGCCAACAGCCTGTGATATCCGGGAATGTGTTGGAGCCGTCATTGGCGGGTTCGTTGTAGTCATGGATCTGCTGGATATCAAGAGGCAGAACGTCTTGCCCAATGGTACGAGTCTACCGGAAGGCTTCTTGGGGCTCGACAACGACAAGAGGGAATATCTTCTGAATCGCATCTACGACGGGATGATCGTCAGTGACAATGACGTCGAACGTATGATGCAAACCCTTCGGAATCCCAATGTGTTCGTCGTCGGAGATGAACTCGTCATGGCGACATCAGCCGGTGGGCCTGGTGGTGGTAGAAGAAGAGAGGGGGAGAATGGGCCTGCCAGGAACAGCTCGGTCTGGTACCAAACCAAGGCAGAGGCCGAAGCGGCAGCAAGAGCTCAGCATGGAAAGCGTGAAGGTAACCGGCGTATGGTGTTCCGACCGCAAGGGAACTGCGTGGGCCATTGTCATGTCGACTACTATGTGGGGAAGAGGAAGGTGTTCACCATGCACTACCGGTGGTGGAGTACTGGAGGAACGACAGGAAGAGCGCCGACCGCCTCCGTAGACGGCAATAGAGCGGGTACTCGGGGCGGTGGTCGAGGCGTAGGCATCGTCGGAGGTGGACGCTCCAGAGTGAGTCCAAGATAGGAGGTTGCGGATAGGAGGGGTGGATTTGAAGTATTCGTCCGCTCTCCTGTAGGGCGTTTGAAATACAGATGTAATAGGCGCGATGGAATGAGTAAATGGTAAATCATGATCGAGGGCAAGGTCGCGAGAGCGAAAGCGCGAACGATTTTCGGAATGCGACCCAGGGGCTTATCTCAAGCCTTCAGAGTGGTCTACATGTGATTGAGGAAGGCGTAAACTCCCCGAATTTTTCACAGGCTGCTTGCGAAGAGGGCCTCATCGAAGCGTTTCGCGCATACAGTGAAGCGTATGAGCGACTAACGGGCAATAATCTGTTGCAGGCATCTAATATGTCTTCGTCGAACAATTCTGCGACTTCGAAAAGTGGCGGCTCTGGCGGTAATTTCATTTCCATTCTGTCGCGCATTGATTATTTCGTCGAAGACTTTGAGGGGCTAGTATCGGAAGGCCGCGAATCTTATCGCCGAATGAATTCGGCTACAACGCCAGGCGAGGCAAGGTCCGAAGTCTCTGATGCGGCGGACGCCATATATGAAATCCTGCATGAGAACGGCGATCAGGTCCCCTTTCCATTTCCCGCTGGAATCCCAATTTCCGGAATCATTTACTTTCTAAAAATAGATGAGCCAATGCTGAGGGATCCTCATGATTGGCCGTCGAGGCCGTTTGGAGTCGCGGAAGGAGAAGAGGATGACCTTCTGTTTGCTCATCGCGACGTGTTCATGCCATCAGGGAACCCTGGCGAGCAATAATCTTCTTTAGCCTCAATCCAGATCCTCCGCAAGCTACGCTGTAGTCCTTCCAAGGTCGGCCACTTGTGCAAGGTCATCGCCGTCCTTCAGAACCATCGCGTCGCGCAGGCCGCATGAGGATGAAATCGGTTCATGGATACGTGATAGGTCGATGCGATCTTGTGATCGGGTACCGGCGCAACGAGAGCAATTGCTCGTCAGCGCCGTCATGACGACCTGTCCAAACGTATCGGATGGACGATCGTCGGGCACGCCGGAGACCGCTCGCCTGCAGCCAATCAGCGGTTCGCCGATCGTTGCGGACTTCGCCCGCGAGAACGATGATCGGTCTCTGTCTCGCTTTGGCGCGGGTTCCGTTCAGACGGCTCATAGATCACCGCCCAGAGCCCCCGAAAACCAGAGCTCTCCGAGTGGTAGCCCTTCACCGGCGTGGACGATTGTTTCGACCTTGCTCCTGGAGATCGCCGGAATCAGGGATGAGCCGTCGTCGCCTCGTTCGCAGACGATGAGTTCCTCCGGCTTGAGCTGATTGGCCAGCGCCGGCGAATGGGTGGCGATGATGAACTGCGTCATCTCACCCGCCTCGCGGATTCGTTCGACCAGCAACTCCACAGCCTGCGGGTGAAGCCCGTAATCGATCTCCTCGACACAGGTCAATGTGGGTGGGCGCGGATCGTGCAGCATGGTGAGCAGTCCGAGGAGTCGGATGGTGCCGAAGGAGGCGTCCCGCAGCGGCGTCGGTTCACGTAGCCCGCGCTCCTGCAGCATCGCCAGAACGGTGGGCTGATTGGCCAGCCTGACATGGTGGAACTTGATGGCCTTCAATTGGGGGAGTACCTCGACCGCGTCGGCTTCCAACCGTTGCCACGCATCGGGCTCGTTGGCGCTCAACAAGAGGAGGAAGGCCGAGAGGTTGGAGGCGTTATTCGCGATGCCATCGCCGGCTTTGAGGGGCGCGGGAGTGGGGCGCGCCGCCTCGTTCACATCCACGTCGAAGACCCGGAAACTAGCGAGAAGGCCCGCCACTTCGGCCGTGATCGGCCCGAACCTCTCGTCACTCAGCCGTGGCAGCGTGGACAGCCCACTTGTCGAGGGCTGAATCCTGATCTTGTCGGCTGTCGTGAGGTCCGCTGCTTGGGCGGTCACCGAGCTGCCCAGAACCGTGATCGTTCGCAGCCGGTGCTGTTCTGCACTGGACTGGAAAAGCTCCTCCCTGGTGAACGGGGTTCCGGTGATCCGCAGACTGTACTCGTCCCCAGGTTCGCCTGGCTCGGATGACCATGATCCCTTGATTCCGATCCGGATATGCCCGGCCGGCTTGGCGCCGCCGTGGAAGACGAGCCGCTCGAACCCTCCCCGTTGGTCCAAAGCCGGGACGATGTCCGTGTGCACGATGTCGGCCAGGAACCGGAAGACCTCCAGGACGTTCGTCTTGCCCGCGCCGTTCGGCCCGACCAGCACATTCACCGGACCGAGTGGAAGGGTGACCTGTCGCAGGCTGCGGAAGTTGTCCACCTCCAGAGAGAACAACCGATGATTTGCCGTCATGCTGTTCTCTCGCCTGGCTTCATCGTCGGCCACAAGTCACGCAAGCTGCGTCTTTAGCCCGTGAAACCGCAGGGTCTCGTCCAGTCGGCGAACGTGGCTGTCTTCGGCCCACGGCTCCAGATGGGCCCGCACCCTTCTGAGCTGATCGATCGGGCGGGCCGAACTGTGCTTCGCGGCGATGCCGGCGGCCTCCGCCAGCCTGCCGGTCGCCTCCGGGATCTCCTTGGCCAGGATCATGGCCTCGGCGTATTGAACGAGTGTGAGCGCACGGTCCTTCTTGAAACGCGGATCGAGCCCGGCCAGCGACTGCTGAGCCGCCGCCACAGCAGGTCCGGCCTGTCTCAACCACATCAGCGACCGGGCTGCCTTACTCTCGATCATGGACGGCGAGACCCAGTAGAGGAACGTTGGCTCGGAATCGCCCGGCGCGGCAGCCAGTGCCATGGCGCTGTCGCGTGCCTGGGCGCTTGCCAAGGCTTTGCCTCCAAGGGCGTGGGCCTGGGAGGTCACCGATTCGGCCTGTGCTCGCAACAGCTTGCTCGGGGATCGTGCTGCCCAGCCCCTCGCGGCGAAAGCGTGGTCCAGAGTCGTGGTCACCTGCTGTCGGTGGGCGGCCATCATGCCCATCCAGCAGTGCAGGAAGCCGATCAACGTCGGATCGCCGAGTTCGAGCGCGGCTCTCAGCCCATCGTTGTAGGCGTGCTCGGCCGCTGGGTAATCAAGCAGGTCATAGGCGAGATAACCGGAGAGTTGGGACAGCTGTGCATACGAACCCAGGAGCCGATCTCGCAGCATGGGTGGCATCGACTCGCGAGCAAGTATCTGGGAGAGTGCCGTGCGATGCCCAGTCACCACGGGAAGCAGGGTGGCCGGCCCGAACTTGTCGTCGGCTTGGCGGGCGTGCATGGTGAGTTTCTCGAAGGTGCGTGCCGTCGTCTCGTCCACGCGCCATGTGCCGCGGAGCACTCCGGCCAGGCGCGTTTCCTCGTCGGGGGTGAGGATGCGCAGGAAGTCGAGTGCCTTGATTCCGCCCAGGACCAGGGCCAGTTGGAAAAGCAGTTCCCGTCGTTTCACGTCGGTCTCCTCGACGTCGATGGCGTGCAGCAGTCGCACGCACGCCGATGCGTCCAGGAGCGACGTGTCGGTGGGGGTGGCCGCTGCGCTCGGTTCCATGGTGACACGGGCTTCGCGTGGACGATTGGCGTCCAGGTCGCGGAAGTCTGCGCCGTCTATCTCGTCCCGGTCGACGCCGTTGTAGGTGCTCAGGACGTCGTCGGTGACCAGGTGGGCGGCGGCGGTTTGATAGATCTTGGCCAGCATCGCGAGGAGTCGCGCGGACGGGCGGCGGCCCGCTTGCGGCCACGTTTCGAAGTCGTACAGCCGAGCTTCTCGCATGCAAGCCGTGCCTGCCGGGTCGGCGTCGTTCACCATGGACACCACCTCGGCGGCGGTCCGGTCGTGGGCCAGCCGGTAGCGGCGCAGCGGGCTGACGTCGTGCGTGAGCGAGAGGACGTCGGCGATCTGGTCCCACGTGAAGCCCTTCTCACGTAGGCGGTTGCTCCAAGAACGGGACAGGGACAGCGCTCGCTTGCCCTCACCGGACATCACGCTCACCTCTCGCCTGGGGATGCATACGCATTGTACTTGCGTGGTCACGGAATGACCGAGAGGCTGCGTCCTTGAGGGGACGCCGGACATCCGATCACCGGTATTTGCCCAGGTCAGTGCCGAAGTCTTGCGCAGTAAAAGGAGCTTCCGAGTCGGGGATTGCATAGGCGCTGTTCCCCGGCCACCTTGGTAGCGCGTTTGGCACCCAGACCCAAGGAGGACCCCGGCATGCTCGCCTCAGCCCACGTGAACGCGATGATCGAGCTGACCCCCGGTGGCCTGGCCTGGCGGCGTGGCTTTCCCGGCACGCTCGATCAGGTCGCCGAGGCGCGCTACTTCGCCCGCTTTCTCCTGGCCGATTCGGCACGCAAGGATGACGCTGAGCTCATCGTCACCGAGCTCGCCGCGAACGCCGTGCAGCACACCAGCAGCGGTCACCTCTATGGCACGTTCATCGTCGAGATCACTCGCACGACTACGGTGATCACCATCGCGGTCTATGACTGCGGCTGGGGCGGAACCCCGCATTTCGGGGTCCGATGTTCAGGGAATGCCCAGCATGGACGTGGCCTGAACATCGTCGCCGCGCTTGCCGATCAGGTGGGCTACGACGGGAACGATGAATCAGGCCACAGGGTGTGGGCTCGGTTGTATCTCAGCCGACCGTGACGGTGGGGCCGGCGTCGTCTTCGAGGTCGACCTCGACGCCCATCTCCTCGGCCAGGCGCAACGCCTCTTCGATCAGGGTCTCGACGATCTGCGACTCGGGCACCGTCTTGATGACCTCGCCCTTGACGAAGATCTGGCCCTTGCCGTTGCCGGAGGCCACCCCGAGATCGGCCTCGCGGGCCTCGCCTGGCCCGTTGACGACGCAGCCCATCACGGCCACCCGCAGCGGGACCTTCATGCCCTCCAGGCCCGCCTGGACCTGGTCGGCGAGGGTGTAGACGTCGACCTGGGCGCGGCCGCAGGACGGGCAGGAGACGATCTCCAGGCCGCGCTCGCGCAGGCCCAGGGATTCGAGGATCTGCGCGCCGACCTTGACCTCCTCGACCGGAGGGGCCGAGAGGGAGACGCGGATGGTGTCGCCGATGCCTTCGGCGAGCAGGGCGCCGAAGGCGACGGACGACTTGATCGTGCCCTGGAAGGCGGGGCCGGCCTCGGTGACGCCCAGGTGGAGGGGGTAGTCGCACTTGGCGGCCAGCAGACGGTAGGCGTTGATCATGACGACGGGGTCGTTGTGCTTGACCGAGATCTTGATGTCGCGGAAGCCGTGCTCCTCGAACAGGGAGCACTCCCAGAGCGCCGATTCGACCAGGGCCTCGGGCGTGGCCTTGCCGTACTTCTGCAGGAGCCGCGGGTCGAGGGAGCCGGCGTTGACGCCGATGCGGATCGGGACGCCGTGGTCGGAGGCCGCGCGGGCGATCTCGCCGACTTTGTCATCGAATTTCTTGATATTTCCGGGGTTTACCCGGACGGCCGCGCAGCCCGCCTCGATGGCGGCGAAGACGTACTTCGGCTGGAAGTGGATGTCGGCGATGACCGGGATCTGCGACTTCTTGGCAATGATCGGCAACGCGTCGGCGTCGTCCTGCGAGGGGACCGCGACGCGGACGATCTGGCAGCCCGACGCCGTGAGCTCGGCGATCTGCTGCAACGTGGCGTTGACGTCGGCGGTCACCGTCGTCGTCATCGACTGCACCGAGACCGGCGCGTCGCCGCCCACGGGCACGCTGCCGACCATGATCTGGCGAGAGTGACGGCGTTCGGCCAGCGGCTTGGGGCGCACTGTCGGAATGCCGAGAGCTACAGAAGACATTTCAACCCTTACTGTGACGACGCTGTCTAGTTTAGGGAGCTACCCGGACTGCCCGGCTGTGAGCTCTGCCGCACGCGCCCGCGCCCAGGCATCGGCCGCCAGCACCTCTTCGACGGAGTCGGCGGGGGTGACCGTGTGCTCTTCGACGACCTTGGCGACGGTGTCGACGATCCCCAGGAACGGCAGTTCGCCCCGGAGGAAGGCGTCGAGGCACGCCTCGTTGGCCGCGTTGTAGACGGCGGGCGCGGTGCCGCCTTCCGTGCCGACGTGCCTGGCCAGCGCGACCGAGGGGAAGGCCACGTCGTCGAGCGGCTCGAACGTCCACGTGTGGGCCCTGGTCCAGTCGATCGCCCGCGCGGCGCCGGGGATGCGCTCCGGATGGCCGAGCGCGAGCGCGATCGGCAGCCGCATGTCGGGCGGGCTGGCCTGGGCGATGGTGGAGCCGTCGACGTACTCGACCATGGAGTGGATGATCGACTGTGGGTGCACCACGACCTCGATGCGGTCGAAGTCGAGGTCGAACAGCAGATGTGCCTCGATGACCTCCAGGCCCTTGTTGACCAGGGTGGCGGAGTTGATCGTGATCACGGGGCCCATGGACCAGGTGGGGTGGGCCAGGGCCATCTCGGGGGTGACGTCGGACATTTCCTCGCGTTTCATGCCCCTGAACGGCCCGCCGCTCGCGGTGACCACGAGCTGCTTGACCTGGGTGGGGTCGTAGCCGTCGGGCCCCGAGGCCCACAGGCACTGCTGCAGCGCCGAGTGCTCGGAGTCGACCGGCAGCAACTGCCCCGGTTTGGCCAGCCGCTTCACCAGTGGCCCGCCGATGATCAGGGACTCTTTGTTGGCCAGGGCGAGGGTTCTGCCGGCCTCCAGCGCGACCAGCGTGGAGGTCAGGCCGAGCGCGCCGGTGATGCCGTTGAGCACCACCTCGCACGGCCAGGCCGCCACCTCCGCGACCCCTTCCGGGCCGCCGAGCACCTTGGGCTGGACACCGTGCGCGGCCAGCGCCTCCTTCAGCGCCGGTACGGCGTCGGCGTCGGCCACCGCCACCACGTCGACGCCGAACTCGGCCGCCTGCTTGGCCAGCAGCTCGACTCTGCCGCCGCCCGCCGCCAGCCCGCAGACTCTGAAGCCGCCCGGGTTGGCGGCGATGACATCGAGGGCCTGGGTGCCGATCGAGCCGGTGGAGCCGAGGACGACGACGGAGCGAAGGGTCTCTGCGTGCACGATCCCATTGTCCCCGCTAGGCGGTGCGCTCGGGCACGCGGTGGCGCCGGTGCCAAAACACTGGCGTTGGTGTGACGTCAGATAACCTAGTGAATTTATTCCGGAATATCGCCATATTGGCGTGCGCGAATATTGAAAAATCTGGATATTGGTGCGGCTGTCTTCCAGGACTCGCGTCCGGTTTCGGGAGGTACAAAATTCACCTCCAGTCCCGCAACTCTCTCCTCTCTCGTCACCATCCCGCTTCCGGAGGTCGGGAGCTCCTGAATTTACGGAAAGTAGTCACAAGAACACATCTCGTGGTGCACACTCGGGGGTCATGACCATGAGCACCCCCCTGCTTGCGGCCGCCCCGCTCCTGGCGGGGTTGATCGGCCCCGCCCTCATCGGCGCGGCGCCCGGCGCGCAGCAGGACCCACCCGCGTTCACGCCCGTCCACGCGGCGAAGCGGACGAGGATAGTCGAGCATGTGGCCGCCAGGAGCACGGCGGATCAGCGGCGCGTGCTCGGCTACTGGACGCCGGAACGCATGGCCAAGGCACTGCCGATCGACCTGCTCGACGTCGTGACGAAGGGCGGCCTGCTGAGCGGCCTCGTAGCCCCGCGTTCGACCGGCGGGCAAACCGCCCCTCAGCGGGGACACGGCAAGCCGCAGACCAGCACCATCGGCTCGCGCTGGGTCACAGGCGGCCTGGTGGCCAAGACCACGGGGCGGGTGTTCCTGACGCTGGAGGGGGCCGACTTCGTCTGCTCCGCCAGCACGGTCAAGAGCCGCAACAGGGACGTCGTGGTCACCGCGGGCCACTGCGTCAAGAACGGCGCCGGCGAGTGGGCCGCGAACTGGACCTTCATCCCCGGCTACGAGACGGGCGGGCGGCAGCCGTTCGGGCAGTACCCGGCGCGCCGCATGTTCGTCGCCGAGCCCTGGTCGCGCAGCGGGGACGACAACCACGACGTGGGCATGGTCGCCCTGGCCGCGCCGCGCGGCAGGCACGTGGCCGACGTCGTGGGCACCCAGGAGATCGCCTTCAACCGTCCGCGCGGCGGCCAGGCGTTCGGTTTCGGCTATCCGGCCGACCCGCCGTACGACGGCGACCACCTCGTCTACTGCGCGGGGCGGCTGAAGGACGATCCGTACACCCAGACGCGCGACCAGGGGCTGGGCTGCGACATGACGGCCGGTTCGAGCGGCGGCCCCTGGATGACCTCGTTCGACGCGGGGACGGGCAGGGGCACGATCACGTCGCTGAGCAGCTTCAAGTACAGCGACGACCAGCACACCATGTACGGGCCGTACCTCGGCGACGCCGCCAAGGCGCTCTTCGCCACGGCGGAACGCGCCTAGACGCGATCTTGATGCGTGACTCCAGAATCGGGCATGAAGGGGCGAGGGTCCGTCCGGCTATCCGGACGGGCCTTGGTGTCTCTGCTGGGGATGAGGGGATTCGAGCCCTGGCCCCTTCCGAATGCCCCATGGTGTTGGGGCCATGGTGAAAATCCTCATCGCCGTCTGTATTACGCTTTCATTGTCTTGCAAATCCCGACGGCGGCTTCGAGATGATCGACGTCATAATACGCGCCTGGGTCGCAGGCGTACTGCGTTCCACTCAGGTTGGCTACATAGCGGAATAGCTTCTTGCCCGACTTGTCCTGGAAGACGACGCCAAATCCGGCGGGCGTCTTTTCTTCGCTCTCCACCTTCCCGTCGGTCTTTTCGATGGCTCTTTTCAGTTGATCCAACGAGTCGATTTTCTCGCTGCTCTTGTGGATCTTTACCTGCCGTCCATCCGAGCTCAGCTCGGCGATGGGCCCGTCTTCGTCGTCGCTGACCTCATGGGTCCAGCCGCCTGGAAGAGTGATCGTTAAATTAAGTTTGTCGAGCTTGACTTCTTGCTCTCCCGCGCACCCCGCAAGAACTCCGACCATAAAGGCGGACAGGGCGATCGCGTGGCGAGTGGACACGGCTTCTCCTTGTTGAATGGGCGTTTACTGGGCGGCTTCGCGCCGCAAAGGACATTATGGCGTACGCTGTAGATCGCCGCAAACTTTCCGTAGAACGTACGTACTCTGCGGAAGATGGTGAGAATCAGGCCGATGGCATTCGGGCACGTCCGAGGCGGGCGTCGCGGATTTCCTTTATGGCGTCGGCGCCCGAGGTTTGGTCGGCGCGTCGCCGTCCGGCAGGACGACCACCGCCTCGCGGCCCCGCGTTCTCCGACGGCCGGGGCGCGATGATTGCGCTGTGCAATGGAGAAGTGACAGATTGGCAAGCGTTCCCCCATACGCAGCGTCACGACCCGATCTCTCGCGGGACCATCGCAGGGCCTATGACAGGGGAGGGAGCCGGGTGAAGCGGGTAATTCGGATCGTCGCCGGTTTGGCGGTGCTCGTCGCGGGGGTCGTGAGCGCGGACGGGGTGGCGTCGGCCAGCCAGGAGGCGCAGGCGGGCTCGGTGTGGTGGCAGCCGTGTCCCGGGCAGCCGGGCAGGTCGGGGTCGTCGTCGCTCGAGTGCGCCACCGTACGGGTGCCGCTCGACTACCGCGCGCCCGAGGGCCAGTCGATCAAGCTGGCCATCAATCGGATCAAGGCCAAGGTCCCCAGGGGCGCCGACCACCTCGGCACGCTCCTGGTGAACCCTGGCGGGCCGGGGGCGTCCGGGCGGGACCTGACCGAGTTCGTGTCGGCGGGGCTGCCTGAGGGGCTCGGGGAGCGCTTCGACGTCATCGGCTTCGACCCGCGCGGCGTCGGCGGCAGCGAGCCGGCCGTGCGCTGCGTGGACCCGGAGGTCTACTACAAGGCCCCGAGGCCGGACGCGGTGCCGCGCGGGCAGGCCGAGGAGAGGGCGCTGCTCGACAGGGCCGCCCACTACGCGGGCCAGTGCGGCACCTTCTGGTCCTGGCTGCTGCCGCACCTGACCACCGAGAACGCCGCCAGGGACATGGACAGCATCCGCGCCGCCCTGGGTGAGGAGAAGATCAGCTACCTCGGCTACTCGTACGGCACGTACCTGGGCGCCGTCTACGCCACGCTCTTCCCGCAACGGATCAAGCGCTTGGTCCTGGACAGCATCGTCGACCCGACCGCCGTCTGGTACGAGGCGAACCTCAAGCAGGACCGCGCCTTCGAGCGCCGCCACCGCCAGTTCCTGGCCTGGACGGCGGCCAACAACTCCGTCTACAAGCTCGGCTCGACACAGAAGCAGACGTCGTTCGCCTACTACGCGATGCGTGAGCGCCTGCGCACCCAGCCGATCGGCGGCGTCGTGGGCCCGAGCGAGCTCGACGACACCTACACCCTCGCCGGTTACAGCGACAGGGTCTGGCCGGCGTTCGCCCGAGCCTGGTCCAGCTACGTGCGGGAGGGCGACGCGCAGGGCCTGCTGGACATCTACAACAAGCACGGCAAGAACGACGCCAAGGACGAGAACGGCTACGCCGTCTACCTGAGCGTCCAGTGCCGTGACGCCCGCTGGCCGCGTAGCTGGGACAAGTGGCGGGCCGACATGACCAGGATGCACCAGAAGGCGCCGTTCCTGACGTGGCCGAACACCTGGTTCAACGCCCCCTGCGCCTTCTGGCCGGTGCCGGGCGGCCAGCCGGTGAACGTGCAGGGCTCGAAGCGGCTGCCGCCGATTCTCCTGCTGCAGTCGCGCTCCGACGCCGCGACGCCGTACAAGGGGGCGCTGGAGATGCGCAGGCACCTGCCCGGCACGCGCATGGTGATCGACCCCGGCGGCAACCACGGCGTGTCGCTGGGGGGCAACCAGTGCGTGGACGGGCGCCTGGCCGCGTACCTGAGGGACGGGACCCTGCCGAAGCAGGACGTGACCTGCACCGCGCTGCCCGCCCCACGCGCGAGCGACCACATGATGGCCGAGCAGGACCCGCTGCCTCTCCTGGGGATCTTGGGGCTGCTGTAGGGAGGACCACGTCAAGAATGGGTTACCGTGGGCTGCGCCAGATGAGCTAATCGGGGCCCCTTCGCGTAGTCTGACCATGTGATGCTGCGTACATCGGCGTCGCGCGTGCTCGACGACAGCGACCGGGACGAGGTTCTCGCCCTGCTGGACACCGATCCGGTCGCCAACGTCTTCGTCTCCTCCCGGGTGCGGGCCGTCGGACTCAACCCGGCGAGGCTCGGCGGGCAGATGTGGGGTTTCGGGCCGCGCGGTGGCCTCGTGTCACTCTGTTACGCCGGGGCCAACATGGTGCCGGTCAACGCCGGCCCGGAGGCCGTGCACGCCTTCGCCGACCGCGCACGCAAACAGGGGCGCCGCTGCTCGTCCATCGTCGGCCCCGTCGACGCCGTCTCCCTGCTGTGGGAGCGGCTGGAGCCGTACTGGGGCAGGCCCCGCGCGATCCGCTGGGCCCAGCCGGTCATGGCCATCTCGCGCCGGCCGCCGGTGCCCGCCGATCCGCTCGTCCGCCGGGTGCGGCCGGACGAGTTCGACATCCTGTTGCCGGCGTCCGTGGCCATGTTCACCGAGGAAGTCGGCGTCTCGCCCAACCTCGGCGACGGCGGCGCCCTCTACCGCACCAGGGTCGCCGAACTGATCAGAATCGGCCGCTCCTACGCCCGCATCGAGAACGGCAAGGTCGTGTTCAAGGCGGAGGTGGGGGCCGTCACGCCGCACGCCTGCCAGATCCAGGGCGTCTGGGTCGCCCCCGAGCTGCGCGGCAGGGGGCACGCCGTGGCCGGCATGGCCGCCGTGGTCGAGGCCGCCATGGACTGCTTCGCCCCCGTGGTCTCCCTCTACGTCAACGACTACAACCGCTCGGCGCGGGCCGTCTACCGCAAGGTGGGCTTCCACGAGGTCGACACGTTCATGTCGGTGCTGTTCTAAACGCGGACCAGCTTGTCGAAGAGCCTGGCCAGCTCGGTTTCCGGGTCGGCGGTGAGCCCCGCGTGCACCGGGCCGGTCTGCACGATCGTGCTGCGTGGCGCCGTCAGCCAGCGGAACCTGCCGCCGAGCGGCTCATCGGCCAGCGGTCCTGGCGTCTGCCCGCAGGCCATCTCGTACGCGCCGAGCGCACGGCGTACCCCGTCGATGTCGGCCTCCGGGTCGAGGGCCCGCAGCCGCACCGCGTCCAGCTCGACCCGCGCGCACAGGAAGTCGCGCGGCTGGCAGTAGAGCAGCACGCCCGCGTTGATCAGTTCGCCCCGCTCCACCCTGGGGACGACGCGGATCACCGCGTACTCGTAGACGTCTTTGGTCATCGGTCGCCTCCCCGCCAGAATTCGCCGACAGAACCGGGGCCCTCCATCTTCGGGGCCCGGGGTTTGCTGCCGGTGAGCCATTCGCGGGGCCCGTGCGCCCGCTGGAGCAGATGATCGACATAAGCCGCGCGGACGTCCCGCGCCGACTCGAACCCCGGCTCGCCGTCGAGCCACTCGTCGGGCACCAGCGCCGTCACGCGCTCCAGCAGCTCCCTGGTGATCCTTTCCGCCAGCTCCGCGCCGGCGGCGGGGACGTCGCCCGCGTAGGGGGCCAGCACGTGGTCACCCATGTCGAACGGGCGCTGCGGATTCGCCGTCTTCCAGTTGTGGTGGAACCACAGGGCCGCGCCGTGGTCGATCAGCCAGGTGTCGCGGTGCCAGACCAGCAGGTTGGGGTTGCGCCAGCTCCTGTCGATGTTGTGGATGAGGCCGTCGAACCACACGACCCGCGCCGCGAACCCCGGATCGGCCGCCCAGCCCAGCGGGTCGAACCCCAGGGCGCCCGGCAGGAAGTCGACCGCCAGGTTGAGCCCGGTGCTGGCCTTGAGCAGGTCTTGAACCTCCTCGTCTGGCTCTCTGATGCCTATTTGCGGGTCGAGGTCGATGAGCTTGAGCTCCGGGGTTCGCAGGCCCAGCCTGCGGCCCAGCTCGGCGGCGATGATCTCGGCGACGAGCACCCGCCTGCCCTGACCGGCTTCGCGGAACTTCACCACGTATGTGCCCAGGTCGTCGGCCTCGACGACGCCGGGCAGCGAGCCGCCCTCCCGCAGCGGGGTCACATAACGGGTGGCTGCGATCTTTTCCAGCACCAGACGAGGTTATCGCCCCCGGGGGACCGGCCAGGCGCGGAACAGATGGGTTGAAGATCGGCGTCCTCACGGCTGGATGACGACCCGGCCGCGCACCTTCTTCTCCGCGACGGCGATGGTCTCGCCCGCGGCGATGTGGGCGGTCTCGATCGCACCGAGCCAGCCGACCACGAAGTTCACGCCGACCGCCGCCGCCTCGGCGAAGTCAAGGACTTCGGGTTTGCGGGCCAGGGCGCCGACAGGCAGGGCCATGCGTTCCGCGTGCGAGCCGTCGCGGGTGGATCCGATGTCGCCCTGACGGCGACCACCGCGATGCCTTCGGCGGCGACCGGGTCAGTCACCTCACTGACGGACAGCACCTCGGGGCCGCCGAACCGCTCGAAGCGTAGCGCGCGCATGCTCGCCGCCCTTTCCGCTCGTTGAACGTGATGTGCTGGTCAGGGGGCGTGTCGATGTCCACATCGAACGCCTTCGGGGCGCCTTGCCAGGAGGCGGGAGACGTTCAGCTCATGCGTGGCATCCTCAGCTCTTCCCGCGGGCCAGCACGAACGTCCACTCCACGGTCTGGAACGGCTCGTCCAGGTGGGTGCCGTCCGGAGCGGTCTCGCCCGGATCGTGTTGGACGAAGTCCACCACGAGGGACCGTTTGGCTCCGAAGACCGCGTCGCGCTCCAGATAGGGGTCGTCACTGCGGAACAGCATGGTGATCAGCGGTTCGAAGCCCTCGGCATGGAACCGGAAATGCAGGTGCTCGGGGCGCATCGCAGAGCGGTTCGCGACACGCAGGATCTCCCCACACGGCCCGTCGGTGGGGACCGGGTAGTAGCGCGGGGCCACCGAGCGGTACCAGAACCGCCCCTTGTCGTCGGTGGCCATGAGTGCCCGCATGGCCAGGCGGTGGTGCAGCTTCTCCGGCATCTGCACGTCATAGAAGCCGTTCCCGTCGCTGTGCCAGGTGTCCACCTGGGCCCCGGCCACGGGATGGCCGTCGACGTCGAGCACCGTGCCGCTGAAGAACAGCGGAGTCCCTTCGACTTCACCGGAGATGTCCGATCCGTTCTCTGCCGTCGGCCGGCCTTCGACGTAGAAGGGGCCCAGCAGCGTCGAATCCGTCGTCGACGACCCGTCCTCGTGGTTGATCAGGTCCACCAGAACGCTCAGCCCCAGGATGTCGGACAGCAGAACGAACTCCTGCCGATCCGGAGTGGTGACATCGCCCACGCGCTTGAGGAAATCCAGCGCTTCGAACCACTCGTCGCCCGTCAGCCGGACCTCCCGCGCGAAGTCGTGCACGTGCTGCACCAGGCAGACGAACAGCTCCTTGACGCGCTCATTCTCCACGCCGTCGAAGGTCTTCCGCACTGCCTCGGTGATCGAGGTCTCGGTCAGATCGATGGACATCGCATCTCTCCTGCTGTTACGGCGCTTGGACGACGCTGTGCCTCTTCCGCACCCCACGGGTCTGGTCAGGCCAGGAACTCGGCAAGTGGAAAGGATCGGTGGGAGCGCTCCCCACCGCAGGCGACGATGCCGAGGGCGCAGCACACGGCGATTCCAGCTCTGGCGACGGTGACGTACGCGCCCCGTCGGCCGGCCTGGCCGATGGCGTTTGTTCCGACTTGCCCAGCGTCGTTCTCTCGCTGACGCTGCCCGTCGCCACGCGGGGCATACCGGCCCGCCTCGCTCTTCGCCGTAGCTTGGCCGGGAATCTACCGCCGATTCCGCGGCGCAACCGACCGCGACCAGGCCAAGCCCCGGCTGCACCTGCAGGACACCGGCCGAACCGCAGTACGGAATTGAAGCATCAGACCAGTCAGAATCATGACCTTCTCGTATGTCAGATCCTCCATCGCCGGTTGCACACCCTTCTGCGAGAGGACTGAGGCCGACCACGCGGGAGATGGCAGAATGTGATCGTGCGACCACCCCGAGCGAAGTCCTTCAACACCGCCGGTCCCTGCGACCCGCAGCGCCACTACATGCTGCCCCCCACGCCACGGATCCCGCAGGCGCGGGCACTCATCGAGATGGATCGCTACTTCGTGCTGCACGCGCCCCGGCAGACCGGGAAGACGACCGCGCTGGACACCCTGGCGTCCGAGCTCACCGCCGAGGGGGAGATCGCTGCCCTGATGTTCTCCTGTGAGGAGGCCAAGGCAGCCGGTGACGACGTCGCCTGGGCGGAGTCGATTCTGCTGGATTCCATCCGCGAGGTAGCCGCGCGGTCGGGATGGCCGGACGAACTGCTCCCGCCGGATCCCTGGCCGCAGTCCTCCCCGGGCAGCCGGTTCCGTATGGCGCTGCGTGAGTGGTGCCGCCGCTGCCCGCGCCGGGTGGTGCTGTTCTTCGACGAGATCGACGGACTGCAGGGCGACAGCATGATCAGCATCCTCAGTCAGCTCCGCACCGGTCACAACGCACGACCAGGGGGCCATCCGTTCCCCGCGTCCGTGGTGCTGTGCGGGTTGCGCGACGTGCGCGATTACAAGGTCGCCTCGGGCGGCGCCCCCGACGGGTCGAACCCGATCAGCCCGTTCAACATCATCACCGAGTCGCTGCGTCTGGGTGACTTCACCGCCGATCAGATCGCCGAGCTGTACGGCCAGCACACGCAGGCGACCGGCCAGGAGTTCGCCAAGGACGCGGTGGACCGGGTCTTCGAGCTGACGCAGGGACAACCGTGGCTGGTCAACGCCCTCGCGCACGAGATCGTCTTCAAGATGGGCGTGACCGGCGCCATCACCGCCGGGCAGGTGGAGGACGCCAAGGAGCGGCTGATCCGGGCGCGCGCCATGCATCTGGACGCGCTGGCGGCCCGACTGCACGAACCCCGGGTCAAGCGGGTGATGGAGCCCGTGGTGGCCGGGTCGCTCCCCGACATCGACCCCGCCTTCTCCGACGACCTGTCCTACGTCCGCGACCTGGGCCTGATCAAGCAGAAACCCCCACTGGAGGTGGCGAACCCGATCTATCGGGAGGTCATCCTGCGAGTCCTGGGAGACCCGTCAGAGCAGTACGTGCAGGCCGATCCGCGCAGCTTCGTGCTGCCGGACGGCCGATTCGACATGGAGCGACTGCTGGAGGAATTCGTCGTGTTCTGGCGTGAGCACGGCGAGGTACTCATCCAGCAGGAGGGCTACCACGAAGCCGCCTGCCAGATCATCCTCATGGCCTTCCTCCACCGCCTGGTCAACGGCGGCGGCTACCTCGACCGGGAGTACGCCGCAGGCACCAAACGCCTGGACGTACTGGTCCGCTGGCCCCACACCGGCCCGGAAGGCGAACGGCTGATGCAGCGGGAAGCGATGGAACTGAAGGTCTGGCGAACCAACAGAAACGACCCCCTGCCCGACGGCCTCGTGCAACTCGACCGCTATCTGGACCGGCTCACCCTCCCCACCGGCGTACTGGTGATCTTCGACCGCCGCCCAGAGGCCCCACCCTGGAAGGAACGAGGCGGCTTTGACCAGGCGACCACGCCGTCCGGACGCCAGGTCACCGTTCTGCGGGTGTGACGGGTGCCGAGTTTCCCCGCGCCTCTGCGCGGCCGTGTCTTCCCTGGTCGCCTCAGAGTTTGGCGATGACCTCCTCGGCGAAGCGTTCCATGGTGGCGATCTTGAGTTCCAGCGTGCCCTCCCCGTATCGCGCCTTCTCCTCGGGGGTGGCCAGCCACCAGGGGGCGGCCAGCGTCCCGGTGACGCCCTTGGCGGCGAAGCGGCGGTAGGTGTCGGCGTCGGGGAGGACCGCCAGCGGCGCGATGATCTCGAACGCCCCCGTCCTGCCGTTGTCGTCGAGGTGGCGCCGCAACGAGTCGAGTACGGGGTCGAGTTGCTCCTCGGTGTAGATGCGGTTGCCGATCCAGCCGTCGCCGAGCCGGGCCGCCCGCCGCAGGGCCGCCTCGCTGTCGCCGCCGACGTACACCGGGATGCTCCCGGCGGGGGTCGGCGAGATCGAAAGCGCGGGCAGGCCGTCGAGGGTGACCGTTTCGCCGGACCACAGGGCGCGCAGCGTCGGCAGCATGGCGTCCAGGCGCCGTCCGCGGGTGTGGAAGTCCTGGCCGGTCCCGACGTACTCCTCCTTGCACCATCCCACGCCCACGCCGAACGTCACGCGGTCGCCGGACAGGACCGCCGCCGTGGACACCTGCTTGGCCACGGTGAACAGGTCGCGCGCGGGAGCGATGTAGACGTTGGGGGAGAACCGCAGCGAGGTGGTCACGGCCGCCATGGCGCCGATCGTCACCCACACGTCGGGCCAGTGCGTACGCGCGTCCCAACGCGGCCGTCCCGAGCGGGAGTACGGGTAGGGCGAGGCGAAGTCGGCGTAGAAGAGATGGTCGGACAGCGTCAGCGTGTCGAATCCGCACCGTTCGGCCGCCCGCGCCAGTTCCACGAACTGCCCGGTGTCGACGAACGAGGCCCCCAGCCAGATCTTCATCGGAACTCCGGTGCGACCTTGGTGGCGAACAGTTCCAGGTTCCGCTTGACCGTGTCGAGCGGCAGCACGCCCTGCTGGCCCTGCATGTACAGGCCGAACCACTCCAGGTCGGGCATCCGGTCGAGCATGCGCTGGATGCCGCGCTTGACGTCGTCGGGGGTGCCGAACAACGCCATCTCCACGTCGTTCATCCGCTTGGCGTCGCCCTTCTCGGGGGAGATGGGCTTGTGCTTCTCGTCCTCGTTCTTACGCAGCACCTCGAGGTAGCCGAAGGGGCCGAAGAAGGCGGCGAAGTCCTTGGGGATGCTGCGGCCGAAGGTGTTGATGGCCTGCTCGGTGGTGTCCGCGATGCCGACGATCTTGAGGATGCCGGTGTGCTCGCCCAGCTTGTAGTGGCGGCCCTGTTTGGCGGACTCCTCCTGATAGAGCTTGGCCTTGGCGGCGTGGTCGTCGGGGTTGGGGGTGAACAGCCACGGCAGGATGTCCTCCTGGGCGGCCCTGATGACCGAGCGGTCCGAGATCGTGAACGGCTGCCACAGCTCGGGGTGGGGGTTCTGGTAGGGACGGGGGCAGACGGAGACGGCCTGCACCTTCCCGTCCTCGGAGAGCTCGCCGGGCGCCCCGAACGTCCTGGTCCACTCCTGCGCCGGCCATCCCTCGATGCCCTCGTAGGGGAAGGGCACCTGGTAGTCCAGCACGTCCGACTTGTAGCGGAGTGTCTCCTGCGTCCACGCCAGCTTCATGATCTTCAGGACCTCGCCGAAGACGTCGAAGTTGCGGGTGTCGCTGGCCGAGCCGTCCGAACGGGCGGCGGCCGCCTGCCAGCGCTGGCCGAGGACGTTCATCCAGCGGTTCTGGTAGCCCCGCGCCACCCCCAGTCGCAGCCGCCCCTTGCAGAACTGGTCGAGCAGCGCCACGTCCTCGGCCGCCCTGATCGGGTCCCAGGCGGGCAGGACCAGCCCGAGCGGCGCGAGCAGGATGCGCTCGGTCCTGGCGGCGAGGTCGGTGAGGAACATCAGCGGGTTGACCGAGAACTCCATGCCCTCGGAGTGGAAGTGGTGCTCGGTCATCATCAGCGCGTCGAACCCGACCTGGTCGGCGTGCACGGCTATCTCCCGCACCTCGTGCAGCAGCCTCTGGTACGACTCGGTGTCGCGCCCGATGGGACGTCTGGCCTTGGCGTTCTCCTCGGCCGCGTATCCAGAGCCTGGAATCTGCGGATTCAGGAAGATAGAAAACTTCACCGGGAACCTCTTTCCACGGACGGTCTTCTGCAAGGTACTCTGGAAATCTTAGCCGAGCAATCGCTTGGTTGACGATGCGGGAGGGTTGGATGAGGCTCGGCGTCACGATGTTCGTCACCGACCGGGGCATGCCGATCCGGGACCTGGCCAGAGCGGCGGAGGAACGCGGCTTCGACTCCCTCTACGTGCCCGAGCACACCCACATCCCCGTCTCACGCCGCACGCCCCCCGCGGCCGGGCAGGACGAACTGCCCGAGGAGTACAAGCACACGCTCGACCCCCTGGTCGCCCTCTCCTTCGCCGCCGCCGCGACCGAACGACTGCGCCTCGGCACCGGCATCCTGCTCGCCGCCCAGCGCGACCCCATCGTGACCGCCAAGGCCGTCGCGACCCTCGACCACCTCTCGGGCGGGCGGGTGGTGGTCGGGGTCGGCTTCGGCTGGAATGTCGAGGAGATCGAGAACCACGGCGTCCCGTACGCCCGGCGGCGCGAGGCGACCAGGCGGAACGTCCTGGCGATGCGGGCGTTGTGGCGGGAGGAGGTGGCGGCCTTCGACGGGTTCGAGCCGTCCTGGTCCTGGCCCAAGCCGGTAGGCGGCGACCTGCCCGTGTACGTGGGCGGCGCGGCGGGGCCGAAGCTGTTCGCCCAGGTCGCCGAGTACGCCGAGGGCTGGATGCCGATCGGCGGCCACGGGATCAAGGCGGCGCTGCCCGCGCTGCGCGAGGCGTGCGAGAAGACGGGCAGGCCGATGGCCAAGGTGATCCCGTTCGGGACGCGGCCCACCAAGGACAAGCTCGACTACTTCGCCGGGCTGGGCGTCGAGGAGGCGGTGGCCACCCTGCCGAGCGGCCCCGCCGAGGTGGTTCTTCCGCTTCTCGATCGATACGCCGCGCTCATCTGAGCCACCCTGTGATCGTTTGGCGGGCATAATTGCGGGGTATGTCCGAGCTTCGCGCCGATGACCCGCGACAGTTGGGGGCGTACCGGCTGTCACGCAGACTCGGCCAGGGCGGCCAGGGTGTCGTCTTCCTCGGCCGCTCCCCGCAGGGCGCGCAGGTCGCGGTCAAACTGCTGCACGCCAGCGTGTCAGCGGACTCCGACGTGCGCCGCAGGTTCCTCGGCGAGGTCGAGGCCGTGCGCAGGGTGGCGGCGTTCTGCACGGCGCAGCTCCTCGACGCCGACCTGGAGGGTGACCGTCCCTACCTGGTCAGCGAGTACGTCGAGGGCCCCTCGCTGCGCGAGCACGTCAACAACCAGGGCCCCCGCCAGGGCGGCTCCCTCGACCGCCTGGCCATCGGCACCGCCACCGCCCTTGGCGCGATCCACCGGGCCGGGGTGGTGCACCGGGACTTCAAGCCGGGCAACGTGCTGCTCGGCATCGACGGGCCGCGAGTGATCGACTTCGGCGTCTCACGGCTCGCGGACGCCGCCGCCACCGCGGGCCTCGTGCCCGTCGGCACCCCCGCCTACATGGCGCCCGAGCGCCTCAAGGGCGAGACCGCCGGGCCGGCCGCCGACATGTGGGCCTGGGGGCTGACCGTCGCGTTCACCGCCACCGGGCGGCACGCGTACACGGCCGACACCCCCCAGGAGGTGCTCGCCCGGATCCTGTACGGCAAGCCGGACCTGGGGGTTCTGGGCGGGCGGCTGCGGGAGATCGTGGAGACCTGCCTGGCGCCCGAGCCGGGGGAGCGGCCGGACGCCGAGGAGGTGCTGCGGCGGCTGCTCGGGCAGGGCGTGGGGAGCGATGTGTTGTCGTCGGGCGCGATGGCCGCCATCGGCAGGAAGGCCACGCAGCCCGTCGCCGTACGTCCCGGAGGGATCGCCGGGCTCGGCGCGTCAGAAGCCCGTCCAGGCGTGATCACGGATCCTGACCCGACGACGAGCTTCCCCGCGATCACCGCTCCCCAGATCGCCGCGGCGGCGCAGGCGGAGGCGGAGGCCGCCGTCAGGGCCGCCACGCCGAGCCGGCGGCCGATCCGCACCTGGCGGCTCGCCGCGGTGGCGGCCGGGCTGGTCATGGCGGTGGCCGGGTTCGTGTGGTGGCTGCGCGGGGCGCAGACGCCGGGGCTGGACGGCACCTGGACGGGCTCGGTTGAGCACCTCACCGCCGGCCGGGTCTTCCCCGTCGAACTGCGCCTGGCCGGCGACGGCGGGGAGCTGCGATGGGGCGCGGACCTGCACTGTTCCGGGCGGCTGGCCGGCGAGGAAGGCGGCACAATCTTCACGCTCGACCAGGTCCAGGGCGAACAGTGCTATCGCGGGACGTTACGCATGTTCCCGACGCCCGACTCAAGCCAGATGGTCATCAAGGTGACGCGCGAGGGTAAGGACGAAGTGACGTATTCGGGCACGGTTGCCCGCGCCTCTTGACCTGCTGTGTCACGGTCAGGCAGCGATTGCCCTGAGCACCGTTGACTGTAGGCGGCCTGTTGCTTTCAGTAGGAAACAAGAAGGGGTGGCGGCGAGGGGAGGCGCCCCGTGCCAACGGCGCAGCCGCTCAGAACGGGGGACCCTCAGCGACTCGGGGAGTACGCGCTCTCCGGGCGGCTGGGCGAGGGCGGTCAGGGCGCGGTGTTCCTCGGTTCCAGGAGCGGGCAGACGTACGCGGTCAAGCTCCTGCACGGCCCCGTGGGGGACGAGCGGGCGGCGTTCCTGCGTGAGGTGGAGCTGGCCAAACACGTGGCCAGGTTCTGCACGGCCCAGGTGGTCGACGCCGGGTTCGACGAGGGCCGGCCCTACATCGTGAGCGAGTACGTGGACGGCCCCTCACTGCAACGAGAGGTCGCGCTCACCGGCCCCCGGCGCGGCGGCGCGCTCGAACGGCTGGCGGTCGGCACCGCCACCGCGCTGACCGCCATCCACCGGGCGGGGATCGTGCACCGCGACTTCAAGCCGCAGAACGTGCTGCTCGGCTCCGACGGGCCACGGGTGATCGACTTCGGCCTGGCCAAGGCGCTGGACGCGGCGGCCACGGTGAGCGGGCGCGGGGTGGGGACCCCGGCGTACATGGCGCCCGAGCAGATCACGGCCTCGCTCGTCACGGGCGCGGCCGACGTGTTCTCGTGGGGTGCGACGATGTGCTTCGCGGCCAACGCCACGGCGCCGTTCGGGCAGGACTCGGTGGCGCCCGTGCTGCACCGCATCCTGACCGCGCCGCCCGAGCTGGGGCTGCTGGAAGGGCGGCTGCGCACGCTGGTCGACGCCTGCCTGGACAAGGACGCGCGCAACCGTCCGACGAGCAGGGAGTTGCTGTTCGAGCTGCTGGGGGAGTCGGACGCGGTGCCGCCGGAGGTACTGAGCTCGCCACCGGCGCACATCCTGCGGGTCACGCCGCCGCTGGTGCCCGAGCCCCGGCCGTCGATGTCAGGTCCTCGGCCGTCGGCACCCGAGCACCGGCCGTCGGCACCCGAACACGGGCCGCCGACATCAGAGGCCCGCTCGCCCCTGGCCGAGCCGGAGGCCACGGGGGCGTCCGGCGGGTACCGGCTGCCCGGTTTCTTACCGGGGACGCCGTCCGTGCCCGGCACGGAAGCCGGCGTGCCCGAGGGCGAACCCAGAGGCGCCTGGCTCAGAGCGGTTCTGGCGGTTTGCGCGGCGCTGCTGGTCACGGTCACGGTGCTGGTCACCATACTGATCTCCGACAAGGACGGCGGAGGCGGCGAGATCCCGCAGGCGGCCCGGCCGCCGGGCGCACAGTCGCCGTCCCAGCCCGATCCGGCGTCGTCCCCGCCGCCGACGGCCACCTCGGCTCCGATCAGGACCACCCCGGGGACGCAGGGCGAAGGCAAGCCCACCGCCGGCCCGCCCGTGGCACGCCCGGTGACGGTGGGGGTGCCGATGCTGACCGGGCTGGACAAGGGGGCGGCGACCAAGGCCATCAGGCGGGCCGGGCTCGTGCCAGGGGCCGTCGCCAAGCTCGACTCGCCACGGAAGATCGGCCAGGTCCTGGGCACCAGTCCCGCCTCCGGCACGGTCGTGAACCGGGGCAGCACGGTCTCGCTGCAGGTCTCGGCGGGCCTGCCCGTGCCGTCGGTCGTGGGGCAGCAGCGCAAGGCGGCCGAGGCGGCGCTGACCGGCGCGGGGCTGGCGGTGGGCGCCGTCACCCGCTCCTGCTCGCCGCAGCCCGACGGCCAGGTGCTGTCCACCGACCCGCAGGCGGGCCGCCGCGTCCCAGGCGGAACCCCGGTGGGGCTCACGGTGTCGCGCCAGGGCGCCACCGTGCCGTCCGTCGTGGGCCGGTCACGGGCGGACGGCAGGGCCGCCGTGATCGCGGCCGGCTTCACGGTGCGGACGATCGGGCAGGTCGTCGAGGACGAGTCGAAGGTCGGCACGATCCTCAGCCAGAGCCTGCCGCCCGGCTGCGCCGCGACGGGAGCCGCGGTGACGCTCGTCGTCGGCACGCCGGGCCAGCCGGACCCCGACCCCAACGAGCCCACCGAGACCCCCACGGCCTCGATCCCCGGCGAGTAGCGGCCACGCCGACCGTTGGGTTCATCCCAGGGTGACGGTCTCGCCGTTCAGTCGCGACCTCTCGGCGGCCCAGGCGATGAGGTGGCTGTGCAGGCTCTCGCCGGGCGAGGACAGGATCGAGGTGCGGTCTCGGGTGGCGACTGCGGTCAGGAACGCCTCGACCAGCCCTTCGTCGCCGCCCCCGTGCCCGCCTCCGGCCGTCGAGTCGCCCGTCGGGCGGGTCTCGACGATCTCGGCCCGGCCGGTGACGAAGTCGAAGACGGTCAGGCGGTCGCCGTCGCCCTCGATCGAGCCGCGGGTGCCGAAGACGCGGGTCTGCCGGTGCTGTGCCGGGGTGAACGCGGTCATGGTGAAGGACGCGGTCGTGCCGCCCTCGAACTCCATGTTGACGACCTGGTGGTCGACCACGTCGTTGTCGCAGTCGTAGACGCACCTGCCGTACGGGCCGGTCCTGAGCGCCTCGATCACGCCCTGCTCGGAGACGTCGTCGGTGAGCACCGACAGCGGCCAGGAGTCGCGGCCGGCCAGCGGCAGGTAGATGCGCGTGGCCGAGTACGGGCAGCGCGCCTCCACCACGCAGTCCAGGCAGCGGTCGGCGGCCTGCGCCGGGCGGTTCTCGGGGCGGAAGTGCATGAGGCCGCCGAACGACGAGACCCGGGTGACCTGCTTGCCGGTGAGGTGGACCAGCCAGTCGAGGTCGTGGCAGGACTTGGCCAGCAGCATGAACGTGGACTCGTCGCTGCGCCGCCAGTTGCCGCGCACGTACGAGTGCGCCTGGTGCCACCAGCCGACCGGCTCCAGGTGCTGGACGTTGACGATGTCGCCGATCCGGCCGGAGTCGAGCAGCGACTTGAGCGTCCGCGTGTACGGCGTGTAGCGCAGCACGTGGCAGACGGCGAACATCGCGCCGGAGCGCTCCGCGGCGGCGACGATCGTCCGGGAGTCCTCCTCCGAGACCGCCATCGGCTTCTCCAGCAGGATGTCGTAGCCCAGTTCCGCGAAGCGCACGGCGGGCTCGACGTGGTCTCTGTCCTGGGTGGCGATGATCACCGCGTCCGCCTGGCGGGGGAGTGCGGCCAGGGCGCGCCAGTCGGCGTAGTGGGCGGCTTCGGGGAACCTGGCGCGGCGGCTGTCGAGCGGGTCGGCCACCGCGACCACCTGCGCCCTTCCCGTTCCGACAGCGTGGCGGGCATAGGAGGTGCCCCGTGAGCCCGCGCCGACGACGGCGAGAGTGACCATTACGACTCCACTTATGTAACCCATTCACGTATGTCGAGCATGCTAGAGGGTGCGGGCGGCTTCCAGAAGAACGGCCCTGACCTGTTCCTCCGGCAGGTCCGTCGTCTTGACCGCGCCCCACTGCAGCGCGCCGAGCAGGGCCCAGCTCTTGAGCCTGGTCTCCGGGTCGGGGTCGGGGCCGACGAGCTTGGCGTAGATCTCGTCCCTGAACGTCCCGACCGTCGCGCGTTCGGTGCCGGGCGCGGTGGTGTCGTCGGCGGCGGCCAGGTCCTCCATGAACAGGCGGATCACCGAGCGGTAGCGCACCGCGAAGCCGACCAGTGCTTCGACGAAAGCCGCCCGGTCGGCGTAGTCGGTGTCGAGGAGCGCGCACATGTCGCCGGCCGCCGGGGACAGTAACTCGGCGGCCAGGCGGTCCTTCGGGTGGAAGTGGTAGGCGACGGCGGTCTTGGTCAGGCCGACCGCGGCGGCGATGTCGGCCAGGGAGGTGGCCGCGTAGCCGCGCTCGGCGAACAGCTCTCGTGCGGCGGCCAGGATCCGGGTGCGGGTGTCGTCGGCTGTGGTCATCGTCTCATTTCCCTGCGGGAGACAGCCTTCCGGTATTTCCCGTTTTATCGTATTTCTGTACGACCGTACAGGACGGCCGTCGAGGTGGGGGCGAACGATGACGCGGTTGCTGGGACGGCTGGGCGGCTGGTGCGCCCGTCATGGACGTATCGTCCTGGTCTTATGGGTGGTCGCGGCGGCCGCGCTGATGGGCTCGAACCTCGCCTTCCCCAGCCCCACCAGCAACGACGCGAGCATCCCCGGCACCGACGCGCAGCGCGCGCACGACCTCATGAAGGAGGGCTTCGGGCCCGGCTACGCCACCGGCGGAACGGTGCAACTGCTCGTGTACTCCCCCGACGGGCCGCTCATCGAGGACGCCCGCAAACGGGCCGTCGAGCAGGCCGTCGAGCGGCTGCGGGGCATGCCCCACGTCGTCGCGGTGGACACCCCCTTCCGCATGGGCGGCATCTCCTCCAACCTGCAGATCGGGCTCATCGGCATCCGCATGCAGGGCCACGACGGCAACAAGATCGCCGAAACCACCCAGGCCCTGTCGAAGGCCGCGCAACCGGCGCGGGCCGCCGGGCTCGAAGTGGTGCCCGCCGACAGCTCCACCCCCGCCGACAAGGAGATCAAGACCGGGCCCAGCGAGATCATCGGCGTGATCTGCGCGCTGCTCGTCCTGGTGATCGCGTTCGGGACGCTGGTGGCCGCGATGATCCCGATCTTCGCGGCGCTGATCAGCGTCGCCTCGGGGCTCGGCCTGATCGGGCTGCTCGGCTGGGTGGTGGACATGCCCAAGCAGGCCGGCATCATGGCCACGATGATCGGGCTCGGCGTGGGCATCGACTACGCGCTGTTCCTGCTGTCGCGCCATCGCAAGCTGCTGGCCGACGGGGTGCCGGTCGTGGAGTCCGTACGCCGTACCGTGGCCAGCTCGGGCGGGGCCGTCGTCTTCGCGGGCGGCACGGTGATCATCGCGTTGAGCGCGCTGATGCTGGCCGGCTTCCCGCTGCTGGCGACACTGGGCTGGGTCACCGGCATCTCCGTCGTCGCCGCCGTGCTCACCTCGATCACCCTCGTCCCCGCCCTGCTCGGGCTGCTCGGCCACCGCGTCAACGCCCTCAAGGTGCCGTTCCTGCGCGGCGGCGGTTCGTCGGGCAGCGGCTGGGCGGGCCTGGGGTCCTGGGTCGCGCGCCGCCCGTGGCGGGTGCTGCTGGCCAGCGGGATCGTCCTGGCCGCGCTCGCCGCGCCCGCCCTGGCGCTGAAGCTGGGGCCGCTCGACGAGGGCTACGGCACGCAGGGCTCGGAGCCGCGCCGGGCCTACGAGCTGATGGCCACCGGATTCGGCCCAGGCAGCAACGGCCCGCTGATCGTGGTCGCCGAGCTGCCCTCCAAGGTGGCAGGGCCGAAGGACCCGATCGTGGACCAGCTCGTCCGCGAGGTGAAGGCCGTGGACGGCGTCGCGCACGTCGCCGACCCCAAGGTGAACACCTCCGGCCGCTCGGTTCTTCTCCAGACCGTCCCCGACTACGCCCCCAGTGACAGCCGGACCGCCGATGTCGTACGCCACATCAGGGCCATCGCGCTGCCTGGGATCGACGTGCACGTCGGAGGGAAGGTCGCCGGGCTGACCGACGCCGGGGACCGGATGGCGGAGCGGACCCCGCTGGTCATCGCCGTGGTGGTGCTGCTCAGCGCGTTCCTGCTCCTGCTGGCCTTCCGCGCGCCCGTGGTCGCCGTCAAGGCCGCGGTGATGAACCTGGTCTCGCTCGGGGCCGCGTTCGGGGCGCTGGCCATGGTGTTCTCGATCGGGCTGGGCAGCGGGCTGGTGGGCATGGACCCGCCGCAGAGCGGGTCGTACCTGCAGACGCTGTTCTTCTCCGTGCCGATCGAGAGTTATGTGCCGCTGATGCTGTTCGCGGTGCTGTTCGGGCTGTCGATGGACTACGAGGTGTTCCTGCTGACGGCGGTGCGGCAGGCGTACGGGCGGCACGGCGACAACGCCAGGGCCGTGGCCGACGGTCTCGGCTCGACCGGGCGGGTCATCACCTCGGCCGCGTTGATCATGGTGGCCGTGTTCGTGGCGTTCATCGCCTATCCGGACGCGATGGTGAAGACGTTCGGGGTGGGGCTGGCGGTGGCGATCGCGGTGGACGCGACGATCATCCGCGGCTTTCTGGTGCCGGCCACGATGGTGCTGCTCGGCAGGGCGAACTGGTGGTGCCCCCGCTGGCTGGACCGCATCCTGCCCAACCTGTCGGTGGAGGGGCACGAGGAGGACGACGACCAGGCCGACGCCCCCCGTCGCGCGGAGCCGGTCACGCTCGGGGTCTAATCGGGGTCGGCGAGGTTGCAGCCCGGGACCCAGCCGACGACGGCCGTGGTCGCGTTGTGGCCGTGGTACCACAGGGTGGCGTCGAAGTCGCCGCACCGGTAGAGGTCGTGCTCCTCGGAGTAGTCGGAGACGAAGCCCTGGCCGGGGTAGCCGAGGCCGGCGCGGGTGGAGCCGGCCCAGGGCTCGCTCCAGATGATCACGCCCTGGGCGGCGAAGTCGTACAGGCGCCTGGCCTCGGCGGCCTGGGCGTGCGGGCCGGTCAGTGACAGGGCCGTGAGCAGGCCGGCCATGGTGACTCCTCTGACGCGCACCGGGCGTCTCCCTTCCTCGTGGAACGTTCCGTCGCTCACGGTAAGGGAATGACTACATCTCGTTCCAGCGGTTTCACACCATGTACTGGTCGTGACGGGCGTAGAGCTCCGTCCACTCCTGCGGGGTGAGCTCGCGGCCGGTCTCGGCGATCTCGGCCAGCGCCTCGAAGTACCCCTCGCGCGGCGCGCCGGGCGTGAAGAGGATCAGCATCGTGGCGGGCTCGCCCGACTCGTTGCGGAAGGCGTGGATGCCGCCCTCGGGCAGGAACAGGAAGTCGCCCGGACGGCCGTCGGCCCACCTGTCTCCGTCGTAGAGCCGGATCGTGCCCGACAGCACGTAGAACGACTCGGTCATCGTCCGGTGGAAGTGCGGGGCGGGGCCCGACGGGCGCGGGCCCATCTCCCACCGGTAGAGGCCGAAGGCCCCGTTGGTGGAGGCGCCGGTGGCGAGGTAGTGCACCTGCGTGCCGGTGCCGATCTTCAGGTCGGGCTCGGAGTTCTGGCGCAGGATGCCGTTGAGCTCGCCGGTTTCGCCGAAGTATCGCGGGTCGGGGTAGGACATCTGGCCAGAATAGTCAGAAGGTGATCACCGTGTGCGCGACGGTGCCCTGTCTGACGTGCTCCACGGCCTCGTTGATCCGGTCGAGCGGCAGGCGTTCGGAGATCAGGCCGTCGAGGTCGAGCCGGCCCCGCAGGTACTGCTCGGCGAGCATGGGCAGGTCGCGGTGGGGCGCGGCGTCGCCGCCCTGGGTGCCCATGAGGCGGCGGGAGGAGAACAGCAGGCCCGTGTCCAGTTCCATGGGGTGGCCACCGGGCGGGCTGCCGACCATGACCGTGGTGCCGCCGGGCTGCGTGGAGGCGAACGCGGCCGCCAGCACGCCGGGGGCGCCCGTCGCGTCGAAGGCGTAGTCGACGCCGCCCTTGACCAGGTCGTTCACCTGGCGCGGGAGGTCGTCGACGAGGATCGAGTGGGTGGCGCCGAATCGCGCGGCCAGCTTGAGTTTCTGGTCGGCCACGTCCGCGGCGACGATCGTGGTGGCGCCCGCGAGCAGGGCGCCCTGGATGACGTTGAGCCCGACGCCGCCGCAGCCCACGATCAGGACGCTCGCTCCGGCCGGGACGCGGGCGACGTTCGTGACCGCGCCGACGCCGGTGACGACGCCGCAGGCCAGAAGGCACATGACGTCGAAGGGCGCGGTTTTCGCGATTTTTACGCACATGGGCTCGGTGACGACCGCGTACTCCGCGAACGACCCGATGCCGATGAAACGGCGGGTCTCCTGGCCGTCCACGGTGACCCTGGGGGAACCGCCCATGATCGTCCGCAGTCGGACGGGCCCCGAGCACAGGTGGAAGCGGCCCGCCCCGCACTGCCGGCACCGGCCGCATGGGCCGTTCATCGCGATGATGACGTGGTCGCCGGGCTTGACGGCGGTGACGCCCGCGCCGACGCTCTCGACCACGCCGGCGCTCTCGTGCCCGAGGATGAACGGCGGCCCCGGGACCACCGGGCTCTTGCCGTCGATGGCCTTGAGGTCGGAGCCGCACACGCCCGACGCCTTGATCGCGACGCGGACCTCGCCGGGGCCCGGGTCGGCGATCTCGGCCTCGCGGATCTCCATGGGGGCGTGGAAACCGGTCAGGACGGCCGCGCGCATCAGCATGCGCCACACGGTAACCCGGCGGGAAATCGTGAGCAAGCGATTGCTCGGGGGGCGTTGACACCCTTTCCCGGCGAATTTACGCTCGGCGCAAAACCAAGCGAGCGCTAGGCCAAATCACAAGGAGGCCGGCATGGTACGGCGGGGCCCGGTGGTGCTCATGGTGGCGCTGCTCGTCGCCGGGTGCGCGGCCCAGCAGAAGGGCGCAGACGGCACGGCCGCTCCAGGCGTGACCGACACGACGATCAAGATCGGCGGGGTGCTGACCAAGACCAGCGCCAGCGGCTACTCGACCAAGGACGCGGAAGTGGGCGCCAAGGCCAGGTTCGAACGGGCCAACGCGGCGGGCGGCGTGCACGGACGGAAGATCGAGTTCCTCGGCGCAGAGGACGACGCCCAGGACGCGGCCAAGGGCGACGCCGCGGCCAAGAAACTCGTGCAGAAGGACCAGGTGTTCGCCCTCGTGCCCGTGCACGCCCCCAACTTCGGCGGCGCCGCCTTCCTGGAACAGCAGGGCGTGCCGTGGTTCGGCTGGGCCACGGGCCCGCAGTGGTGCGGCACCAAGACCGGGTTCGGCTACAACGGCTGCCTGGCACCCAAACAGGGCGCAGGCTCGCAGACGTGGTGGGGCAGACAGGTGGCCGAACTGCTCGGCGGCGCCGAGGGCAAGAGCGTCTACGTCCAGACCTCCGACTCCAGCGGCAGCAAGTACGGCGGCACCACCATCTCGCAGTCGTTCACCGCGGCCGGCTTCAAGCTGGTCGGCGTGAACTCCGGACTGCCGGCGGCCGCGCCACCACCCGACTGGCTCCCGTACGTCAACAAGATCATGACCTCGAACGGCGGCCGGGCCCCTGACGTCGTCGTCTCGGTGATCGCCGGCACCAAGTTCAACGTCGGCCTCTACGCGGCGCTCAAGCGGGCCGGCTACCAGGGCATGCTGACGGACGCGACCAGCTACGACGTCGCCATCCTGCAGGACCCGGCCACCGCACAGGCCCTGGAGGGCGTGATCGCCGCGCCGATGTTCGAGCCGTTCGAGTCGAGCGCCCCCGAGATCGCGCAGCTCAAACAGGACGTCGAGAAGGTCGCCCCGGGCACGCGGCTGACCCAGCACCTGGCCATCGGCTACTGGGCCGCCGACATCTTCCTCGACATGCTGGACAAGACCGGCAAGGACCTCACCAGGGAGAGGTTCCTGGCCACGGGCAACGGCTCCTACGCCTACGAGAACGCCGGCTTCGGCAGGATCCAGTACCCCAAGGACCACACCGAGCCGAACGGCTGCGGCGCGCTGGTCAAACTGGAGAAAGGCGCCTTCCAGGTGGCCAAGAACATGAAGTGCTTCGACAACGTGCCGCTCAAATGATCGTCGAATACGTCGTCAGCGGCCTGGTCACCGGGGCCGTCTTCGCGATCATGGGGTCGGGGCTGACGCTGTCGTACGCGGCGACCGGGGTGTTCAACTTCGCCCACGGCGCGCTCGGCTTCCTGTCCGCCCTGCTGTTCTACGAGCTCAACGTGGCCGCCGAGCTGCCGGCGTGGTTGTCGGCGCTGATCGCGGTCGTGCTGTTCGCGCCCGCGCTCGGCTACGCGCTGCACAGGGCCATGTTCCGGGGCCTGGCCCAGGCGGGGGAGACCGCGCAGATCGTCGCCACCATCGGGCTCACGATCGCCCTGCCCGCGCTCGGCCTGCTGGTCGTGGACCTGGCCGGGCTGCCGCCCGCGGACGCGACCGCGCTGCCGCGCGGCGTCGGCCCGCACCCGGCCGCCGGCTTCGACGTGCTCGGCGTGCGGCTCGACACCGACCAGCTCATCACGTTCGCCTTCTCGGCGCTGGCCGCGGCGGGCTTGTGGGCGTTCATGCGGCACACACCCTACGGCCTGCGCATGCGGGCCTCCGTGGACCGCCGCCGCCTGGCCACGCTCCGGGGCATCGACGCCGACGCGACCTCGGCGCTGGCGTGGATGCTGGGCTCCGGCCTGGCGGGGCTGGCCGGGGTGCTGGCCGTGTCCGTGCTCGGGCTGGACGCGACCGCGTACACGGTGCTGCTGTTCGCCTCTGCCACGGCGGCGGTGTTCGGGCGGCTGCGCTCGATCCCCTGGACGTTCGCGGCCGGGCTCGCGCTCGGCGTGGTCCAGAACCTGGTCGCCGGCTACACCGACTTCCTCGAAGAGGTCACCGGGCTGCGCACGGCCGTGCCGGCGATCCTGCTCTTCGCCGGCCTCGTGCTGCTGAACAGGGCGCGCGACCGGGTCGCGGGCAGCGCGGCCGAGGACGCACTGTTGTCGGATTATTCAACGGGGCTGCCGCCCTGGCGGCGCAGGCTCCCATGGGCCGCGGGGCTGGCCGCGCTGCTGGTCTTCACCTTCACCGCGCCGGAGTACTACGCGGGCGTGGCCGCGCAGGGGCTCGTGCTGGCGCTCATCTTCTGCTCGTTCGTCGTGGTGACGGGGATCGGCGGCATGGTCAACCTGGCCCAGGCCGCCTTCGCCTCCATGGCGGCGCTGACCTGCGGGTGGGCGTTCGCGTCCGGGCTGCCGTTCGCCGTGGCGATCGTGCTCGGGGTGCTGGCGGCCGGCGCCGTCGGGATGCTGGTGGCGCTGCCCGCGCTGCGGCTGGGCGGGCGGGTGCTGACGCTGGCCACGCTGGCCGTGGCGCTGCTGGCCGACCAGGTGCTGTTCCAGGTGGACGCCTTCAGTAACGGGACCATCGGCTGGTCGCTGCCCGCGCTCGGGTTCGGCTTCGCCGACACCTCCGACCCCCGGGTGCGGGTGGTGGTACTGCTCGTGCTGATCGGGGTCGTCGCCTGGCTGGTGCGCAACCTCGAAAGGTCGGCCTCCGGCAGGGCGATCCTGGCCGTGCGCTCGGCCCCCGCCGCGGCCACGACGTCGGGGCTCTCGGGACCCCGCACCAAGATCATGCTGTTCGTGCTGGCGTCGGCGATCGCGGGGCTCGGCGGGGTGCTGTTCGCGATCTCCAAGGGCTCGATCACCGCGACCGACCTGCCGGCGTTCTCCGGGTTCGTGTGGCTGGCCGTGGTGGTGCTGCAGGGTGTCCGGCGGATCGGCGGCGCGGTGCTCGGCGGGCTCATCGCGGTCGTCGTCCCCGAACTGCTGGCCGACTGGGACGTCTCCGCGCACGTGGGGGCCATCCTGTTCGGGGCCGGCGGGATGATCCTGGCCAAGCATCCGGACGGGGTGCTCACCCAGTTCGCCGAGCTCCGCCGGTCGCGGCGCCGCGCCGAGCCCGAAGCGGAGGCGGCGTCCGTAGCGGAGGCGGCGCCCACGGGGGAGCGCGCGGCCCCCGCGCTGTTCACCCTGGAGGGCGTCGTGGCCGGGTACGCGGACAGCACCGTGCTGCGCGGCGTAGACCTGACCGTCCGCCCCGGCGAGGTCGTCGCGCTGCTCGGCGCGAACGGCGCGGGCAAGTCCACCACCTGCGCGGTCGCTGCCGGAGACCTGCCCGTCACCCGCGGCAGGGTGCTGCTGGACGGCGCGGACGTCACCGCCTGGCCGGCCCACCGCAGGGCGCGGGCGGGCATCCTGCTCGCGCCGGAGGGACGCGGCGTCTTCCCCGGCCTCACCGTGGAGGAGAACCTGAGGACCTGGCTGCCCGACCCGGCCCCCGTCTACGAACGGCTGCCGCACCTCGCCGCGCGCCGCACCGTGCTCGCCGGGGCCCTGTCCGGCGGTGAGCAGCAGCTCCTCACCCTGGCCCCCGCGCTGGTGCGCCCGCCGCGGGTGCTGATCGCCGACGAGCCGTCACTCGGGCTGGCGCCGCTGGTCGTGCGGCAGGTGTTCGAGGTCTTCGCCGAGTTGCGGGCGCGCGGGGTGGCGCTGCTGCTGGTCGAGGAGAAGGCCACCGAGGCGCTGGCGATCGCCGACCGGGTGGCGTTCATGCGGCTGGGCCGCGTCATCTGGAGCGGCCCGCGGTCAGAGGTGGACAGCGACCGGCTGACCGCCGCCTACCTGGGGGTGAGCTGAGCATGCTGGTGGACGAGAACGTGCGGGGTGGTGAGCTGAGCATGCTGGCGGTCGAGGGAGTGTCGGTGGCGTTCGGTGGCGTCAGGGCGCTGGACCAGGTGTCGTTCGAGGTCGGCGCGGGCCAGGTCTGCGGCGTGATCGGGCCGAACGGCGCGGGCAAGACCACGCTCTTCGACGTGGTGTCGGGGCTGCGCCGGCCGAGCGCGGGCCGGGTCGCCCTGGCCGGCCGCGACCTGACCGGCGTGTCACCGGTCAGGCGGGCCAGGGCGGGGCTGCGCCGCACGTTCCAGCGCACGCAGGTCTTCGGCCGGCTGACCGTGGCCGAGAACGTGCTGGCCGCACTCGACTGGCGCGGCGGCGGTGGCGGGCTCGCCGCCGACCTGGCCGGCCTGCCGGCCAGGCGGCGGCTCGACCGCGAGCGCGGCGAACGCGTGGCCGAGGTCCTGGAGCTGTGCGGGCTCACCGCGCTGCGCGACGCCTACGCCGCCGCGCTCCCCGTCGGCCGGCGCCGGCTCGTCGAACTGGCCAGAGCCCTCGCCGACCGGCCCGCCCTGCTCCTGCTGGACGAGCCCACCTCCGGCCTGGACGCCGACCAGACCGCCCGCCTCGGCGAGGTCGTGCGCGGGCTGGAGACGACCGTGCTGCTGGTCGAGCACGACATGGGCTTCGTCATGGGCGTCTGCGACCGGATCGTCGTCCTCGACCTCGGCAAGGTGATCGCCGCGGGGACGCCCGCCGAGATCAGGCAGGACCCGGTCGTCAGGGCCGCCTACCTCGGTTAGGAATGGCGTTCGGTGAAGGACAGGATGCGGTGCCAGGCGTCCTGGCAGGCCTGCGCCCACTCGCCATAGGAGCGGTCGAAGAACGAGTGCGGCGCGCCCTCGTAGATGTGTGTCTCGTGCTCGGTGCCCACCCGGTCGAGCGCCGCCGTGTACGCGTCGAACTGCGCCGGCGTCGACACCGTGTCGGCCCCGCCCCTGATCAGGAGCAGCGGCGCGCCAGGACCGGTCGTCGGCGCCTCGATGGCGCGCAGCGCGCCGTAGAAGCCGATGCCGCCGGCCAGCCCGTTGCCCTCGGCGGCCTGCCGCCACGACTGCGCGCCGCCCATGCAGAAGCCGACCGTGAAGACCGGGCCGTCCAGCTCGTCGGTGGCCGCCTTCACATCGGCCCTGACCTGGTCGCTGGTGACCTGCTTGACGTGGGGCATGAAGTCGAAGTCCGCGCCTCGGTCGCCGAGCCCCGCCGTGCGGCCGAAGTAGTCGATCGCGATCGCACGGAAGCCCGCCTCGGCGAAGCGCACCGCCAGGTCGCGGTAGAACGGGTGCAGACCGCGTACGTCGGGCAGGATCACCACGCTGCGCCCGTTGGGCTCGGCGGGCTCGGCCCGGTAGGCGAGGAAGCGGTTGCCGTCGGCCGAGGTCAGCTCGGTCAGCTCATGAGAGGCCACCTCGCCCTGGATCGGCGGCGCCGGCGGTCTGCTGTCGGTGGAATGGCACATGAGCCCAGCATTCCCATCGGCGGGCCCGGTATCCAGGCACGGAGAGGGTCATGCTCGGCGTGTCCCATGGCGTCAAGCGGTTCGCGCATCCCGTGGTGGGGGAGCTGGAGCTGTACTACGAGATTCGGCTTGTCCGGCGACGACGGGCAGCGCCTCTACACCCTCCACCCGGAGCCGGGCAGCCTCAGCGAGGAGTCGTTGCGGCTGCTGGCCTCATGGAGTGTCTAGAACGGCGGCGCGGCGCGCAGTTCCCGGATGAGGTGGGCCCATACTCTGGCCACGGCCGGCCTGGCCTGGGCGCCGGACCGGACGGCGAGGTAGCCGGTGTTGATCGGCGGCTCTTCCGGCTCGGCCAGCGCCACGAGGGTGCCGTCGGCCAGGTCGCGGCGGCACAGGTAGGCGGGCAGGACCGAGACTCCCATGCCGGCCCTGACCGCGCTCAGCACGCCGCGCAGGTCGGGGATGACGACCTGGGCCGCCATCGACGGGCGGCGGCCGAACACGGTTCGCCAGTAGCGGCGCACGATGGGCAGGTCCTCGGCGTAGGCCACGAAGGGCGCCGAGGCCGGTTCCCTCGTCCCCAGGGCGGCGGCCAGCGAGGGGGCGGCGACGAGGACGAACTCCTCGTCGTAGACGGGCTCCGCCCGCACACCGCGCAGCCGGGGCCTGATCGTGGACAGCACCAGGTCGAGCCGTCCGGCGGCCAGGCCGGTCAGCAGGTCGTCGGCCAGGCCGAGCGTCGTGCGCAGCCGCAGTCCGTCGTGGACGAGCGGGGCCAGCATCGGCATCACCACCTCGCACAGGAACTCGGCGGGACCGCCCAGGTGCACGGCCTCGTCCGAGGGCAGCTCCGACTCCACCACCTCATCCAGCGAGTCGAGCGCGGGGGCCACCCGGCGGGCCAGTTCGTCGGCGGCGGGCGTGGGCGCGACGCCGCGCGGCAGCCGGTCGAACAGCGGCCGGTCCAGCGCCGACTCCAGCGTCTTGACCTGGGCCGTCACCGCGGGCTGCGACAGGCCGAGCGTTTGTGCGGCGGCCGTGATGGAGCCGGTCCTGTGCACGGCGAGGAAGGTCCGCAGCAGGTCGAGCGAGATGGGCGACATATCACTATTCTGATGGCTTAGAGGTCACTTCGTGATTTGTTGCTGATGACCGGCCGAGCCATGATGAGGGCATGACCAAGCGCATCCTGATCGTTCTGACCAGCCACGACGACCTCGGCGGCGTGGAGAGCACCGGATACTACGTGCCCGAGGCCGCCCACCCCTGGGACCTCTTCCAGCGGGCCGGCTACGAGGTGGACCTGGCCAGCGTGCGCGGAGGCGAGCCGCCGCAGGACGGGTACGACCCGGCCGACCCCGTCCAGGCCGCCTTCGTCGCGCTGCCCGCCGCCCGCGACACCGCCCGCCTGGCCGACGTCGACCCCTCCCGCTACGATGCCGTGCTCTACGCCGGAGGCCACGGCACCGTGTGGGACTTCCCCGGCGACCCGGACGTCGCCCGCGTCGGCAGGGAGGTCTACGAGCGGGGCGGCGTCGTCTCGGCCGTCTGCCACGGCCCCTCCGCGCTGGTGAACCTCACCCTGTCGGACGGGACGCACCTGGTGGCGGGCAAGCGGGTGGCCGCCTTCACCAACGAGGAGGAGGAACTGCGGGGCGTGGCCCACATCGTGCCGTTCCTGCTGGCTGACGCGCTGGTGGAGCGGGGCGCCAAGCACGAGCCGGGACCCAACTGGCAGCCCCAGGTCGTGGTGGACGGCCGCCTGGTCACCGGCCAGAACCCGGCCAGCGCCGGCCCTCTCGCGGAAGGCGTCCTGGAGGTCCTCGCCGAACGGCGGGCGTGAGGAGGGCAATCCCCGCCGGATGGCGGTTGAGCCGCACGGGGCCGAATTCGACGATCTAGGGGTACGGTTCGTCCACCGTGGAAGGACACCCACATGGCATTCCACTCCAATCTCGACCCGGAGCTCCGCGCCGCGCTTGAGGCGTCGCCGCTGCCGTCGTTCGACCTGTCGGCCCTGACCTTCGAGGAACTGGCGGGGCACCGGGCCCAGGTCAGCGCGTTCCTGGCCGCCGCGCCCGCCAACGAGACGGGGGTGGTGATCGAGGACAGGCAGGTTCCGGGGCCCGACGGCGCTCCTGACGTCCGCGTGCGGATCTACCGCCCGGCCGGTGACGACGAGGGCCGCCCCGCGCTCTACTGGATCCACGGCGGCGGAATGATCGTGGGCTCGCCCGAGATGGACGACCAGATGGTGATCGGCTACGTCGAGGAGCTCGGGGTCGTCGTCGTCTCGGTCGACTACCGCCTGGCGCCGGACCACCCGCATCCCGCGCCGGTCGAGGACTGCTACGCGGGGCTGGTGTGGACCGCCAAGTCGGCGGACGAGCTGGGCATCGACCCCGCCAGGCTGGTCGTCGGCGGCGCCAGCGCGGGCGGCGGGCTGGCCGCGGCGACCGTGCTGCTGGCCCGCGACAGGGGCGGACCCGACATCGCCTTCCAGCTTCTCGTGTGCCCCATGCTGGACGACCGCAACATCACGCCGTCCAGCCACGAGTTCGCCGAGGCCGTCGTCTGGGACAGGGCCGCGAACCTCTTCGGCTGGACCGCGCTGCTCGGCGACCGGGTCGGCGCCGACGACGTGCCCCCGTACGCGGCCCCGGCCCGCGCGAGCGACCTGGCCGGGCTGCCGCCGGCCTTCATCGACGTCGGCGAGCTGGAGGTGTTCAGGGACGAGGACGTCGACTACGCGCTGCGGTTGTCGCAGGCGGGGGTGTCCACGGAACTCCACCTCTACCCGGGCGCCTTCCACGGCTTCGACGGCATGGTGCCGGGGGCCGAGCTCAGCAAGCGGGCCAGGACCGCCAGGCTGGCCGCGCTCAGACGGGCGTACCGTCTCTGACGTTGGCGCGCAGGCGCAGTAGGGCGAGGGCGAGGTGGGCGCGCAGGCGGCCGTCGGAGTCGGCGAGCGAGAAACCGAGCGCCGACTCGGCGCGGGCGATGCGCGCGGCCATCGAGCTGTGGTGCAGGTGCATGGCGCTCGCCGCGCCGCGGATCGAGCCCGCGTGGCACAGCGCCCGCACCGCGAGCAGGGCCTCCTCGCCCAGCCGCTCCATCGCCCTGACGTCGGCCAGCTCGGCGAGCGCGGCCTCGGGCAGGTCGGCGAACAGGGCCAGTGCGCCCAGCTCCGACCAGCGCATCACCCGGTCGTGCGGGCCGGTGAAGCGCAGCGCCGTGCGCGCCCCGGCCCATGACTCGGCCGCCCGCGCGCCGGGCAGCTCTGGACCGATGCCCACCCGTGAGCCCTGGGGCAGCTCGGGGTGGGCGGGCAGCGTGGTGGCCAGCACGGCCTCGGTGTCGCCGATCCTGGCCTCGCGTACGTGGTGGCCCATCGCGCGCAGCCCCGAGACCAGCCCCGTGTCGGGCAGTGCGATCGCCAGCGCCTGGAGCGGCCTGGACGGGCCGAACCCGAGCAGTCGCAGCGCCCTGGCCCGCTCCGTCTCGCTGGTCCGCGCCGACAGCGCCAGCTCGACCAGCGCGGGATCACGGCCGGCCCGAGCCAGCGCGGCGGCGCGTTCGAGGGTGACCTCCGCGGCGGCGGCGAAGCGTTCGAGCACGATCTCGTCGAGCCCGTGGGCGGGCCCCGCGCGTTCCATCCAGACGGCCCCGAGCCCGGAGCCGAGCTCTCTGACCGGTTCGGGGCAGGCCGAGGGCGTGTCGATCGTGCCGTCCTGCGAGCCGCGGCTGCGCCTGCCCGTGGCGGCGTCGAACAGGCCGGCCGGGCACTGCGCCAGGCGGGCCGTGGCCGTGAGCAGCACGGGCACGCTCACGTGGTCGCGAACGAGCGAGTCGAAGTAGGCGATGACCCGCACCGCGCTCTCCGCGTCGGCGTCGAGCGTGGACAGCCGCAGCAGAAGTCCCTGCACGATCACCAGACTATGTCCGTGGGCGGCGGCCTGGCGAGCATGCCAAGCATGCGCTAGGTTGGTGAGTGTGGATCTCGACTTCTCCCCGGCCGAGCGGGACTTCCGCGCCGAGGTTCGCGACTGGCTGAGCACGCACGTCCCGCGATCGCTCCCGTCCATGGACACCTTTGAGGGGTTCGCGGCGCATCGCGAATGGGAGGCGCTGCTGGCCTCCGAGCGGCTGTCCGTCGTCTCCTGGCCCGTCGAGTACGGCGGGCGGAGCGCGTCCCTCGTCGAGTGGCTGATCTTCGAGGAGGAGTACTGGGCCGCCGGCGCGCCCGCCCGCGTCACCCAGAACGGGATCTTCCTGCTGGCGCCGTCCCTCATGCGGTTCGGCACGCCCGAGCAGTGCGAGCGGTGGCTGCCCCGGATGGCCAGAGGCGACGACGTGTGGGCCCAGGCCTGGTCGGAACCCGAGGCCGGCAGCGACCTGGCCGCGCTCACCTCCCGGGCCGAGCCCGCGCCCGGCGGCTGGCGCCTGTACGGGCACAAGACGTGGAGCTCACGCGCCACCCACGCCACGCACGGGTTCGGCCTCTTCCGCACCTCGGGGGCGCGGCACAAAGGGCTGACATACCTGATGTTCCCCATGGACGACGTCGCCGTCCGGCCCATCGCGCAGCTCGACGGGCTGCCGGGATTCGCCGAGCTGCACTTCGACGGGGTGTTCGCGGACCAGTCGATGGTGCTCGGGGAGATCGGCGACGGCTGGCGCATCGCCATGGCCACCACCTCGTCCGAACGCGGCCTCACCCTGCGCAGCCCCGGCCGCTTCCTGGCCACCGCCGACCGGCTCGTCGCGCTGGCCCGCTCATCGGGCGACCCCGTCCTGATCGATCGGGCGGCCAGGTGCTGGGTGGAGGCGGAGGCGTACCGGCTGCACACCTTCGCCACCGCCCGCCGGATCACGGCCGGGGCCGAGATCGGGGCGGCGGCCAGCATGAGCAAGGTCTTCTGGTCCGAGCTGGACCTGCGGATGCACGCGCTGGCCATGGAACTGCTGGGGGAGCGGGCGGGCGAGACGCCGTGGCTGGACGGGTTCCTGTTCTCGCTGGCCGGGCCCATCTACGCGGGCACGAACGAGATCCAGCGCAACATCATCGCCGAACGCGTCCTGGGGCTGCCACGATGACGGCCTTCACCGACGACCGTGTCTTGGGGTTGCCGCGATGACGGACTTCGGGTTCACCGACGACCAGCTCGCCCTCGCGGCGACCGTACGCGACGTGCTGCGTGAGCACTGCCCGCCGGCCGCCCTGCGCGCCGAACGCCGGCCCGCCTGGGACCGGCTGGCCGGGCTGGGCTTCTTCGGACTGCTGCTGCCTGCCGAGGCCGACGGGCTGGGGCTGACGCTGACCGACGTCCTGCCCGCGCTGGAGGAGACCGGGCGCGCGTGCCTTCCGGGGCCGGTCGTGGAGACCGCCGTGGCCGCCCCATTCCTGGTGCCCGGCACCCCCAAGCTGGCCTCCGGGGCCGTGAGCGTCAGCGTGCTGCTGCCCGGGCAGACGTACGCGCCGGACGCCGACCTCGCCGACCTGCTGGTGGTGGCTCGGGCCGACGGGCCCCGGCTGGTCGCCAGGGAGTCCGTTCGTTTGGTGCCCAAGCCGGGGGCGGACCCGTGCAGGCCGCTGTTCGCGGTGGACTTCGACGAGTCCGAGCCGCTCGACGTCCGCGTCGCGCCGGCGCTGCGGCGGGCCACTGTCGCGACCGCCGCGCAGCTCATCGGGGTCGCCAGGGAACTGCTGGCCGTCAGCGTGGCCTACGCGAAGGCGCGCACGCAGTTCGGGGCGGCGATCGGGTCGTTCCAGGCGGTCAAGCACCAGCTCGCCGACGTGGCCGTGGCCGTCGAGTTCGCCGCGCCACTGGTGTGGCGGGCCGCCCTGGCCGTGGACGGTTCCGCGGCCGCCTTGGCCGTGGACGGGCGCGCGGCCGCTGCCGGGCGGGCCGCTTCGGTGGGCGGGCCCGCCGTCACGGTCGAGCGGGACGTGAGCGCCGCCAAGGCCGCTGCGGGGGAGGCCGCCGTGCTGGCAGCGCGGGCGGTGCTGCAGGTGCACGGGGCGATCGGCTACACCGAGGAGCTCGACCTGCGCTTCTGGCTCGCGCGGGCGTGGTCGCTGTCGGCCGCGTACGGCACGACGGCCGTCCACCGCGAACGCCTGCGCACCGCGATCTCCGGCGGCGACCTGAGGAGGTACCCGTGAAGTTCGGCGTCCCGCTCGGGCTGCTGCACCCGGCGGCGTGGAAGGACGTGGCGGTGGCGGCCGACGAGCTCGGGTTCGAGTCGGTGTGGCTGCCCGAGCACCTCGTCTTCGCCACCGACCTGTCGCTCGCCGCCTACCCCGGTGGGGCCGATCCGGGGATCAAGCCGACGACGCCGCTGTTCGACGCCCCCGCGTGCCTGTGCTGGCTGGCCGCGCTCACCTCCCGCGTCAAGCTCGGCACTGCGGTGTACCTGCTGGGGCTGCGCCATCCGTTCGTGTCGGCCCGCGCGTTCGCCACGCTGGACGTGCTCTCGGCGGGACGGGCGATCTGCGGGGTCGGCGCCGGCTGGTACCGGGGGGAGTGGCAGGCGGCCGGGGTGCCGTTCGACGACAGGGGAGCGCGGCTGGACGAGGCCATCGAGGTGGTCAGGCGGCTCTGGAGCGAGCCCTTGGTCGCCCATGCCGGGGCGTTCTACACCTTTCCCGAGGTCGCCTTCGAACCCAAACCCGTGCACCGGCGACTGCCGGTGCTCGCGGGCGGCGAGTCGGCCGCCGCGCTGCGCCGGGCCGCCCGCTGCGACGGGTGGATCAGCATGCCGCACACGATCGAGTCGATCAAGCCGCGGCTCGATCTCCTGGAGGCGGGGGTGCCGGTGACGGCGCACGCGTACGAGTTGAGCTCCCCGGACGAGGTGGCCGCCTGGGCGGCGCTGGGGGTGGAGCGGCTGATCGTGCGCCCGTGGCGGCGGGGGCGGGAGGCGGTGTCACGCCTGGCCGCCTTCGCCGCCGAATACGGCGTCACGAACAGCGCTGAGTCATGACCTTGCCCACCCAGACCGTGGTGCACTGCCTGGCCCTGGTCTGCGTGGGCGTTGGGAGGGCGACGTCCGGGTCGTCCGTGTCGGTGTCCGGGGCCTCGGTTTTGATCTTTCTGCCCTTGCCGCCGCCGGGGTCCGCCCTGAACGTCTCGCCGTACATGGATTCGCGGAAAGAGCCGGTGGCGGCTTTCTTTCCCACGGCGGGAACCTTACGGGAAAGCGGGATGTAGTACCAGACATAGCCGCTGTCTTCGTCGTCGCAGCGGGTGTCCCGGACGCGGATACGCGTGCGTTTGCGCACGCAGATCTCGACGCTGTCCTGGTCATCGGGAGTCATGACGTGTTTGCCTCTGCCGCCTTTTGCGGGGGCTCTGTAGATTTCGCCGGAAGGTTCGTCGAAGTTGCCGTACTTCGGCCTCTTCCCGATGGCGGGGACCGTCTTGTTCACAGGGGTGAACCACCAGGCGTAGCCCCGCTCCTCGTTGTCGCAGGGCTGCTCTCGGGTTCTGGTCAGCGTGTTCTTCCTGAGACAGATCTCGACGTATGCGTTGTCGATGTCAGTGTCGAGATCGCTGCTGTCGTCCGACGTGTTCCCGTAGTCATAGGCCGGTGATTGCCGGGGTGGCTCCTGCGGTGGGGTGGAGGCGCATCCCGTGGTGATGAGAAGTGTGGTCAGGCCTAATGGGACGGTGCGTAAGACGGATGGCGACAACGGACCCCGCTTTCCCGAAATTTCGGTGTATTGGCAAATGGGGTAACGACAGTCGCGCGATTCCGGTTCCCGGAGTTTACGCGCGGTGGCGGCCCCTTCTGCCGGTTTGGGGGGCGCTGCCCGCGCCTACCAGTTCGCGGTGGCGGCGGCCCCTCAGCGGGGCCTCCTGGAAGAACTCCTCGACCGGGTCGGACGTCGCGCGGCGGTGGCGGCGGCCTCGGGGAAGCGCGGTCGCGTACGTGGTGAGCTCGTCGACGGCCTCGGTGGCTCGCCGCCGTCCCTGGTAGGTGGCGCTGATGCTGGTGGCCCTGGTCTGGGCGCCCGTCGCCCTGGCCGAGCCGCCCATGCCCCTGCGTCCGGCTGCGATGCCCGTGGCCGGGCTGCCCGGGCGCCCGGCCGCGATGCCCGAGTGTTCGGCAGGGGTGCTCGGGTGCCGGGTCGGGTTGTTCCTGGACGGGGTGCCCCCGGCGCCGGCCAGGGTGCCCCTGGACGGGGTGCCCGTGCGCCCGGTCGGGGTTTGGGCGCCTGCGGCCGGGGTGCTGGTGCGTCCGGTCGGGGTGAAGGCGTCGAACTTGCTCGTCGCCCCGGGGATGACGATGCGCTCGAACGTTCCGGTGCCGACGACGCGCTCCATCGGGCCCGTGTCGACGACGACCTCCGCCGGGTCCGTGTCCACGATGCGCTCCATCGGGCCGGTCTGGTCGGTGAAGTCGAACCGGTCCCGGTCGAAGTCGGGCTCGTAGGGGACGTTGTCGAAGGCGCTGCTGAAGGGCGCGGTCCCGTAGTCGTGGCCCGTGCCGTTGAGGTCCGTGCCGGCGGCGTGGCCCGTGTCGATGCGGCGGGGTGTGGCGTCGGTGGTGAGGTCGAAGGGCCTGGTGTCGAACGGCAGCGCGCGGCGACCCCGCGCGGGCGTGACGTCGTCCGGCCCGCCCGCCATGGTCGCGCGCCCGCCCCCGGTGCCGACGCCGCCGAAAGCGCCCGAGGTGGCCTCGAAGGCGCCCCAGGTGGTTTCGCCCGAGCCGGCCTCGGTGAGGTGGCTCGTGCGGCCCGGCGAGGCGTGCGCGGCGGCGAGGCGCCCCAGGGTGTCCCGCACGGTCGAGAGGATGTCGGGGGTGGACAAATGCGCGGTCGCGGCGACCAGCTCTCCGGCCGTGATGTCGGTGAGCTCTCTGGCGGCGGTGAAGAGGTCTCCGGTTCCGGCGGTGACGAGCTCGCCGGGCCCCGTGGTGACGAGCTCCCCAGCGGCGGTGGTGAAGAGGTCACCGGTTCCGGCGGTGACCAGGTCTGCGGCGGATGTGGTGACGAGTTCCCCGGCCCCCGTGGTGATCAGGTCGGCGGTGGGCTCGGTCGTGACCAGGAGCGGGCTGGTGCGGAGCGGGGTGCCGCGGCGGCGACGGCGGCCGGGCTGCGGGCGGGCCGGACGCGGGGCCGGCTTCGCCGCGGCCGAGGCGGCGCGGACGCGACGGGTCTTGACCACGGCCAGCAGCGCCAGCGCGGCCACCAGGGTCGAGCCGATCAGCGTCGGCGTGTTGAGGCTCGGCAGCGGGTTGCCGGCGGAGGCGTCCACGTGCGTCGGGAGCGGTTCGGCGGTCGCCGACGTGGTGTCTGCCGTCGTCGGTTTGGCGTGCTTGCCCTTCTTGGCCGTCGCGTCGGCGCCGGACGAGGACGTGGCCGTGCTCTGCGGGACCTTCTTCGCGGTGGAAGAGGTGGCGGGGGAGCCGGACTTGGACGTCGGCTTCTTGGTCTGGCCCTTGGGCTCCTGCCTGGTTTCACTCTTGGAGGAAGCCGGGTCCTGGGACTGGAGCCGGTCCTGGGGCTGGGCGCCGGGGTCGAGGTTGAGGACCAGGGAGCCCTGGCCGGGCGGCTGTGTTCCGGTCCGGGGGATCAGCGAGGCGAGCGATTGGTCGGGGACCTCGATGACCTGGTTCTCGGCTTCCTTCTTCGCCGCTTCCTTCTCCAGCCGGGCCTTGACGCGTTCCGGGTAGCCGTATCCGACGACCTTGCTGGTGTCGCGTTCCTTGCGCTTGGCGACGCCGCCGTCGATGTTCGCCTCGATGGTGAAGATCGTGTCGCCTTCGACCCTGGTCACGATGCCGACGTGGTCGATCTTGTCGATCGACTTGGACCCGCTCCAGTCGTAGAAGACGAACGCTCCCGGCTCGGGCTTCTTGCCCCAGGCCCCCTGCTTCTTGAACCACTTCGCGTGCTCCACGGTCCAGGCGAACTGCCCGATCCACTCCTCGTAGCCGAGCTTGTGCCCTGCCCAGGACAGGAACATGTCGCACCACGGAGCGGAGGAGTAGTCGGCGTCGAACTCGACGTTCTTGCCGTACCAAGCACCGAACTTGGTGTACGCGTCGGCCTTCTCGGCGTAGCCCAACTGGCTTTCGAGCAGGTCGATGTACTTCTGCATCTCGGGCGTCATGGAGGTAATCGGGGAACCTTCCAGGCAAGACCGGGTTTATCCGCGCAGCCCTGGGTACGGGAGGAACCCGGGACTGGTGTGACAAAACCGGAGGCTTGTCGTCTTCCGTGATCAGGAAGGTTACCGTGTCGTAATCCGAGGTCAAGCATCTCCCATGAGCGGGTCAAGGCTTTGCCGAGGGTGAAACTGCAGGTCGACCGTACAGCCGGAAATGTCCGAGCGAAGGTGTTTTGGCATGAAAAGATCTATCTTGGGGGGTAGGTCTCAGTAACCCGCGCCCGTCAGCAGCCCCCCGTCCACCGTGAACTCGCTGCCCGTGCAGTAGCTGGACCTGTCCGAGGCCAGGAAGGCCACCACGTGCGAGACCTCGACGGGCTTGGCGAAGCGCTTGATGACCATCGAGCTCAGGAACGCATCGCCGTCGACCTCGGCCATCAGGTCCGGGTTCATCACCATCGAGGTGTTGATCGCCCCCGGATGCACCGAGTTCACCCGGATCTTGAACCTCGCCAGCTCCCGCGCCGCCGACTTGGTGATCCCGCGCACCCCGAACTTCGAGGCCGCGTACGCCGACAGCCCCTCGGCCCCGATGAAGCCCTCGACCGAGGAGATGTTCACGATGGCGCCCCGGCCGGCCGCCTTCATGGGGGCGATCACGGACTTGATGCCGAGCCAGGTGCCCTTGAGGTTCACGTCGATCACCCGGTCGAAGTCCTCGGGCGACATGTCGTGGATACGTCGAAATTTCAGGATCCCGGCGTTGTTGACGAGCACGTCCAGCTTGCCGTACGCCTCCGTCGCCGTCCCCACCGCCCGCGCCCACTCCTCGGTGCTCGTCACGTCGTGACGGACGAACGTGGCGCCGCTCTCCTCCGCCAGCGCCTTGCCCTCCTCCTCCAGCACGTCGCCGAAGACGACCCGGGCGCCCTCCTGCAGGAACAGCCGCACGTGCGCCGCCCCCATGCCACGCGCCCCACCGGTGATCAACGCGACCTTGCCGTCAAGCAGTCCCATTACGTCCTCCTGCCGCCACGGCGGTCGCCGCCGCCTCCATGGAGCGGTAGACGGGGATGCCCGCCTCCGCCGCGATCCGCCGTACCTCGTCCTCGACGCCCGGGGGCGCGCACTCGCCGTTCCTGGTGACGAGCGTGATCCTGACGCCGGGCCTGGCCGCCTGGGCCCCCGCGACGGCCCTGGCGTAGGCGTACAGGGGCTCGGCGGCGTCGCCGTAGGTGAAGAACGCCTGCACGTTCACGTGCGCGACCACGTCCGCGTACGGCCGTCGCCGCAGGATCGCCTCGATCACCTCGGGCACGAGCCCGGCCCGGCCAAGCGGCCCGACGGGCACTTCCAGCGGGTTGCCGGACGCCGCCAGGCCGAGCCCGTCCAGCGCCTGCGCGGGGAAGGGGTCGAGCCGCAGCCCGGCCGCGTCGAACGCGTCGGCCGCCAGCACGCTCGCGCCCCCGCTCGGCCCGACCACCAGCACGCCCTCGCCCTCGGGGACGCGCGCGCCGTGCGCCTGGACGTAGGCCAGCGCGCCGATCAGATCGTCCTGGCTGGTCACCAGGGCCGCGCCGGTCTGCGCGGCCACCGCGTCCCAGATCCGCCGGTCGCTCACCATGCCGCCCGTGTGGGAGGCGGCCGCCTCCTGGCCCTGCCCGCTGCGCCCGCCCACCAGCAGCACCACGGGCAGCTCGCAGGCCCGCAGCGCCTCGTACAGCTCCCGCCCGTTGCGCGGATCCTCCAGGTACAGCCCGACGGCCCGCGTCTCGGGGTCGCGGGACAGCCAGCCGAGCAGCTCGGCCGGGGACACGTCGGCCGCGTTCCCGACGGTGACGACCCGGCTGAACGCCAGCCCGCGCCCCTCCCCGACCTTGATCACCTCGCCCGCGAGCCCGCCGCTCTGCGAGATCAGCGCCACCGATCCGGCCGGCCCCATCCCGCCTCCGACGAACGTCTGCCGCCCCCTGGGGCAGTACACGCCCATGCAGTTGGGCCCGAGCAGCCGCGTCCCGGCCGCCCGCGCGGCCTCGACCAGCTCCGCCTCCAGCTCGGGACGTCCGGCCTCGCCGAACCCGCCGCTCATCACCTGTACGAACGGCACCCCGCCCGCCTCCCGCACGACCTCGGCGCAGCGCTCGGCGGGCACGGCCACCAGGGCGTAGTCCACGTCCGCCTCGGCCAGAGCAGGCACCGCGGGCACCCCCGACACCTCGCCCGCCGACGGATGCACCGCCACCAGCGGGACGCCTGCGGCCCGGTAGAAGCCGAGGAACATGTTCCCGAAGTTCGGCCGGGTCGTGGAGGCGCCGACGACGGCCACCGCCCTGGGCTCGAACAGCGGCTGGAAGTCCGCCTGACGGCCGGGCGCCGGGGCCGAAGCGGGCAGGAAGTCCGCCTGGCGGCTCTGTACCGGGGCCGAGGCGGGCAGGTAGCGGGCGTCGACCGCCGTCACCCCCGAGGGCGTCGCGATGACCGGGTTCAGCTCGAACTCGCCCAGCTCCAGCCGCTCCCACAGCCCGCCGGGCCCGCCGACCGTCATGAGCAGCTTGACCACCGCGTCCACGTCCACGGCCGGGCCGCCGCGTGCCCCGTGCAGCAGCGCGGCCCCGCGCAACGACCCCAGCATGACCCGCGCGTCGCTCTCCGAGATCGGGCAGAGCCGCAGCGCCGTGTCCCGCAGCACCTCCGTCCACACCCCGCCGAGTCCGGCCAGCAGCACCGGCCCGAACCCCGGATCCCGTACCAGTCCGACGATCAGCTCGACTCCGGCCTCGGCCTGCTCCTCGACCAGGAACCCCGCCACCCGCAGCCGGGAGCGCATCTCGGCCGCCGCCGTGGCGAGGTCCGCGTGCCGCAGCCCGAGCACCACGGCGCCCGCGTCGCTCTTGTGCACCAGCCCGGGGCCGAACGCCTTCAGCACCAGCGGCTCGGTCAGAGCGTCGGCCGCGGAGAAGTCGGTTCCGTCCACGACCACGCCGCGCGGCACCGGCACCCCGGCCTCGCGCAGCAACGCCTTGACGTCGTGCTCGTAAAGCCCGGAGCGCTCATCAGCCCCGGCGTGCTCAGGAGACCGGGCGTGCTCGTTGAATCCGGCGGGCGCGCTCACCCGAGCAACCCGCGGATCTGCCTGCGCAGCAGCTTGCCGGGGCCGCCGGAGGCGTCCTGCGAGTGCGGCAGCTCCTCGGTCACCACGATGTGGTCGGGCCGCTGGTGGCCGGGCAGCGTGTCGGTCAGCGCGAGCGCCAGCTTGGACGCGTCCAGGCTCTGCCCGGCCCGAGGCACGACCGCCAGCAGCACCTCCTGGTCCGCCGCCCCCTCGGGGACGCCCACCGCGCCCGCCTCCGCGACCCCGTCGAGCGCCATGGCGGCCTCCTCGATCACGGACGGCTGCGTCCAGATGCCGCCTTTGAGTATCGAGTCCTCCCGCCTGCCGAGCACGCGCAGCACGCCGTCGGCGGAGAGCGTGCCGAGGTCGCCGCCCACGTACCACTCGCCGCGCAGCACCTCCGCCGTCCGGTCGGGCAGGCCGTCGTATCCGGCCATGCGGTGCGGCCCGGTCAGGTTGATCTCGCCGACCTCGTCGGTCACCGGCCGCCCCGACGGGCCGGTGACGCGGACCGCGTTGCCGGTGCGGGCGCGTCCCGAGGAGCCCAGCGGGATCGAGCCGTCGTCCACCCGGCCCATGCACGTGTAGGGGGCCTCGGTCTGGCCGTAGTAGGAGTACACGCCCGCCTGCGGCAGCCGGGCCTTGATCCGGTCGAGCATGGTGGCGGTCAGCGGCTCCCCGCCCAGCATGATCACCTGGATCGACGACAGGTCCACGCCCTCGTGGTCGGGCGAGCCCAGCAGGGCCGAGTAGAACGAGGGGATCTGCGATAAATGCGTGACGCGTTCGCGGGGGACGACGCGCAGGAAGTTCGCCGGGCCCCAGTCCTGCTCCAGGACCAGCCGCATCCCGGCGTAGAGCGCGGGGCCGACGATGGCGGGAAAGCCGATGCCCCAGATGATCGCGCCGGTCCCGAACACCGAGTCGGACCCGCGCGGCACGTCCAGCCAGATCTGCGCCGTGGCCAGCGACGAGGCGTGCGTGTGCACGACCGCCTTGGGCAGACCCGTCGTCCCCGAGGTGAAGTAGAGGGCCAGCGGGTCGCGGTACCAGGCGCCCAGCGGCGGCTCGGCGTCGGAGGCGTGCGACAACTCCCGTACGTCGATCCAGGCCGTCACGTCCGGCAGCGTCGGCCTGATCCGCTCGACCACGTCCTCGACCGTCGCGTCGTACACGAACGCCGTGCACCCCGAGGCCGCCACCACGTCCCGCAGCGTCTCCACCGGCCAGAACGGGTTCAGCGCCGCCGTCACCGCCCCGATCTTGGCCTGCGCCAGATAGACCTCGGCCACCCGCAGCGTCTGGTTGAGCAGCGCCGCCACCCGCCTGCCCGGCACGATCCCGGCGGCGATCAGGGCGTTGGCGGTGCGGTTGACGTTCCTGTTGAGCTCGTCGTAGGTGAAGCTCTGCTCGCCGCAGTACGTCAGCGCCACCCGGTCGGGCGCGCGCAGCGCCGCGGCAGTCAAGATCGCGTGGCCGTAGTTGCCGTAGGGTGATCGCGCCATGGGGTGCCTCCAGTCAGAGGGGCTGATAGAGCACGAAGACGTTTCCTGAGGGATCGCGCAGCACGGCCCGCCTCTCGTGCGGCCCGTCCTCGGGCGCCCGCACCACCTCTGCGCCGCGCGCCGACAACTCCTGTACGGCCGAGGCGAGGTCGTCCACCTTGTACGACGGCGCGGCCGACGCGGTGACGTGCTCGGCGGGCCCGGCCAGCGCCACGGTGACGCCGCCGCCGTCCAGCGCCGCGAACCTGTCGCCGTCGCGGAACTTCACCGGCAGCCCGTAGAAGGCGATCGCCTCGTCCAGGTCGGTGACGGGGATCAGCACGTTGCCGAGTTTCACTCGGGCCTCCAATGCGGCAGGTCGTCCACGAACGTCACGCGTACCGGCATCCCGATGCGCACCTCTTCCGGCCGGCACCCCACGACGTGCCCGAAGGCCCGAACGCCTTCCGGCAGGTCCACCCAGGCCATCACGTACGGCTCGCGTCCCCGGTAGGCGGGCGCGAAGGAGCGGTGCGCGACGGTGAACGTGTGCACCACGCCCGCGCCGGAGACCGGCTCGAAGACGAGCGCGTCGCCGCCGCACCAGGGGCAGGCCGCCTCGGGCAGGTGGACGCGTCTGTCGCAGGACGTACAGCGCTGGATGACCAGTTCGCCGCGCCCGCAGGCGGCCCAGTAGGCAGAGGTGTCACCGCTCATCGTTTGCCAAGCTAGCGCACGCTTGGTTGCCCGGCAAGGGGCGTCAGGGGGCCGGCGACGGGCTCGGAAGCGGCCATGACGGCGGCTCGCCCGAGGAGCCGTCCGACAGCCGGTCGACGGAGCCGATCGAGGGCCGGTCGGTGGGGGCTCCCGGCGGCCCTTCTGTGGAGCGCGCCAGCGGCTCCTCCGACTCCGGCCCCGACGGTGCCGGCGTGCCGACGGCCGACGTGCTGGGCCGCTGCGTGGGCGTCGGTGAGTGGGTCTGAGAGGGGGTCGCGGTCGGCGAAGGGCAGGCGGGCCCGTCCACCACCGCCTCGTTCACCTGCGGCCCGTTGGCGGCGGCCGGCTCCGTCATGACGAGGATCCCGACGTACGCCCGGACGCCGCAGGCGACGTCCCCTGGATCGTGGGCGACGGCGCTGGTGTAGGCCGTACGGCCGCGCAGGGTGCGGCTCTCCCGCCGGACCGTCCTGGCCGACCCCTCGTCGTCGTCCCGCCGCGTGTACGTGATCCGCAGCCGCACCGCCCCCGTGCCGCTCGCCGCGACCCTGATCGAGCCCGCCGTGCCGCTCCACCGCAGGACGGCGGCGGACTGGACGGCGGTCGGCGGCATCGGCGGGGCGGTGGCCGCCGGGTTCGCGCCCGTCCGGGTGGGAGCCGAGGTCGGTGCGGCCCTCGTCGGAACCGGCGTGGGGGCCGGCTTCGTCGGAGCCGATTTCGTGGGGGCGGGTCGAGTCGGGGCGGCCCTGGTGGGCTCGCTCTCGTCCTGGGCCGGCGGCATCAGGATCGCACCCGGCGGTATCCGCCCGCCTGAGACCACCAGTGCGATCGCCACCGCGGCCACCGCCGCGGCCGCGATCCACAACCGCGGCGGCAGCTTCGGCAGCCGCAGCGCCCTCGGCGCCTTCTCCGGCCGGTCGGTCCTGGCCAGCGGGAAGCGGAGGGCGAGCAGGGTGGCCAGCTCGGCCAGGTGCCGGCGTCCGCGCTGCTCCCAGTCCGGGCCGTACCCGGCGACCGCGTCCTGCTCCAGTTCGGCGGCGAACTGCCGGGCCGAGGCGTAGCGCAGCGCGGGATCCTTGGCCAGCCCCCGCCTGAGCAGGTCGCGCAACGTGTCGGGCGCGACCTCCAGCGGCACGGGCTCCACCAGGTGCCTGTCGCGCAGCGCGGGGACGTCCTGCTCCTCGCTCTCCCCCTCCTTGTACGTCAGGTACGGCGGCCGTCCCCTGACCGTCTCGAACAACACGCACGCCGCCGCGTACAGATCCGCGGCAGGGCCCGCCTCGTGCCGCGTCCACAACTCGGGCGCCATGTACGCGGGACTGCCCGCCGGCACCCCCGGCTCCTCGGCGTGCACGACGACCCCGAAGTCGCCCAGCTTGCTGAGGCCGTCCGCCTGGACCAGGATGTTCTCCGGCTTGACGTCGCGGTGCGCCACGCCCCTGTCGTGCGCGGCGGCCAGGGCGAGCAGCGTGCTCTTGAGCACCGCCAGCGCGGCCTCCGGGCTGGTCCGGCCGTGCTCGGCCAGCAGCGTGCGCAGCGACACGCCGTCCACCAGCTCCATGACGACGGCGGCTCTGGTAGGGGTCTCCACGTACTCGTAGAGCCTGACCACGTTCTGGTCGTCGATCTCGACGAGTTCGTGGGTGTCGGACCGGAAGCGGTCCATGAACTCGGTGTCCCTGCGCAGCGTGGCGTTCAGGTACTTGATCGCCACGTAGGCGCCGGTCTGCTGATAGGTGGCGAGGAACACGCGGCCGGTGCGGCCGGTGCCGAGCTGGCGAACTTCGCGGTAACCAGGGACCAAGTCGAACCCCCATGAAACGGCCTCGTCGATTTGACGGTCTCACCCGGGGTTCGGGTTGTCACGACTGGAGAGATTTCGTCAGACGTTAATGGGATTCGCGTGGTTGCCCTCGGCTTCCTGCGCGTGAAAGGTTGACAATTGCCTTATGTCCTCATCCCTTCGCCACGCCCGGGCCGGTTCGCTCCACCGAGAGCCCGCGTCATCATGACGCGCGCCTGGATCCTGCCGGTGCTGTTGGCGGTCTGCGGCTCAGCCGCTGCGACTGCGCTGGCCGTCAAGGGGATTCCCGGCGCGGCCGCGGCACTGCTGCTGGCGTTCGTGCTGCTCGCAGGGGTGAACTCGCCGCTGGTGTTCCCGAGGTCCATCGGTGCGGCGCAGGCACGAAGTCGCAGCGAGGCCGACGGCCGGCCCATCGTCTACTGGCGGCCGGGCTGCAAGTACTGCCTGCGGCTGCGGATGCGATTGGGCCGCAGTGCCCGTCGGGTGCACTGGGTCGACATCTGGCGTGACCCGGCCGGTGCGGCGGTGGTGCGGGCGGTCAACGGCGGTGACGAGACCGTGCCGACCGTCGTGGTGGCGGGTCGGCCGCACGTCAACCCCGATCCCGAATGGGTACGCGCGCAGCTCCTCCCGCCGGCGTGATCGGGAGCGGCGTGCGCGGCAGGGGGTGATACGCTGACATCTTCCCAAGCAAGCGCTCGGCTAAATCGGAGGTCGCCGGTGGAGCGCGTGGCCGTGCTGGTGATGGAGATGCAGAGGGGCGTCGTCGGCGATCTCACGAAATTTCCAGATCTGGTGGCGGCCTGTACGCGCCACGACGTCGTCCCCAACGCCGCCCGCCTGCTCGGCACGGCCCGATCGGCCGGGATCCCCGTGATCCACTGTACGGCCGCCTTCCGCCCCGACCGCGCGGGCTCCCACACGGGCAACTGCCCGTTCATCGTCTCCCTGCTCAAGGACCCCGCCCACATGCAGGAGGGCACACCGGCCGCCGAGGTCATCCCCGAGTTATGGGACGGCGGCGACCTGGAGAGCCGCCGCCACCACGGGTTCTCGCCGTTCACCGGCACCTCGCTCGACATGACGCTGCGCTCGCTGGGCGTCTCCGCCGTGGTCGCGCTCGGGGTCTCGCTCAACCTGGGCATTCCAGGGCTGACCCTGGAGGCGGTGAACCTGGGTTACCGCGTGACGGTCGTGACCGACGCGGTGGCGGGCTTCCCCGAGGAGTACGCGCGGGCCGTGCTGAAGCACACGATCGGCCTGCTGGCCACCCGCGCCACCGCCGCCACCCTGGTCGAGGAGTGGAAATGATGGACGGGCTGCGGCTCGACGGCCGCGTGGCGGTGGTCACCGGGGGAGCGGGCGCGATCGGCGCGGCCATCGCCGCCGACCTGGCGGCGCTCGGCGCGCACGTGGTGATCGCCGACGTGGACCTGCCGAACGCCGAGAAGGCGGCGGCCGGGCTGCCCGGCGCGCGGGCGCTGCCGGTGGACCTGGCCGCGCCCGCGTCCGTCGGGGCGTTCGGGGACGCGGTCGGCCCGGTGGACATCCTGGTGCACAACGCCGGGGTGTCGATCGTGGAGCCGTTCACCGAGAGCGACCCGGCCCACTGGGACCTCATGTGGCAGGTCAACCTGCGCGGCCCGATGTTGCTGACCAAGCTCCTCCTGCCCGGCATGACGGCCAGGGGATGGGGGCGGCTGGTGTTCGTCTCCTCCGACGGCGCCAGGGCCGGGTCCGGCGGCGAAGGGGCGTACGCGGCGACCAAGGCGGGGCTGTTCGGCCTGGCCAAGACGCTCGCCAGGGAGGCGGCCAGAGCGCACGTCACCTCCAACGTGGTCTGCCCCGGCCCCACCGACACGCCCATGTTGCGGCGCGTGTCCGAGGCCGAGCCCGGCCTGGTCGACAAGATCGCGCGGGGCATCCCACTGCGCCGCCTCGGCACCCCCGCCGACGTGGCGGGCCTGGTCGCGTACCTGTGCACGGACCGCGCCGCCTACATCACCGGCCAGACGCTGTCGGTGAGCGGCGGCGTGACCATGCAGTGAACGGCTCAGAGCGCGTCGTAGACCGCCCGCACCAGGCGGATGCCGCGCAGGTTGCCCGACACCCCACCGGCCATCTTGTTCATCACGTAGCCGATGGCCAGGCCGCGTTCGACGTCGCCCATGCCGATGGAGCCGCCCATGCCCGTGTGCCCGAACGCGGTCGCCGACGGCATCATGAACGTGGTCGACGGCCGCATGTAACCGAGGCCGAACGCGGTGTCCAGGAACAGGACGCGGTCGGGGCCGCTCACGCGGGGGCGCACGGCGTCCTGGAGCGTCCGCGGGCTCAGCAGCTCACCGGCGACCAGCGCCCGGTAGAACCCGGCCAGCCCCCTGGCCGTGGTGACGACGCCGGCCGCCGGCCAGCCCGCGCGCAGGATGACCGGGTTGTTCGCGCCGCCGGCCAGCAGGTGTATGCCGGGGTTGCCGAGCGCCCGGTTCATCAGGCTCCTCGGGTCGAGCGCGGCCCGCGCCACCTCGGCCAGCCGGTCGTCCGAGCGTCCCTCCGGGGGGCTCCCTGGCTGGGTGCGTTCGCCCGCCTTGAGCCGGGCCGTGCGCGCGATGACGGTGTCCGGCGCCCCTACCCACAACTCCAGGCTCAGCGGCCCGGCGATCTCCGCCGCCACCAGCTCGCCCACGGACTTGCCCGTCACCCGCCTGATCACCTCGCCGACCAGGAACCCGTACGTCAGCGCGTGGTACCCGTGCGCCGACCCCGGATCCCAGAGCGGTGCCTGACCGGCGAGCCTGGCCGCGATGGCAGCCTGGTCCTCGAACTCCTCCACCGGCACAGGCTCCGCCACCATCGGCAGCCCGCTGCTGTGGGTGAGGAGCTGCTCGACGGTGATCGCGCCCTTGCCCATGGCCGCGAACTCCGGCCACACCTCGGCCACCGGCGCCGACACCGACACCAGCCCGCGCTCGGCGAGCTGGTGCAGCACGGTGGCGGTGATCGCCTTGGTGCAGGAGTAGGCGAAGGCGGGCGTGTCGGCCTGCCACGGCCGTCCGGTGTGCCGGTCGGCGACGCCGCCCCACAGGTCCACGACCAGTTCCCCGTTCAGGTAGACGGAGAAGGCGGCGCCCAACTCCTCGCCATCGGCGAAATGCCGCTCGAAGACCTCACGGACGCGGGAGAACCGAGGATCGCAGTGCATCAGACCTCCGCAGGGAAGGGAGCGCTTACGTGGTTCACGAGCCTAACAACTGGGGACGATTCGGCCCAGATGATCAGCGGGGGACACTGAACCTCCTCACGCCGGACGTGGTCCTCGACGCCCTGCGCGGCGCGCGTACCGGCCAGGTGCTGAGCCTGGCCATGCCGATCAGGGGCGCCACCTCCTCGCCGGCCCCCACGACGGTCCCGCACCTGCGGGGCCGCCCGCTGCCGCAACACTTCATGTCCGTGGACGGCGGCGACTACGCGGCCGGGGCCCGGCCCGTCGGAGCGGGGCTGCGCGTGGCCGACGACGCGCTGATCGTCACCTGCCACGGCACCACGACCCACATGGACGCGCTGTGCCACATGTGGTCGGGCGACGAGCTCTACAACGGCCACCCGGCCGCCCGCGTCCGCTCCTACGGCGCCACCAGGTGCGGCATCGAGCAGGTGGGCGGCGTGGTGGCACGGGGGCTGCTCTTCGACGTGCCGCGCCACCTCGGGCTCGACCACCTGCTGGCCGGCTTCCGGATCCCGGCGGAGCTGCTGGAGGAGATCGCCACTCCGAGGCCCGGGGACGTGGCGGTGATCCGCACGGGATGGCCGCTGGTGTGGCAGCGCTCGCCCGAGGAGTACTGGTCAGGCCAGCCAGGACTGTCGGCCGACGCGGGCCGCTGGCTGGCCGCCCACGACGTGTCGGTCGTGGCCTGCGACAACGCCGCGGTCGGCGGCCTCAACCCGCGCGGGCTGGCCGACGAGGACCTGGCCGACGACCTGCACCTCATCCTGCTGCACCGGCACGGCGTGCACCTCGTCGAGATGCTCTGGCTGGAGGAGTTGGGGGCGGAGGCGCGGGCGGAGTTCGTGTTCGTGGCGGCCCCGCTCAGGATCGAGGGCGGCACCGGCAGCCCGATCACCCCACTGGCAATCCTGTAGGACGACGTTCGTACGCGTTTGGGTATTTAGTGCGCAGCCGTTAACTCCTGCCCCGCACCATGTGAACCCCCCGTGCTAGGAGACCCATGCGCCGCCTCGCCCTGCTCGCAGCCACCCTCGTGACCGCGCTCGCGGCCGTGCCCGCCGCCGACGCCGCCACGGCCGGACGCGGCACCCTGCGGATCAACCACGTCCAGACCATGGCCACCCACAACAGCTACCACCGCGAGCTGACGGACGCCGAGAAGGACGTGCAGCGCAGAACCGATGCCAACTGGTGGAACCTGCAGTACTCGCACACCGCCCTGCCCAACCAGTTCGTCGCCCAGCGGGTCCGCGGCATCGAACTCGACGTCTTCCCCGACCCGCAGGGCGGCCTCTACGCGGGCCCGCTGGTCCGCAAGGACGCCGGACTGCCGCCGCTGAACGATCCCGCGCTCGCCCGTCCCGGCTTCAAGGTGCTGCACTGGGCCGACCACGACTACGGCACCACCTGCTCGGCCCTGGTCACCTGCCTGCGCCAGGTGCGCGAGTGGTCGGACAGGAACCCCGGCCACGTGCCGCTGACCGTGCTCACCGAGCTCAAGAGCACCGACCCCGCCAAGGAGGCGATGGGCGGCGCCAAGAGCCCGGCCTGGGACAAGGCGCTGATGGACGCCCTCGACGCCGAGATCCGCTCGGTCTTCCCTGACGAACGTCTCATCACGCCCGACGACGTCCGCAAGCCCGGCCTGACCCTGGAGCAGTCGGTGCTCAAGCACGGCTGGCCCGAGCTGAACGCCTCGCGCGGCAAGGTGATGTTCTTCATGGACAACCAGGCGAGCGCCCTCCAGGCGCCCTACCTGGAGGGCAGGCCGAGCCTGGAGGGGCGGGTGCTGTTCACGAACGCGCGTCCCGGCCGGCCCGACGCCGCCTTCGTCGGCTGGAACGAGCCGGAGGGCGGCAACACCGCCCAGATCCGCGACCTCGTGCGCAAGGGCTACTACGTGCGTACCCGGTCGGACGTGCCGTTCACCGAGGCCAGGTCGGGCGACACGGGCAGGCTGGAGGCGGCGCTGACGAGCGGCGCGCAGATGATCAGCACCGACTTCCCGGTGATCGGGCTGTCCGCCAGGAACGGCAGCGACTACACCGCCGAACTGCCCGGGGGCGCGACTGTCCGGTGCAACCCGGTGAACGCGCCCTCCGGCTGCCGGGAGCACACCCTGGAGCGCCTCAACCGATAGCTCCCCAGGTCACCGGCAGGCACCTGACCCCGTACACCGAGGCGTCCTCCTTCATGGGCACCTCGGTGGCGGGGACGGCCAGCCGCAGGCCGGGCAGGCGCTCGAACAGCGCACGCAGGCCGATGCGCAGTTCGGCCCTGGCGAGCTGCTGCCCGAGGCACTGGTGCACTCCGTAACCGAAGGCCAGGTGCCGCCGCGCGTCCTGGCGGTCGAGTCTGAGCGCGTCCGGGTCGTCGAACACGGCCTGATCGCGGTTGATCACCGGCAGGGACAGGGCGACGGTCTCGCCCTTCCTGACCAGCTCGCCCGCCACCTCCACGTCCTCCAGCGCGGCACGGGACGGCGCTCCCAGGTGCAGGATCGACAACCACCGCAGCAGTTCGTCGACCGCCTCTTCACCGATGTGCGTCGTCCCGTGCTCCAGCAGTGCGAAGACGCCGAGCGCCAGCATGTTCGCGGTGGTCTCGTGGCCCGCGACGAGCAGGATCACGGCGATGTTCGTCAGCTCCTCGTCGGTCAGCTCGCCCGTCAGCCCGCTGATCAGGTCGTCGCCCGGCTCCTTCCGCTTTCTTGCGACGAGGTCGCCCATGTAGGCGGTGAGGTCCTTCATCGCGCCGGCGCCGTCGCCGTCCGGGGTGACGAGCTGTCCGGTCCGTTCCTGGAAGAAATCATGATCTTCGTACGGGACGCCGAGCAGCTCGCAGATCACCAATGACGGGATCGGCAGCGCGTAGGCCGTGACCAGGTCGGCCGGCGGCCCCGCCTGAGCCATGGCGTCGAGGTGGTCGGCGGCGATGCGCTCGATGCGCGGCTCCAGCAGGCGCATCCTGCGCAGCGTGAACTGGCCGGTGAGCAGGCGGCGGTAGCGGGTGTGATCGGGCGGGTCCATGGAGACGAACGAGCCGGGCGCGGCGGGGCCGTCGGCGGGCATGCCGTGCAGCGGCAGGTGCTTCAGCTCCCGTCTGGCGCTGAACCTCTGATCGCCCAGAACGGCGCGGGCGGCCGCGCTCGTGGTGGCCAGCCAGCCCAGATGCCCGTCGGCGAACTCCAGCCGGCTCATCGGCGGCAGATCACGCAGGCCGGCGGGCGGGTCGAAGGGGCATCCGGGCGTGCGGTCGATGGGAAGTCGCATGATTTTGAGAGTAGACTCCTATTTGATTGTTGTATAGCTATTGGGAGTCGACTCTCATGAGTGGACGCGTGGCGGCCGAACCCCGGAGAATACGGAGGCATGGGCGAGCGACCGGGCCTGCGTGAGCGGAAGAAGGCCAAGACCAGGGCGTTGATCCAGAAGGAGGCCCTGCGGCTCTTCCGCGAGCAGGGCTACGCCGCGACGACGGTCGAGCAGATCGCGGAGGCGGCGGAGGTGGCCCCCAGCACCGTCTTCCGCTACTTCGCCACAAAAGAGGATCTGGTGCTCGTCGACCAGTTCCCGCTCTTCATGCGAGCCCTCCAGGAGGTGCCGCCGGAGCTCGGCCCCGTCCAGGCGGTGCGGGCCACGCTCAGGGTCGTGTTCGACGCGCAGGCGCCGGAGGAGTTCGCCGAGAGCATGGAGCGGGAGAAGCTCATGTTCACGGTGCCCGAGTTGTGGGCGGCGACCCTGGAGAACGTCACCGGGCTCATCGGGACGATGCGGGGCCTGCTGGCGGCGCGCGCGGGGCGAGACCCAGGCGATCCCGAGATCCGCAACGTCACGGGGGCGATCGTGGGGGTGATCATGGCGGTGTGGTTCGACTGGGTGAAGGATCCGGACATGGACGCACCAGCGGAGTTCGACCGGGCATTGGGGCATTTGGAGGACGGATTGCGGACTTAGTGTGCGGGGGGTAATCGTCCGGGTACATCATGGTTTCCGTACGACCGAAATTTGAGCGGGGGATGCCATGTGTGCTCATTCGTCCATGCCTGGACGCGCCAGACGCCCGGTTGTGATCGGACAGGGGGATGAGCCGGTGGGGCTCCACGTCGTGGTCGCGGAGTCGGGGCTCGCGGGTGCGCTGGAGCGGCAACTGCGCGAGTGGTCCCAGGGGTGCGGGATCACCGTCGAGGTTTGGGCGCTGCCGTCGGAGGACGTGCCCGCCGCCATCGGGGAGGCGGTGCTCGCGGTCCTGCGCGAGGCTCTGGAGGGCGTGGCGTCGTACAGCGGCGCCCGCGTGGTCTCCGTCGCGGTGACGGCCGGTGAGGCGGATCTGCGCCTGACGATCTGCGACCACGGCCGCGGCCTGGCCGCGCCGGGGGCGGAGGCCCGCATGCGCTCGGCGTTCGCCGAGGTCGGGGGCGTGCTGTCCGTCAACGGAGTGCCCGGCGAGGGCACGACCGTCACGGGCGTGGTTCCGCTGCCCGCTTAGGTCTTGGGCCCGCCGCGATGAAAATTTCAGGAACGTGAACCTTCACAGCCGAGGCATAAAGCCACGTGGCGCGTGTGCCGCACGTTCGGGATAGAGCCGCTTGACGGCGCGGCGTTGACATTTGTCAGCCGGACTCCAGAATTATTTGGGAGCGCTCCCAAAACTTTGCCGACGGAGGTGATCCACGGTTTCCCTTTCATGAGGAAACCAGGCTTGAACGGCAATGCAACAACGGCGCAAATAACGGTTTCGCCTTTCTTCGCGGTCACGGTGCGGACGGCACCGGCGGCGTAAAAATTCCTCAAACAAGAGCCCTCGCGGCCGACCGTGACCGGCCATCACCGCCGCCCTTCACCCCAAAGATGGTCAATGCCGCGTGCCCGGATTCACGGCGCCACGACCATCGGCCCCGGCACTTCTTCCTGAGAAAGGACATTGTCGTGGATCTGTTGAACAAGAACCAAGGGCTGTTCCTGGCCCTGTACCGGCTCGTGATCGGACTGCTGTTCGCCTGCCACGGCGCGGCGACGCTCTTCGACGTGCTGGGCGGGCCGCAGGGCCAGGTGCCCGGCATCGGAGAGTGGCCCCAATGGTGGGCCGCGGTCATCCAACTGCTCGGTGGCGTCCTCGTCCTGCTCGGTCTGGCCGCCCGCGCCGCGGCCGTCATCTGCTCGGGCACCATGGCCTACGCCTACTTCGTCGTCCACCAACCCCAAGCGCTGTTCCCGATCGAGAACGGCGGCGAGAAGGCCGCGCTCTTCTGCTGGGGCTTCCTGCTCGTCGCCGTCCTCGGGCCCGGCCGCTGGGCACTGTCCACACTGCTGGCCCCCTCGCGCCCACTCGCCCACGAAAGAAGGTGACGGCGGCTCAGATCCGCAGAATCTGCCCGCCGTCCAGCACGTACGTCTGCCCGCACACGAAATCGCTGAGCACGAGGTGCACGATGGCCTCGGCGGTCTCGTCGACTGTGCCGAGACGGCCGACCGGCGTGGTCTGCACGGCCCAGTCGACGACCTCCGGCCCGGCCGCGCGGGTCATGTCGGTGTCGATGTTGCCGGGGGCCACGGCATTGACCAGGACTCCCTTGGAGCCCAGCTCCGCCGCCATGGCGGTGGTCACGGCGTTCACCCCCGCCTTGGCGGCGGTGTAGGCGAGCACCGCGGCGCCGCCGTTGAAGGAGTACGTCGAGGTGAGGTTGACGATGCGGCCCCACCCGCGCTCGACCATCGAGGGCGCGAAGGTGCGGATGCCGTGGATGACGGACAGCAGGTTGACGTGGATCGTACGCTGTAGCTCTTCGTCGCTCTGCTGCGCCCAGTCGGCCGGCCTCGATATGGCTCCGGCGTTGTTGATGAGGATGTCGACCGGCCCCAGGTCGCGCTCGATCTCGGCTCGTGCTGCGCGGACCTGCTCGGGGGAGGAGGCGTCGTACCGCAGCGCCCGCGCCGTCGCTTCGAGGTCTTTCAGCTCCCGCAACGAGTCTTCCGCCGCCGCCGAGTTCTCGTAATAGGTGATCACGACGTCTGCCCCCTGCTGGGCCAGGTGGCGGGCCGTCGCGCGCCCGATTCCACGGGATCCCCCGGTGACCAGGGCGGTTCTCCCTGCGAGCTTCATCAGTGCTCCTGTCGTCCTCTGGGCGAGGGGGATTCGTCGGAAAAGCTCACTCGTCGACCGTCTCGTCGGCGGGGTCGAAAGCCGGGCTGTACACGATGGCGATCTGCGCCGCCTCGCCGACCAGCTCAACCCAGGTGCCCGGTTCGATCAGCACTCCGGCCAGCGGCCCGACCTCGCGCTCCATTTCATCGGATTTGACCAGGAGTTTTCCGCTGAGCACGAAATAGAGCTTGACGCTGCGGCGGTTCATCCGGCGGGAATGCAGCCCATCGAGATCGGCCGTCACCAGGCTGGCTTGCGGGCTCTCGGCCTCGGAAAAATACTGATAAATGGTCATTGCATCATCTACCGGGACAACCTCGGCATCGTCCCTCGTGACGATCCTCACTCCCATATCCCTTACCATCCTTTCAGGGCAGTAGGTGCTACGAGCAGAGAAGATATCTTCTCCGACAGCTCGCCGACGGTGAACTGCCGCACCTTGACCATCGGCAGTTCCCCGAGCGGGACACTGCTCAGCAGATCGCAGTCCGGGCTGAGCCCCGCGCCCTGCAGAACGAGAGTCGCGGTCAACCGCCGGCCATGGACGACGATGCGATGCAACACGCTTTCTCCCAGCCAGTAACTCGACCCCGGGCCGACGGTCTCGGCGAACACCGTGCGGACCTCCACGCTGTCCTTCCAGTCCCGGACGAAATGCGGCTCACCTGGTGGGTGAGAATAGCGGTAGCGCTGCATCGGCTCGCCGCCCGAGGTCAGCGCGAAGAACTCCATCTCCATCTCCCCGGCCAGGACGACGGATGCGAAAGTCCACCGATGGTTGTGGACGTGCTCGCTGTGCGGATCCCTTTCCGGCCACCAGATGTGCAGGCGCAGTTTGTAACGGTTATCAGGACCCGCGGCCAGGACGATCTTGTCGAATCCGTTGTTGTGTCCGTACGAGGCGGCGGCCACGCGCGCCAGATAGGAACGATCCTCAAGGACCGATCGAAGCAGAGCCGGGAGTTCGCCACTCGAAACGATCTCGCGGAGCAGCAGTCGTGCCTGGATTCCCGCGTCCGGCGCCAGCGCGTCGAAGGAAGAGTCGAGACGGCCGGCCAACTCCCGCATCGTTTCCATGTGATCGCTCCATTATGTCAAGGGACGTAACGGTGAGCGTTCGGCTTTACGAGCGCAGACGATGAGGATGCTGCCGAGCCCGGGAAACAGCCGGGCCAGTGATCTCGACTGGAACCGGCCACCGGACTTCTTCCGCCAGATGACGAAGTTCGACTCCAGCTCGGTCACGTCGAAGCCCGCGGCCCCGAAGACCTCTGTCAACGAACTCGCGGTGAACGGCCTGATGTGGAGCCACAGATACCGGTGCAGGGGATTCACATGCCGGGGCGAGCGGCCCGCGAAGAAACGGATACGATCCTGCAGGGCCGCGAGATTGGGAGTCGTGACGACGACCACCCCGCCAGGGGCCAGAATCCGGTGACACTCCTCCAGCAGCCGCCGGGTGTCGTAGATGTGCTCGATCAGCTCTCCCAGCACGACGGCGCAGACGGTGGCGTCGCGGAAGGGCAGGGTGGTCGCGGCGTCCGAGCAGAGGCGACGATGGCCGCGGAACTCGACCGAGCCGAGAGCCCCCGGATCGAAGTCCACATAGACCACGTTCCTCGATCCCAGAACGCCCAGGAGCCTGCCGCCCTCCACGATCCGTCCGCCGCCGGCGCCGAGCTCGATGACGGGCAGGCCGGCGTGCAGGGCGGCGTTCTCCAGCGCCTTTCCCAGCTGTTTACGGGCCAGCAGCACGCGCACCGCGTGATAACGCTCGCTGAAGTAGCCGCGGACCTCCTCGCCGCCGGAGTACAGCGCCAGATTGGCGCGCCGGCCGTCGCGTTCCGCGCTCGTCTTGAGCCGCTGTTCACGCTGATTCATCGCCTGCCGTCCTTGTCACTGTCGATGATGCGGAGGATCTCGCGGAGTTCTTCGATCTCGGGCCAGCCGGCGGACTCGGGATTGTGCGCGAACGCATCCAGGATCACCGACAGTTCAGGCGCGCATTCCAGCATCGCGACGACGTAGCGCTCCCTCGACACCGGGCGGTGCTGCCACAACTCCACCAGAGTGAAAAGGTCGAGCCGCCAGCATTCCTGGTCCGTTTCCGTGCCGACCAGATAGGTGATCCTGCGGATCGTGCCCTCGCAGTTCTCCAGGCCCTGGTCGACCTCCGGATGGAAGTGATCGGTGGGTTGGTCGCCGAAGAACGTCAGGGTGTAACCGAGGTTGACGTCGTTCTCCGCCACGTTCCGTCCGGTGGCACGGTTGGCGCGCAACCGGTCGACGTACTCCGCCAGGGGCTGGGCGGTTCCGCCGAATGCCAGGCCGAGGATGATTCCGCGTTGAATCCACAGGTCCGGCTCGTTCAGCAGCGTCTGCCGCAGGAACTGGACGATACGCGCCGACCGGAGATTACCCAGGTAATAAGCGAGCTGCTGTCTGGCCACGCGCGCCCTGGCGGCGTCGGCCGAGTCGCCGCCGACGTCGCCGTTGGCCTGGAAGGCGTCGAAACACACGTCGCAGACCCGCGTCAGGATCCGGCTGTTGGCGTTGGCCCGCTCGAGATATTCCTTGACGAACTCCGAGACCTCGGCGGAGATGAATCTGCGGAACGCGGCGGTGGTCGCGACGGCGTCCGTGTGCATGCATCCGAAAAGATGGCGGGCCACGAAGTACTCATGGAACGACTTGTGCGCGAAGCGGACGACGGTGGGCTCGAAGAGGTCGAACTGGTCGCTGTCGATGGCCAGGAGGGAACGGGAGACGAGATCCTCGACGATCGCGTGCGCGTCCTCCTCCGGCGTTCTCAGATCGGTGCAGATGAATTCGTGCAGCTCGCGCAGCGTGAACATGCGCGGCCCCTGGCCGCCGGCCTCTCCTTCGTCGTAGAAGTGCCAGGCGATCCTGGTCAGGAGGTCGAGCTTCTGCTCGATGTTCAGCGTGCTGCCCATCTTCGCCGACTCGATGCGCAGCAACTGCGCGACGTAGGCGTGGTAGAGGCCCAGAGTGTCGTTCACCACCGGGTTCTCAAGATCGCCCCGGAACATCAGATCCAGCGCCATGTTGATGCGAAGGGGGGTCTGGCACAGGTCGCGCACCGGCCGGGATTCGATGCGGAGCCGGATCTTCTGCGTCTCCTGCTCCTGATAATCGGGGAAACAGTAGTCGACGTACGCGCCCACGTATCTCCGGCGTTCCTCTTCGCTCCAGGGGACCAGTTCGACCTGCTCGAGGTCGTCAGCGAAGGGGGAATGCGCGAGGAACCTGTTGAAATACTGTGTCCGGCAGCAGGCGAGGGCCGCGTACCCGAAGATGAACTTGTCCAGCTCGGTCAGCATGTGCGGGTAGGCGAGCCGGGACAGGTGTTCGTCCAGCGAATCGAGGATCAGGACCGGTCGCAGCGGGATTCCGTCGCGCTCCTCGACCCCCATCCAGGAGACCTGACCGCACCCCCGGACGGAGTTGTCCAGATAGCGGGCCAGCCATTCCGCCGACCCGAATTCGGCGTCGATGGACTGCGTGCCGACCGTGCGCAGATCGATGCGCACCGGGAATATGTTCTTACGCACCCCCGCGGACCAGATCCGCAGCAGCTCCGAGTACAGGCAGTACGTCAACGTGGTCTTGCCGATGCCGGGGTCGGCGAGAAGGAGCACCCGACGTTGCGGATCTATGCCGTCCGTGACGTCCGCGCGCACCCTGTCGACGAGTTCGGTGACCAGCCCCCCGCGCGCCGCCTCCCGGCCGCCGACACGCCACGGAGCGGGCACGAGAAGTTCGGGGCGGGTGAGGAGATCGCCGACCGTTATCCGCGATGATCCGGGGACGCCGCGTGAAAGCAGCCTGCGCTGCTCCTGCAGTTTCCGCTCCCAGACGGCCTCCCACGCCGGTGTGGACTGGAAGGACAGCGCCCTCGACTCAAGGGTGATTCCGTCTGGACCCAGAGCGCTCGACTGGGGCACGAGCCCTGGGAACTCCGACAGGACCGTCCGGACGGGGATGGCCCTGCCGCCGAGATCGCTGTTCCTGTCTCTGGTCGCCACGAGAATGCCGCACACGGCGCCGGTGCGGAGGTTGAGCACTCCCGCGCCGCTCATGCCGGGTCTTACCTGGCCCTCCTTGAGTTTCAGCAATGGCTGGTCCACGCGCGTCAAGCCCTCGTACGCGGTGGTGAGCGAGTCGCCCTCGCCATAGACTCGGTGTAGCCGTAGGCATACGTGCGATCGCCCAGCTCGACCTCATGGTGAAGCTCGATGATGGGATGGTTGCGGAGGCCGATGCTCAGCAGGGCGAGATCGGGATAGGGCAGGTCGCGGACGCTGACGATTCTGGCCGAATACTCTTTGTGCTGCCAGACGACGGTGATGCCGTCATTGGGGGCTCCGTCGACCACGTGCGCGCAGGTGAGGATGAGCCCGGGGCTCACGAAAAGGCCGGTTCCGAACTGCTGGGGCCCGGTCACGACCTTGACGGTGGCCACGCGCAACTGTGCGTCATCCATCGCGACCAGGCCGCGAATCTCCGCCGACGCTCTCCGTGCCGCCGGGCGCAAGCGGCTCGGTCCCGGACGGACGCTCGGCGCGACGCCACTCGAGCGTCACCTTGAGATTGGCCTTTCCCGTGCCTTTCGCCAGGATGGCGGTGAGCCCGCCCGACTCGACCCCTATCTCGAACCCCAGTTCAACCGTCGCCACATCGGGGGCCGCGGCCCTGATTATGTCCCCTACTTCCTCCGTTATCCCGGCGATTTTTCCGGCGACGTCACTGAAGCTGAACAGCCGGCTCGCCACCAGTTCCTCTCCGGCCACCGCTTCGACGTGCACGACGCTGCCATCGCCCAATGTCACGGGGATGGCATAAGATCGGTCGTGCAAATTTCCTCCCAGCGGACTCGTCCGGGCGAGCGGCGAAAACGCCATATCGGCCTGGGGCGCCATCATGTGCGGAAGATTTCCGTCATCATACCCGCGTGCACATGCGCCTACAATGAATTATCGGCAGGTGAGGTGATCCCAGCGGATTTCGGGTAGCCGGCCGTGTGGAAAATGGTCCGGTGCAAACGCGTGGGCAGGGTCCGGGCGCGGGACGTGTGAAATTTTCATGGCCACCAGGGCCCGTGAAAGATCGTTTTTACTGCGCTTTGAGCGGATTTGGCCAGCTTGGCAGCTATTTAACGGTCAATAGGAGTTTATGAGCCTTGTAGGGGATAGTGGCGGCGGCTGTACAGCTTTGGCGGCTCTGCATACATTCTGGGATGCGTTCCAGCGAGGCCCCTGATCGCGGGCGCGCCTGTTGCGGAAGTCAGCGAGGAGATTCGAGATGCGATCGATGCCGTGGCTCGCCGCCGTCGGCGCGGCGCTCGTGGCCGTCGTCGTGACGACGTCCGCCGCCGTGTTCGCGGCCATGCCGCCCGCCCACGCGGCCGTGGGACTCCACGTCAGCGGCACGAACATCGTCGAAGCCAACGGCCAGAGATTCACCATGCGCGGGGTCAACCACCCGCACGTCTGGTTCACCAACCAGACCAGGTCGTTCGCCGACGTCAAGGCACTCGGGGCCAACACCGTGCGCGTGGTCCTGGGCAGCGGCAAACGGTGGGGCCCGTCCACGGACGTCGCCAACGTGATCTCCCTGTGCAAGCAGAACCGGCTGATCTGCGTTCTGGAGGTGCACGACACCACCGGATACGGCGAGGAGGGCGCGGCCGCGTCACTCGACGAAGCGGTCAACTACTGGATCAGCCAGAAGAGCGCGCTCGTCGGCCAGGAGAACTACGTCGTCATCAACATCGGCAACGAGCCGATCGGCAACACCAACGCCGCCCAGTGGACCAGCGCGACCGCCGCCGCCATCCAGAAGATGCGCGCCAATGGCTTCGAGCACCTGCTCATGGTCGACGGGCCGAACTGGGGCCAGGACTGGCAGTACGTCATGCGAGACAGCGCGCAGACGATCCTGAACGCCGACAGCCGCCGCAACACGGTGCTGTCCATCCACATGTACGCCGTCTTCAACACCGCCACGGCGATCACCGACTACCTCAACCGATTCCAGGCCAACGGCTGGCCGCTGGTCATAGGCGAGTTCGGCTGGCGCTTCGGCGCCAACGAGGTCGATCACGAGACACTGCTGTCCGAGGCGGCCTCCCGCGGCCTCGGGTACCTCGGCTGGTCCTGGAGCGGCAACACCGACCCGATCCTGGACATGGCAACCGGTTTCGACCCCACCCAGCTCACCACCTGGGGCCAGCGGATCTTCAACGGCGCCAACGGCATCAAGGCCACGGCCAAGGAAGCCACCATCTACGGCGGCGCCACCCCGACCGTCACCCCCACGGTGACCCCGACGCCCACGCCCACGTCATCGGGCTCGTGCCGCGTGACGTACGAGATGAACACCTGGAACACCGGCTTCACCACCAACATCACGATCACCAACACCGGCAACTCGGCGATCAACGGCTGGCGGCTGACGTTCACCCTGCCCAGCGGCCAGACCATCACCGGAGGCTGGAGCGCATCGTATGCGCCGACCAGCGGCCAGATCACCGCCACCAACGCCACCTGGAACGGCACCCTGCCGCCGGGCGGCTCCACCGGCATCGGCTTCCAGGCCACCCACACCGGAAACACCGCCAAGCCCTCTTCCTTCGCCCTCAACGGCTCCACCTGCCAGGTGACCTGATCCGCGCTGTTCTCCTGGATGAAGCGGAACCCGGCCCGCGGCCACCCCTGAAAGGGCTGTACGACCCGGACGAGGCGCCGGCCCGGCAATGTTCATCGGCAGAATGAACAGCCCCACGCAGATCTCCGTGGTTCAAGAGCCGGGTACGCCGGAGACAGGAGGGGAGCCGCTACTGGCATCCACTGCGGGGAGGTCATAGGCTGTTTCGTGCAGGCTCTATGCGCCTAGACGCAGATGACGGGTGTAAGAGACCTGTCTCAGTAGGAGGTCGACGGTGCTGATCCGTTTCCGGGTGGCCAATCATCGGTCCATCCGTGATGAGCACGAGCTGTCTCTGATCGCGACTGAGTTCGATGAGGGCACGGCACGCGGGACGGGTCTGCGGCATCGAGGGCGGGATGTTCTGGCGCAACCCGTACTCGGCCTGTTCGGTGCCAACGCCTCAGGAAAGTCCAACGTGCTCAGCGCGTTCCAGCTCATGCGTGACGCGGTGCGTGACTCCTTCGCGGATTGGGCCAAGGTGCCGGAGGTCGTTCCTCGTCAGCCGTTCAAGCTTGATTCCGTATCGCGAGACGAGACGAGCTTGTTCGAAGTGGATCTCGTGTTGGGACGAGATCCGGTTCGCTACACCTACGGCTTCGAGTTGTCTGACGAACGGGTCGAGGCGGAGTGGCTGCATGCATACCCGCATGGCCGGCGTAACGTTTGGTTCGATCGAGAGGCGGATCGTCCGGATTCCGAAGGCGGGGAATTCGTTTTCCGGGGGGAGGGCTTCAAAGGAGAACGGGATTCCCTGGTGAGGCTGACCCGTCCGAACGCTCTGTTCCTGTCCGTCGGCGCGACTCTCAACGATCCCCAATTGTCGGCGATACACAGGTGGTTCCTCGAAAACCTGCGGCTGATGACACCGGAGCGAGATCTGCATGCTCGGGTGGACTATACGACGCGGCTCCTGAAAAGTTCAGACCGTGCGGAGCCCTATCGGCGGCGGATCGTGCGGTTGCTGCAATCGGCTGATTTGGGAGTCACGCGACTCGACACGGACCCCGAGACCGGCGAGATCAGGCTTTGGCACCGAACACCGGACGGTGGAGAGACGCCTTTGGACTTCCGCACGGAAGAGTCTCTCGGCACTCACGCTTGGTTCGCCTTTCTGGGGCCCATGCTCATCGTGCTGGACCAAGGCTCGGTCCTGTTCGTGGACGAATTGGATTCGAGCCTGCACCCCGCGCTCGCGGCCGAGGTCGTACGTGTCTTCCAAGATCCCGCATCCAATCCACGAGGTGCGCAACTTGTTTTCACCACCCACGACGCGACCTTGCTGGGCAGTGAGGTGCTTGATCGCCCCCTCAAACGTGACCAGGTGTGGATCACGACAAAGCGGCGCTCGGGAGAAACGGAGCTCTACCCGCTGACAGCGGCCAAGCCCCGAAAAGAGGAGAACTTCGAACGAGGTTATCTGCGAGGTCGATATGGCGGTGTGCCACGAGTGACCGCAGGAGAGATCGTCCGCGAACTGTCCTGGCAGGAAGCGAAGGACACGGCGTGAACAGGAAGGATCCAGTCGGTCTATCGCCGGAACGGATTGACGCCTTCCGGCGAAGGGCACCGACGCGTTCAAGAACTACGACAAACGAAACGACGTCCACCGACGTATGGCAACTACTGGTCGCGCTGGGTATTTACAAAGGTTGAGCCTGAACGGGCAGAAGCCGATCCGAATCTTGTGGCCTCGTTCAGGAGCCTGGGTAGTTGCCGCCGCCGTGGGTGGTGTCGAGGGTGTCGTAGTCGGGGGTGAAGCCGCGTTTGGGGATCGCGTCGACGAATGCGATTTTTCTGGGTTTCTTGTATGACGCGAGCAGTGTGGTGACGTGGTCGATGAGGTCGGTCTCGGTGGTGGTGGCATCCGGTTCGAGGGCGACGATGGCCTTTACCGTCTGGTGCCAGGTGGGGTCGGGGGTGCCGATGACGGCGGCGTCCGCTACGGCGGGGTGGGATTTGAGGGCGCGTTCGACCTCGGCGGGGTAGATGTTTTCGGCGCCGGACTTGATCATGCGGAGTTTGGGGCCGATGAAGGTGATGGTGCCGTCGGGTTCGCGGCGGCCCAGGTCGCCGGTGTGGTGCCAGCCGTGGGTGGATTTTGCGGTGTTTAAGTCGGGCCGGGCGAAATATCCGGAAAAGAGGGTCTTGCCTCGTGCGCAGATCTCGCCCACCTCGCCTGCCGGCACCTCGGTTCCGTCGGGGCCCAGGATCCGTACCTGGACCAATGGTGACGGCCGGCCCGCGAAACCCGAACCGCCCTGTGCCAGACCCAGGAACGTCAGCATGCCGCCCACTTCGGTCTGCCCGTAACCGCCCATCTTGGATCGGCACCAGGGGGAGTCGTCGATGGTGATCATGTCGTCCCACTCCGGGGAATGGGAGACGAACCTGAGTGAGGACAGGTCGTACTTGCCCGACTCGTTGGCTTTCGCTACCGCGTCGATCATCTGGCCGAAGAGGAACGCCTGGGTGACCTTCTCCGCCTCGATCAGGCGGCAAACCTCCTCGGCGTCGAAGGCGGGGGTGAAGACGTTGGTGCCGCCTATCTGGAGGGTGGCCAGGCAGAACATCATCGTGCCCACGTGGAACAGCGGGCCGTTGTTGAGGAAGGTGAAGCCCGGCTCCATCTGGCGGACCACCAGGAGGGTGGTGGCGTGGGCGATGAGCGCGGCGCTGCTGAGCAGGGCGGCGTTCGGGCGGCCGTCGAAGGCTGCCGTGTAAAGGGCCAGCGTTGGTTCGTCGTCCCCTACCGGTGCGAACTCCGTCCGTTCCCCGCTCGCCACCAGCTCCTGGTACTCCGTCCCGGCCTGCACCCACGTCGTCGCCGCATCGGAGGCGTGGAGGGAGGTGGTGGTGTCGGAGGGTTGCCAGATGACCGCCGCCGGCCGCAGGTCGGTGAGGACGAAGCGGAGCTCGTCCTCCGACTGCCGCCAGTTGGCCGGGCAGAAGACGGCGCCCAGGCGGGAGCAGGCCAGCAGGAGTTCGAGCACCGCGTGAGCGTTCTGCCCCAGCCACACCACCCGGTCCCCGCCGGCGACCCCGCGGGCGGACAGGGCGCAGGCGAGGCGGGTGACACGTTCGTCGAGCTCCGGGTACGTGAGCCGCACCGCCCCATCCACCACCGCCGTGACCTGTGGCCGGCTGCGGGCGTGGTCGGCGAGGACGTCGGACAGCGACAGGCTGTGGATCATCGTCGGCCTCCAGGGGCAAAGGCGGGGATGACTTCGGCGGCGAAGAAACGCATGACGCGTTTCATGTCGTCCAGAGGCATCGGCCGGGTGCTGCCGAAGTCGCACAGGAGGTTGGTGAAGCCGGCGTCCCGCAGCAGTGTGATCTGCTCGATGACGCGCCCCGGGTCGCCGATCACGTCGAGTTGCTCCCAGCGGAAGTCGGTCGACAGCGAGGCGCCCTTGAGGTAGCGGTCCTGGTAGTACTCGAAGCCCTGCGCGGCCTGTCCCGTTTTCGGGTCGATGGGGGCGCTGCGTTCGTTGAAGATGCGCGAGCGGTCGAAGGACGCCTCGAACCTGGCCTGGTCCGCGCGCGCCTGCTCCAGGGTCGGGGCCGCGTAGACGCTGCGGGCCACGACGAGTTCGGCGGCCGTCACGTCGTGGCCCGCCCGTTCGGCTGTCTCGCGCCACGTCTCGGCGGCCCTGACGACCTTGCGGAAGGGCGCCGCGGGATCGGCCAGGATGGGCAGGCCGCGTTCGGCGTACATGGTCACGGTTTCGGGGGAGACGGCGGCCACGTGGAGGGGCGGGTGGGGCCTCTGGACGGGCCGGGGGACGAGGCAGACCTCGGCGCCGGTCTTGTAGAACTTCCCCTCGTGCTGGTACGCCTCCTGCGTCCAGAGCCCGACGATCACCTCAAGCGCCTCGTTGAACCGGTCGCGGGCCTCCGCCAGGTCGATCCCGAACCCCTCGAACTCGACGCTCTGGTACCCCCGCCCGATCCCCAGGTCCAGCCGTCCGCCGGAGAGCACGTCCACCTGCGCGGCCTCCTCGGCCACGTGGACGGGGTTGTGCAGCGGCAGCACCACGATGCCGGTGCCGAGCCTGATGCGGGAGGTGCGGGCGGCGGCGTGGGCGAGCATGGTGAACAGGTTGGGGACGACGCCGTAGTCGCGGAAGTGGTGCTCGGCCAGCCGTACCCCGTCGAAGCCCAGTTCCTCGGCCAGTTCGATGAGCTCCAGGTGGTAGTCGTAGACGTCCTTGAAGCTCTGGCCGTCGAAGCGGTGGAAGAGGTGGAAGGTCGAGAACTTCATGCGGCGGCCCCTCAGAGGTAAACCAAGCGCTCGCTTGGGAGCGTACCACAGCCCGGCCGAGGAGAGGTCAGGGCCGGACCTCGGGGTCACGGCATGCCGACGTAGGCGCCGATCACGCCAGGGCGTTGATCAGGCCGATCGTCAGGGCCGTACGCTCCGGGATGTGCTCGACCAGCACGTGTTCGTGCCGAGCGTGCGCCCCGTCCCCCACCGCCCCCATGCCGTCCAGCACGGGCCGCCCGAGCGCGGAGACGAAGTTCCCGTCGCTGGCGCCCCCGACGGCGACCTCGTCGACCAGCCACCCGAACTCGGCCGCCACCTCCTGCGCCTCCTTGAACAGCCGCTGGGACGGCGGGTTCGGGATCATGGGCGGCCGGTTCCACTCGCCGGTCGCCGAGATCGACACCCGGGGGTCGGAGACCCGCAGCTCGGCGAAGATGTCGTCGATGCGTCCCATTTCGGCGGGGTCCGTCACGCGCACGTCGACGCCGCAGCTCGCCCGCCCGGCGGCGACGTTGCGTCCGGTGCCGCCGCTGATCAGCCCCACGTTCAGGGTGGTGCCGCGCTCGCGGGACCCGGCGCCCGCGAGTGTCGTGACGATCTCGGCCAGGGCGTGGATCGCGCTGGCCCCCGCGTACGGGTCGAGCCCCGCGTGCGCCTCGACCCCGGTCACGCTCACGTTGAACAGCCCCACGCCCTTGCGCGCGGTCTTCAGCGCGCCGTCCATGGACGCCTCGAACACCAGCGTGGCCAGGGCGCCCTCGCTGGCCGCCTCGATGTGCTCGCGCGAGGCCGGGCTGCCGATCTCCTCGTCGCCGTTGAACAGGAAACGCACGCTGGGGTGCGGCAACTCCAGCTCCCGCAGCCCGCGCAGCGCCCAGATCGCCTGCACCAGCCCGGTCTTCATGTCGAACACGCCGGGCCCCGTGGCTTTGCCCTCGACCACGGTGAACGGCCAGCCGGCCAGCGTCCCGGTGGGCCAGACGGTGTCGTAGTGGCTGAGCATGAGCACGGTTCCCGGCGCGGTGCCCTGGTAGGTGAGCTCGCAGATGTCGCCGTACTGGCCGCCGTCGTGCAGGACCTCCTCATCCGGCGTCCCGAGCAGTTCGACGGCCCGGCCGCGGATCGTCCGCAGCCCTTTGACCAGCATGGCCTTGTCGTAGCTGTGGGTCTCCAGCTCGACCACGGCCTTCAGGTCGCCGAGCATGGCCGGGAGGGCCTGCCGGGTCCAGTCGGTGATCAACACGAGGGTCCTTTCTAGGCGACGGGCGCTCCGGGGCCGAGCGGGATGCCGAGCCACCAGAACGCGTAGAACAGCAGCGTCCAGACGACGAGGAGGGTGAGGGCCAGCGGGATGGTCATCGAGGCCAGGGTGCCGATCCCGGCCGAGCGGCGGTAGCGCTGCAGGAAGCCGAGCGCCATCACGAAGTACGGGCTCATCGGTGTGATCGCGTTGGTGCAGGAGTCGGCGATGCGGTAGACGGCCTGGGTGTATTCGGGTGGGATGTCCAGCAGCATCAGCATCGGCACGAACACCGGCTCGACCAGCGCCCATTGGGCAGAGCCGCTGGTCACCACCAGGTTGATCAGGGTCACCACGAGCAGGACGCCCAGGAACACCACAGGCCCGTTGACCCCGGCCGACTTCAGCAGGCCGGCCCCGTCGATGGCGATGATCTCGCCGATGCCGGTCCACTTGAAGGAGGCCAGGAACTGCGAGATCGCGAAGAACAGCACCAGGATCGGCGCCATCTCCCTGAACCCGTGGGCCATGAAAGCGGGGATGTCCCGGCTGGTCGTGACGGTGCCGGCGGCCCTGCCGTACGCCCAGCCGGCCGCGAGGAAGGCCAGCGCGAGGAAGATCGCGATCGAGGTGAGCAGCGGCGACTGCACGATGCTGCCGCCCTCGCCGCGCAGCGGGGATCCGGAGGGCAGCACGGCCGCCACCATCGCGACCAGGAAGACGACGAGCGCGATCAGCGCGGCCCGCAGCCCGCGCCGCTCCTCGGCGCCGAGCGTGAGCGAGCCCAGGTCGTCGGCGGGGGCGTCGGGGTCGACGGGCATCGACTCGACGCGGCGTGCCAGCAGCCGCTCGGTCACCAGCGTGATGGCGGCGGCGAGCACCAGGGAGGAGGCCAGCGAGAAGAAGTAGTTGGCCAGCGGTGTGACCACGTAGGAGGGGTCGATGGTGTGCGCGGCGGCCGTGGTCAGCCCGGACAGGATGGCGTCCACGGGCGTGATCAGCGGGCTGGCGTCGTAGCCCGCCGAGATCGACACGAACGCCACCACGATGCCCAGGATCGGGCTGCGGCCGACCGCGCGGAAGGCCAGCGCGCCCAGGGGGATGAGCACGACGTAGGCGGCGTCGGAGGCCACGTGCGCCACCATGCCGGTGAACGCCAGCGCGAACGTCACCCACTTCGGCGACACCTTCGACACCCCGGAGCGCAGCACGGCGGCCAGCAGCCCTGATCGTTCGGCGACGGCGACGCCCAGCATGACGACCAGGATCGTGCCGAGCGGCGGGAACGAGGTGTAGTTCTTGATCGCGTCGCCGACCATCATCCGCACGCCGTCGGCCGACAGCAGGCTCTGGGCCGCGACGGTCCTGCCGGTCGCCGGGTTCACCGCCGACACCCCGGCCGCCGCCAGGCCCCAGCTCGTCAGGGCCAGCAGCGCGCTCAGGATGACGAACAGCCAGAAGGGATGGGGGAGCTTGTTGCCCAGGCGCTCGATGCCGCCCAGGGTCCGCAGCAGCACGTTGAGCGTGCCCGAACTCGTCGCGGATTCCGTGGGGGTCACCGGGTCCGTCTCCTTCCCGCATTACGGTCAACCATTACATGCGGTAATGAAGCGTCCTGACAAGTCGGGGCGGAGGCGGATGATCAGACGGCGGGCTCCGGCACCGCGGCGGGCTCGCGCAGCGGCAGGCGTACCTCGAACCAGGTCGCGCCCGGCACCGAGCGCACCTTGATCTCGCCGCCGTGCCGTCCGGCCACGATCCGGTAGGAGATGTCGAGCCCCAGGCCCGTGCCCTGGCCCACGGTCTTGGTGGTGAAGAACGGCTCGAAGATCCGGTCCTTGATCGCGTCGGGCACGCCGGGGCCGGTGTCGCCGATCTCGACGATGGCCTCGTCCTCGTCGTGGGCCGTGCGGATGGTCAGCGTGCCCTCCTCGCCCATCGCGTCCAGCGCGTTGTGCATGAGGTTGGTCCACACCTGGTTGAGCTCGCCGGCGTAGCAGGGGATGAGCGGCAGCGTGCGGTCGTAGTCGGTGACGACGCTGATGCCCGGCGGGATCTTGCCGCGGAAGATCGCGATCGTGCTGTCGAGCAGGTCGTGTACGTCGACCTGCTGGAACGGCGCCCGGTCCATCTGGGAGTACTGCTTGGCCGAGCCGATCAGCGACGTGATGCGCTCGGTCGCCTCGGTCACCTCGCTCAGCATCTGTGAGATCTCGATCGCCTCGGCCAGCCAGCGCAGCGCTGCCGGCGTGTGCTCATCGCCCACCTTGCCGCGGATCTTCTCCAGGTCCTTGGTCGAGAATCCGGCGTTGACCAGCGCGGGCGCCAGGTCCCATGCGTCGCCGACGCCTATCTCGTCGAGCGCGTCGCCCAGTTCGTCCTCGGCGTCGGAGATCTCCAGCGGGGTGCGCTGGGGCAGCTTGCCCAGATTGCCGGTGCAGGCCTCCTGCGCCTCGATCAGCGTGCGCAGCTTCTCCGGCGGGATGCCGGCCTCCGCCAGCCCGGCGAGCTGCAGGCGCGAGGTCCTGATCAGCGAACGCAGCTCGCTCACCGCGCGCACGGCCGCCGCCGCCGGGTTGTTCAGCTCGTGGGTGAGCCCGGCGGTGATCGTGCCGAGCGCGGTCAGCCGCTGCCGCCGGTCGATGATCTCCCGCTGCATGCGCCCACCGGACAGCAGGCCGTCGAGCAGGTGCATGGCCATCGGGAACCACTCGGTCACGATGTAGCCGAACTTCTTGGCCGGCAGCATGAACACCCGCGAGGGGGCCGTGGCGCGCAGCGTGTGCTGGTAGGTCTGCGGCGCGCGCTCGCCCAGGTAGGCGCTGGTGGCGCCGCCGTAGACGCCGGGCTGCGAGGCGCGGGGCATGGCGACGATCCCGGCGCTGACCGTCTCGTTGACCATCTGGATCTCGCCCTCGATCAGCACCACGAAGCACTCGGCCGGATCGCCCTGCCGGACGATGTCGGTGTCGGCCGGATACGTCTCCACCCTGCCGCTGCTCGCCAGCTTGGTGAGCTGCTCGTCGTTCAGGCGCTCGAAGAGGAAGAGTTTGCGCAACTCGTCTATGTCGATCATTGCTTCTCCAGGTAGCGATGCACGAGCGCGACGGCCATCGCGCCCTCGCCGACGGCGGAGGCCACTCTCTTGATCGAGTCGGCGCGTACGTCGCCCGCGGCCAGCACCCCGGGCACGTTGGTCTCCAGGTAGTACGGCTCGCGCCGCAACGGCCAGTTGCGCGGCCGCTGTCCGCCCTGCACCAGGTCGGGCCCGGTCAGCACGAACCCCTTCTCGTCCCGCTCGATCGTCTCGCCCAGCCAGGAGGTGAACGGCTCGGCCCCGATGAACACGAACAGAAACTGCGCGTCCACCGTGCGCTCCTGGCCCTTGGTCGTCAGCGTCAGGCGCTCCAGGTGGCCGTTGCCCCCGCCGCTTGCGACCTCCGTCTGGAGGTGCACCTCGATGTTGGGGAGCGCGGCGATCTGCTCGATGAGGTAGTGAGACATGGACTTCTCCAAACCATCACTTCTCACCAACAAATGAACCTTGCTCGCGAATCCCGATAGATAGACGGCCGCCTGTCCCGCCGAGTTGGCCGCGCCCACGATGTAGACCTCGGTGTCCTGGCAGGCCGGCGCCTCGGTCAGGGCCGCGCCGTAGAAGACGCCCCGGCCCACGAACTCGTCCAGGCCGGGCGCGTTCAGCCGGCGATAGGTGACGCCGGTCGCCAGAATCACCGCGTGCGCCGCGATCTCCCCGCCGTCCTCGAACCCGATCACCCGTGCCTGCCCGCGCGGCTCCAGCGCGGTCACCTTGCGTGCGGTCAGCAGCTCCGCCCCGAACTTCAGCGCCTGCCTGCGCGCCCGGTCCGCGAGCTGCTGCCCGGAGACGCCGTCGGGGAAGCCCAGGTAGTTCTCGATCCTGGAGCTCTGCCCCGCCTGGCCGCCCGAGGCGTGCGCCTCGACCAGCACCGTGTTCAGGCCCTCCGAGGCGCCGTAGACGGCCGCGCCGAGCCCGGCCGGACCGCCGCCGATCACGATCAGGTCGTAGAAGTCCATCGCCGGGGTCGTCGACAGCCCCACCGCCGTGGCCAGCGCGGCCTGGTCGGGCGACTCCATCGTGGTGCCGTCGGACGTCACGACCAGCGGCAGGTGACAACCCTCCCCGGCGGCCTTGACGAGCTGCGCGCCCTCCGGGTCCTCCGACAACATCCACAGGTACGGCACGTGGTTGCGGGCCAGGAAGTCGCGCACCGCGTACGACTGCGCCGACCACCGGTCGCCCACGACCCGCAGCTCGCTGCGCTCGATCCGCTCGGTACGCAGCCACGCGTCGAGCTGCCCGTCGATCACCGGATAGAACTTCTCCTCCGGCGGATCCCACGGCTTGAGCAGGTAATGGTCGAGGTCGACGACGTTGATCGCCTGGATCGCGGCGTCGGTGTCGGCGTAGGCCGTCAGCAGCACGCGGCGCGCGTACGGATACATGTCCATGGCGGCTTCGAGGAACTGCACGCCGTTCATCTGCGGCATGCGGTAGTCGGCCAGGATCGCCGCGATCTCGTCACCGCGCAGGCGCATCTCCCGGACCGCGTCGATGCCGGCCAGGGCCGTCTCAGCGCGGACAATCCGGTATTCCTGGCCATAGCGGCGCCTCAAGTCACGGGCGACCGCCCGCGAGACGCCAGGGTCGTCGTCCACCGTCACGATGACCGGCTTGTCCATGCCCCTACCTTCCCCACTGATGTCTAAGGGAAGGATGTCATGCGGGCAAAGTTTGGTGAGCATTCGCCCATATCGTGGGCGGACATTCCGATCAGGCGATAACGCGGGACTCCCCGCCGTCGACCAGCATCGAGATCCCGTTCACGAACGAGGCCCGCTCACTGGCCAGGAACGCCACCACGTCGCCCACCTCCTCGGGCCGCCCGACGCGCTCGACGGGCACGCCCTCGCCCCGCCGGGCCAGGCCCTCCTCGCCCGCCAGTTCGCGCAGCCTGTCAGTCTCGATCGGGCCCGGCAACACGTTGTTGACCAGCACGCCGTCGCGGGCGACCTCGCGCGCCAGCGTGCGCACGACGCCGGCCACGGCGGGACGCATGGCGTTCGACAGCGCCAGGCCGTCGAGCGCCTCACGGGCCGACCTGCTGGTGATCGTGACGACCCGGCCCCAGCCGCGCGAGCGCATCTCGGGCAGGACGGCGTGGATCAGGCGTACGGTGCCGAGCAGGTTGCGCTGGACGGCCACGTCCCAGTCGGCCAGGCCCATGTCCTCGAACCGCCCGGCCGGCGGCCCGCCCGCGTTGGCCACCAGGATGTCGATCGGGCCGAGCACGTCGCGCGTCTCCTCGACCACCCGCCGGGCCGCGCCGGGGTCCTCCACGTCGGCCAGCACGGCGTGCACCACCTTGCCGAACTCCTGCAGCTCCACCACCGCGTCCGCGAGCTTCTCCGGGTCGCGGGCGCAGACGCACACGTCGCAGCCCTCCCGCGCGAGGCTCTTGGCCGAGGCCAGGCCGAGGCCCGCGCTGCCTCCGGTGACGAGGGCGACCTTGCCCGAGATGCCGAGATCCATAGGGGTGACTATAGATCGTCCGGCACGCCGATCACGCGCGTCAGCTTGTCGGGGTTGAGCACGGCGTAGATCCCGGCGACAAGCCCGTCACGGATGTCGATCACGACGAGCTGGTCGTGGCCGCCCGCGTGCGTCATGATCGCGGACCCGCCGTTGACGTCGACCAGGCGCACCTCCGAGAACTGATGGCGGGCCAGCATCGCGCCCACGAACGCCGACACCTTGCGCCTGCCCTCGATGGGCCGCAGCGCCGCCTTGACCCGGCCGCCGCCGTCGTTGTAGGCCACGACGTCCTCGTGGAGCAGCTCGGTGAGCGCGCCCAGGTCGCCCCCCGAGGCCGCCTCCATGAACCGCCTCAGCAGCTTCGCGTGCTCCTCGCCGGACGGCTGGAACCTGTCACGGCCCCGGGCCAGCCGCACGGAGGCCCGGTGGTGCAGCTGCCTGGCGTTGACGACGGAGACGCCGACGATCTCGGCGATCTCGTCGTACGGGAGCTCGAACGCCTCCCGCAACACGAACACCGCCCGCTCCGGCGGCGAGAGCCGCTCCATCAGGAACAGGGTCGCGTAGGCGACGGTGTCGCGCAGCTCGGCCGTGTCCAGCGGGCCCGCCTGCGCCGTCATCACCGGCTCAGGCAGCCACGGCCCCGTGTACGCCTCGCGCCTGACCCGCGCGGAGCGGAGCTGGTCGAGCGCCAGCCGCGAGACCACGGTCAGCAGGAACGCCCTCGGCTCCCTGACCGCGCTCCTGTCGGCCCCCTCCCAGCGCAGCCACGCCTCCTGCACGACGTCCTCCGCGTCCCAGACGCTGCCGAGCAGCCGGTAGGCCAGCCCGAGCAGCATCGGGCGATACTCCTCGAAGTCCATGCCCCGCATCATGCCGCCGCGCCGCGGCGCCAGGCGTGGCGGGGCCGCCAGATGACAGATCATGGGTGGAAATGCCACGGCAAGCATGATGAGCTTGGCAGGTGGCGAGAAATCTGATCCTGTCAGGAGGACTGTTCCACGACTTCGATGCCACGTCGGCCGCGCTCGCGGACGCGCTCGCCGAGGTGGGGGTCGAGTCGGAGATCACCAACGACATCGCCGGCGCCTTGAGCGAGCCGTCGGAGGTCCAGCTCATCACCGTCAACGCACTGCGCTGGCAGATGACCCAGGACCGCTTCGCCGACCTGCGCGCCGAGTGGAGCTTCGGCTTACCGGCCGAGGCCCGCACCACCCTCCTCGACCATCTCGACCGGGGTGGCGGGCTGCTCTGCATGCACTCGTCGTCGATCTGCTTCGACGACTGGCAGGGCTGGTCGCGCGTGCTCGGCGCCTCCTGGACCTGGCCCAAATCCCACCACCCGCCGCTCGGCTGGACCGGCGTGCGCGTGCACGGCACGCATCCGGTGGTGGAGGGGCTGCGCGACTTCGACGTGGTCGACGAGGTCTACAGCGACCTCGACGTGCTGCCCGACGTCGAACCGCTGGCCTCGTCCAACGGCCAGCCGCTGGTCTGGGCCAGGCCCGTACGGCGGGGCCGGGTGTTCTACGACGCTCTGGGGCACGACACCCGCTCCTACGACAACGAGGTGCACCGCACGATGCTGCGGCGGGCCGCCCTGTGGCTGCTGAAGCGGCCGGTGGCCATCAGGGAGTAGCCGACCAGGCCGTCCAGCGGGCCACGTCGACGACGATCACGGGGCCCGCCGGGCGGCGGCCGGCGTACTGCGGGTACTTGGCCGTCAGCGCGTCCAGCGCCGACTCGCGCTCCGGGCCGTCCGTGAGGATGCGGGCAGGGCCGTCGGCGCGGACCCACCACAGCAGCGCCCAGTCGTCGTCGTAGTGGTCGGCCAGCACGCTGGCCTTCGGGTTCGCCCGCAGGTCGCGCAGGCGGCGCAGGTCGGCGGTGGTCTTGGGCTTGTGGTCGATCGCGGTCACCACCCGCCCGCCGACGACGGCGAAGGTGACGGGCACGACGTGCGGAGTGCCGTCGCCGCCGGCCGTGCCGAGCCTGGCCACCCGCCGCCCGGCGAACGCCTCGACGTCGCGCTGCTGGATCATCACGCTCATCGTACGTCCGGAACTTACAAGACCACCCCGCCGCGACCTGGGCAGGATGGTCTCATGAACGTGAACCTTTCCGCGATTCCCGGCTTCATGGCCGGACACGCCCGGCTCCTCGACTGGCGCCGTTACGACCTGCTCGTGGGCGACGGCGACGCCGCCTCCGTGCTGGCGGCCCTGGAGGGCTACCGCAACGCCGACGGCGGCTACGGCTGGGGCCTGGAAGCCGACCTGCGCTCCCCGGAGAGCCAGCCCGGTGCGGCGCTGCACGCCTTCGAGGTGTTCGAGGCCGTCGCCCCCGCGACGGCGCCGCAGGCCGTAGCGCTGTGCGACTGGCTGGAGACGGTCACGCTGCCCGACGGCGGGCTGCCGTTCTCGCTGCCGCTCACCGTCTCCGCCGCCACGGCGCCCTGGTGGGCGGGCGGCGACCACACGACGTCGTCCCTGCAGATCACCTCCATCTCCGCGGCGGCGGCCCACCACGTGGCCGCGCACGACCCTGCCGTGGCCGCCCATCCGTGGCTGGAGCGGGCCACCCGCTACTGCCTCGACGCCATCCAGGCGCTGGACAAGCAGCCGCACGCGTACGTGCTGGCGTTCGCCGTGCGCTTCCTCGACGCCGTGTACGACACCCAGCCGCGCGCGGCCGACCTGCTCAAGCGGCTCGGCGCCTACATCCCCGCTGACGGGCGGGTCCGGGTGGAGGGCGGCACCGAGGACGAGGCCCTGCGGCCGCTCGACTTCGCGCCCCGCCCGGGACGGCCCGCCCGCGAGCTGTTCGCGCCCGAGGTGATCGCCGCGGACCTCGTGCGGCTGGCGGGGGAGCAGCAGGACGACGGCGGATGGGTCGTGGACTTCGCCAAGATCTCGCCGGCCGGGTCGCTCGAATGGCGGGGGGCCACCACGGTGAACGCCGTCGCGATCCTGCGCGCCAACGGCGTGGTCTAGGAGCCCATCCGCCGGGCCGACTCCGACTCGTGGGCCAGGCGGCGCAGGACGTCGAACGCCCTGCCATACAGGACCGTGCCGAGCACGAGGGCCTCCACGGCCGCATCACGCGGGCCGTCGAAGGGGATGGTGTCGATCTCGATCTCCGAGACGAGTTTCCTGGCCGTCTCCACGTACGGCGACAGGTTGATCGGCAGGCCGAGCTGGCGCATCCTGACGAGGGTCTGGGCGAGTTCGTCGCGGGTGGGGGCCTCGGGGTGGATCTGCCAGCCGAGGTCGTCGATGAGGCCGTCCACCTGGGCGCGGGCGAGCTGCCATTCCTCGCCGGACTCCGGCTCGACCTTGGGGCTCAGGGCGTAATGGGCGATGCCCAGCATGATGTGCGTGGGCAGTGTCTCGTCCTCGACGGCCTCGATGACCTGCTTGATGGCGGCGACGGGGAGTCTGCCCACTTCGAGCAGGGCCCTGATCAGGCGGAGTCTGCGCAGGTGGGACTCGTCGTACTCGGCTCTGGTCGCGGCTATCTGCGCGCCTTGGGGGAGCAGCCCTTCGCGCAGGTAGTACTTGATGGTCGGGATGGCCACGCCGGACTTGGCGCTCAGTTCGGACATGCGCATCGGTAGATAATAACGCTATCCAGAACGGGCCAGGTGCCGGGCGGCGCTGACGAGTTCCTGCACTTCCGCCTGGCGGTTCCAGAGGAAGACGACTTCCAGTGGGGGGACGTCCTCCTTGATGGGGACGAACATCAGCGAGTCCGGAATTATCGTGCCTTCACGGACACAAAGCGTATAACCGGCGCCTTCCCCCACCATGTTGATGGCCAGATCGTGAGTGGCCGCCGCAGGGCCCAGGCGCGGATGCAGGCGGTGGCGGACGAAACCCTCCAGAAAACGCCGGGCCCCGGCCACGGCATCGGACTCCGGCATGATCAGCGGCTCGCCCGCCAGATCCGACAGCGACACGGCCTCGTACGCGGCCAGGTGGTGGTCTCGGTGGAGCAGCGCGCGCACCGGGAAACGGTGGATCAGCATGCGGGCCACGCCCCTGGGCAGGGAGCCGGGCGCGTACCCGAGGCCCGCCTGCAGGGTGCCGTCCACGATGGAGACGATCTGCTCGGCCGTGCCCATGGGGGCCACGCGCAGGTGCGGGGTGTGGAGCTGGGAGAGCAGGCGGGCGACCACGTCCGCCAGCCCGTCGGCCACCCCCAGACGGACGGCCTGGCCCCTGCTCCTGGCCGCGACCACGGCGCGTTCGAAGGCGTCGACCGCGACCGTGGCCTGCGCCAGGAACGCCTCGCCCGCCTCGGTGAGCTGCACGCCGCTCGACGAGCGGCTGAACAACTCGACACCGATCTCTTTCTCCAGGGCCCTGAGCTGCTCGGACAGCGTGGGCTGGGCGATATGCAGGGCGGCTGCGGCCCGGCGCAGACTTCCCGCACGCGCGATCGCCATCGCGTACCGGACGTATCGTAGATCCATCGCTCACCTCGGCGTGATGATGATGGGCTATCGGTAGATCGCACCTCTGTATTACAAGAGCGGATAGCTTCCGTGAAGATGTCCAGTTAATGACCCATGCGCCATATTTCTGGATTTATTGCCCCAAAATGCCGAAGTCCGAGCAAGCGCTTGCCTAGAAATCGTCGCACGGGTTAGCGTGACCCGGCAGGTGCGGGCGGGCGAAGGGGGAGGGGCATGCAGCCGTTCTCCGGGCGGGCGGCCGTGGCCGGGGTCGGGATGACGGCGCTCAGCCGGGAGTCCGGGCGCAGCGAGCTGGACCTGGCCGTGGAGGCGTGCAGGGCCGCGTGCGCGGATGCCGGGATCGGGCCGCGCGACGTGGACGCCCTGCTCAGCTACCACATGAACGACTCCGTGCCGGTCGTCCAGGTCGCCAGGGCGCTCGGGATCGAGCGGCTCGGCTGGCACAACGACCTTGCGGGCGGCGGGACGCAGGCGGCGTCGATCCTGGGTGACGCCGCAATGCTGATAGACGCTGGTTTGGCGCGAAATATCGTGGTTTATCGGGCGCTCAACGGCCGCTCAGGCCGCCGCATGAACACCGTCTCCACCGGCCCCCAAGAACGCTTCACCTACGGCCTGGCGGGGCCGATCCCGCTGTTCGCCCTGGCCGCCACCCGCTACCTCCACGACACCGGCCTCACCTCCGAGCACCTGCACGCCGTCGTGGCCCAGTCCAGGGACAACGCCAAGACCAACCCCCGCGCCCTGCGCCGCCGGCCCATCGAGCTCGGCGACTACCTGGACAGCCCGTACGTCAGCACCCCACTGCGTACCGTGGACTGCTGCCAGGAGACCGACGGCGCGTGCGCCCTGGTGATCAGCGGCGCGCTGGAGGGGCCGCGCGTCCGCGCCGTGGTACGCGGCGGCGGCCCCGGCTGCTCGTCGATGGACCGCTCGCCCGACGTGACCGCGATCTTCTCGGCGTACGTGGCCCCGATGCTCTGGGACGCCTCCGGCCTGCGACCCTCGGACGTGGACGTGGCGCTGCTGTACGACGCCTATTCGTGGCTGGTGCCCCGCCAGTTGGAGGACTTCGGCCTGGCCGAGCGGGGGGACCTGGGCGCGTACCTGCTGGAGCGCCGCCACGCCTGGGTGAACCCGCACGGCGGCCTGCTGTCGGAGGGCTACGTGCACGGGCTGAACAACGCGGCCCAGGCCGTCCGGGAACTACGGGCGGGGCGTGAGGTGGCGCTGGTGACGGGGTTCGGCGGGAGTTATGGGAGCGCGGCGCTGCTGATTTCTTGAAAAATGGGCTGAAATGCTGACGGTGCCTCCGACACGTACGAGGTGTCCCACCACCGACACCGAGGAGGCCGACCATGGGGGTCGCCCGTGGATGACGACCGGAAGCACCGGTTCGAGGCCGTCTACGCACAAACGTACGAGCACATACTCGGCTACGCCATGCGCCGCTGCGACTCGCCCGAGGACGCGGCCGACGTGGTGGCGGAGACGTTCGCCATCGCCTGGCGGCGCATGGAAGCGCTGCCGGAGGGCCGCTCGGCCCGGCTCTGGCTGTACGGCGTGGCCAGGAACGTGCTGGCCAACCACCGACGTGGCCAGGCCAGGCAGCGGTCGAGGAACGTGGCGCTCGACGACGACATCGCCGACCTCTACAGCCGTTCGCCCGAGGGCAGCCTCGAAATGAGCGCCATCGCGCGCGCCTTCCGCGAACTGTCCGACGACGACCGCGAACTGATCTCGCTCATCGCCTGGGAGGGCCTCGACCACGGCGAGGTAGCCAAGGTGCTCGGCTGCTCGCGCAACGCCGTCCTCGGCTCATTGAGGCGGCGTTGTCGGGTGACCGCTCAGAGAGCCGCAACGTTCGGCACGCCGGCAACTTCCTGTCTGAGTACGACTTGTGGGCGCATGAGCGCTATCAGGAGTTGCTGGCAAAGATCATCCCGTCGCACGTCTACGCCTCCGAAGAAGCTGATCCGCGAGTCGTCGGAGACGATCCTGACCCAGACCTTTTGCGTCCTGGTCGATCCGCTCGACACGAGCGAGATGGCAGTTCGAGCGCTGTACGGCTACACGCATGTGCTGGTCTACTCGCGGAGGCTCGCGCGGCCGATCGCGGCTGTGGTGGGCGACATCTTCCATCACCTTCAGATCTATGCTGCGGCTCGTGACGGGGATGGGCACGATCGGGCCTTCGTCTTCACCCAGGACGGCACTCCTCATGCCCTGCGGATAAGTCGATCAGCTCCGCTGGCAGAGGCCCTGATCACCAACTTCTTCATGAAGCCCGGCGAGCGCTTCGTGCCGCTCGCCCAGCAAACCGGGCTCATCGGAGAGTTGAGCCGTCCCTCGGCGGACGGCGCAAGCCGGGGCCGGGTCGGTGTGGACTTCGGTTCGATCGGGCTCTGCCACGTCGCCGCCGGCTTCAGCGATGCCATGATCGAATTTGCGAAGGGATTCGCGACCTGGGACCTTGCTCCAGGGCACTACATCCTCCAGGCGGCAGGAGGAGTGGTTCTCGACCTCCAGGGCCAACCCATCCCGCTGGATTACGGGTTCGACACGTTGGCCGACATCACGAAAGCCATGGAACGCCGACAAAAGTTCGTCGCCGCCTCCACCTTGCCCCTCGCCGACCACATCCTCTCCGCCATGACCCTCTGAACTCCTGCAGCGCCATGTCGGAACGGCGCGGTCAAGGGCCGGAGGTGGTGAACGCGGCGTGTGCCGCCCTCGCCTGGGCCTCGGGGAGGACGGTGCGGGCTGCCAGCCAGGCTGCCGCGCCTGCCGCGTCCCCGGCCGTCGTGACGGTGTGGTCGGTCAGCAACTCCATCACGGCCCGGCGTACCGGCCCTTCGCTGGTCAGCACGCTGCCGGCGAGTACCACGGGACCGGACACGTGTACCCGCTCCAGCGTGGCGGCCAGGTGCCCGGCCGCCTCGTGGACGATCTTCACCGCAGCCGGGTCGCCCGCCGAGGCGGCCCGGCTGACCAGCGCGGACAGGGACGCGAGCCGCATGTGGTCGGCCTGCGCGAGCCGGACGATGCGGTCGGCGACGGCACGCGGCGAGACGGGCCGCTCGTCGCCGAGGAAGTCCTGGGCCACGAGCGAGACCAGCACCCCGCCGTGAGACGCGCTCCCGGCCTCCCTGGGGCCGTCTTCGACCGCCTCGACCGGCAGGCCGCCGTCCTCGACTGGTAGGCCGGCTTCGACCGCCTCGACCGGCAGGCCGCGGTCGAAGGCCGCCACCGTCGCCTTGGCGGCCTGGCGGCCGATCCAGAAGCCCGAGCCCGCGTCGCCGAGCAGCCAGCCCAGCCCGTCGGCGAGCGCGTCGAGGTCGTAGCCCTTGAGCCGGGCCGCCACCGCCCCCGTGCCGGACAGCAGCAGGGACCCGTCGGGCTCCGCGGTTCCTGCGGCGTAGCCGATCGTCACGTCCCCCCGGTACTGCGGCCCGTCGGGGATCCGGTGGCGGGCCCAGACCTTCGCCAGTTCTGGCACCATCTCCTGCACGTGCCCGGCGACCCCGGCCAGCGACGCGACCACCCGGGCGCCGTCATGGGCCCCCAGCGCCTCCGCCAGCGCCTCGCCGATGTTGGCCACCGCCTTGGCCAGGCCGTGGGCGCTCGGGTTGCCCGCTCCCGCCCGCGCGTACCCCACCCGCGTCCCGTCGAGGGTGTGCACGGCCACCCGCGTGGAGGTGGCTCCGGCGTCGACCCCGACGACTAGCGATTCAGTCACGGTCCGAGTCTGGGGCTTGACGTGACCAGGAAGCAAGAATAATTTTCGCCAGAAGACCGGGTATTCGGAAGGAATATTCGTGACTTCAGGGGCGCTTGGGCGCGTAGAAACAGAACTACCCGGTTTGCCGGAGGCTTTGCGCAGAGTCGGCGAGGTGATTCTCGGCGATCCTGCCGAGGCTGCGCGCTCGACCATCATCGCGCTGGCCGAACGCGCGGGCTCGTCGCCCGCGACCGTGACCCGGTTCTGCCGGGCGTTCGGCTTCTCCGGCTACGCCGAACTGCGTGTCGCGCTGGCCACGGAGACCGGCAGAGCGGCCCAGGCGGGCTGGGGTGCGGGCGTCGGCCACGAGATCGGCCCCGATGACCCGCTCGACGCGGCTATCGAGGTGATGGCCGCCGCCGACGCCAGGCTCATTCAGGACACCGCCGCGCAGCTCCGCCTCGACATGGTCGCGCGGGTGGCCGACGCGATCGTGGCGGCACCGAGGGTGCTCCTGGTCGGGGTCTCCACCAGCGGGAACGTCGCGACCATGTTCGAGGGCCGGCTGCGCCGCATCGGCATCCCCGGCTGGAGCGCGGGCGACGCGCACGTGGCCCTGTCGGAGGCGGCGCTGCTCAAGGACGGCGACGTGGCCATCGGCATCAGCCACAGGGGCCGTACGCGCGAGGTCATGGAGTCGCTGGCCGAGGCGGGCAGCCACGGCGCGCTCACGGTCGCCGTCACCTCCTTCGCCCGCTCGCCGCTGGCCGAACTGGCCGACCTGGTGCTGACCACGGCCAGCAGGGAGACCACGTTCAGGCTCGGCGGGCTGGCCGCGGTGCATTCCCAGTTGTTCGTGCTGGACGCCGTCTACGTGGCGGTCGCGCAACGCACCTACGAACGGACGAACGAGGCGTTCGAGCGCACGATCAGCGCTGTTGAGAGCCATCGGGTGGAGAGAGGCTGAATGACGTACGCAACCAAGGCCCTGGACCTGGCACGACGGGTCGCGGAGAGCCAGGCGGAGCCGGTACGGCGGGCCGCCGCGCTGGTCGTGGCCTCGATCAGGGCGGACGGCGTGGTGAACGCGTTCGGGTCGGGGCACTCGGAGGCCATCGCCATGGAGATCGCCGGACGGGCCGGCGGGCTCGTCCCCAGCAACCGCCTCACCCCCAGGGACCTGGTCCTGTACGGCGGCAAGCCGGCCAGCGTGCTGACCCCGGAGCTGGAGCGGGACCCCGCGGTCGCGCACGAGATCTACGATTTGGCGCCGGTCCGGCCGCAGGACGTGTTCGTGCTGATCTCCAGCTCGGGCGTGAACGGCACGGTCGTCGAACTGGCCTCGATCGTCAAGGAACGCGGCCACCCGCTGATCGCGCTCACCTCGGTCGAGCACAGCACCCGGATGACCTCGCGCCACCCGTCGGGGGCCAAGCTGCTCGACCTGGCCGACGTCGTGATCGACAACGGCGCGCCGTACGGCGACGCGATCCTCGACCTGCCGGGCGGCGGCACCTACGGTGCGGTCTCCACGGTCACCTCGGCGCTGCTGGCGCAGATGGTGGTCACCGAGGCGGTGGACGAACTGGTGGCGCTCGGCGAGGCGCCGCCCGTCTACATGTCGGTCAACGTGACGGGCGGCGACGAGCACAACAAGGCCCTGGAGAACCGCTACGCAGGACGAATCCGGCGTGGATCATGAAAGTCAGGAGTGACCGATAATGCCCAACACCCCCCAGATCAGCAGGCGTGAGCTTCTTCGCGGCGCCGCGCTCGTGCCCGTGGCGGGGGCGCTGGCCGCCTGCGCCACACCGGCCGCGCCGCCGGCCGCCACGAGCTCGTCCGCGCCGGTCGCCACCAGCGCCGCCAACCCGTTCGGGGTGCCGGACAACAAGCCGCTGGAGGTCTGGATCTTCGACGGCGGCTTCGGCCAGGACTACGCCAAGAACATCCACCAGCCGTTGTTCAAGACCAAGTACCCGAACGTCGAGATCAAGCACAACGCGACCAAGGAGATCACCAAGGTCCTGCAGCCGAGGTTCGCCGGCGGCAACCCGCCCGAGGTGATCGACAACTCCGGCGCCAACTTCATGGACTTCGGCGCGCTGTCCCAGGACGGGCAGATGCAGGACCTGACGCCCCTGCTCGACGCGCCCTCGTGGGACGACCCGAACACCAAGGTCCGCGACACCATCGACCCGTCGGTGATCGACATCGGCATGTACGACGGCAAGTTCAGCGTTCTGGGCTACGTCAACTACATCCACGGCATCTGGTACTCGCAGAAGGCGTTCAGGGACAACGGCTGGCAGCCGCCGAAGACCTGGGACGAGTTCATCAAGCTCTGCGAAACAATCAAAAAGTCCGGCAAGATGGCACCTTTCACCTACGCCGGAAAATTCCCTCAATATCTGTATGAGCCGCTGCTCACCATGGCCGCGAAGATCGGCGGCAACGAGGTCCTGATCAACATCGACAACCTCGAGGACGGCGCCTGGACCGCCGAGGCCATGAAGACCGCGGCCACGGCCTGGGCCGAGGTCGGCGCCAAGTACCTCATGGAGGGCACGACGGGGCTCGACCACGTCCAGACCCAGACCTCCCAGAACAAGTACAAGGTGGCCATGCTGCCCTCCGGCTCCTGGCTGGAGAACGAGCAGAAGACCACCACACCGGCCGACTTCGAGTACGGCATGTTCCCGATCCCCGACGTCACCGGCTCCGACAAGATGCCGTACGGCACCCTGCACACCCAGCCGGGCGAGAACTTCGTCGTCTCCTCCAGGAGCGCCAACCCGCAGGCGGGCATGGAGTACCTGAGGGCCATGCTGTCGAAGAAGGCAGCCGGCGACTTCAGCGAACTCGTCCGTACCGTGACCGTGGTCAAGGGCGCCAGCGAGGGCCGCAAGAACTCGCCCGGCGTCGAGAGCGCCTCCAAGGCGCTGGCCGACGCGGGCGCGAACACCGTCTACTACCGCTGGTTCAACTGGTACGGCCCGCTCAAGGACGAGGCCATCGCCGCCACCGGCGAACTCATGTCCGGCGGCCTGACCCCCGACAAGTACCTCGAACGCCTGCAGAAGAAGGCCGACGAGATCAAGAACGACTCCTCGATCAAGAAGTACAAGCGTTGATGATCTTCAACAGGTATCGCCGAGGGCTGTTCATCACCTCGTTCCTGGCAGCCCCGGTGATCCTCTACCTGGTCTATGTGATCTCGCCGTACCTCCAGGCCTTCTACATCGCGATGACCGATTGGCGCGGTGTGACGGCCACGCCGACGTTCATCGGCCTGGACAACTTCGTGCGGCTGTTCGGCGACAGCGTCTTCTGGAAGGCGGTCACGCACAACGCGGCGCTGCTCGTGCTGCTGCCGCTGATCACCATCGTCATCGCCCTGTTCTTCGCCTTCCTGCTCAACGTGGGCGGCGCGCAGGGCACGTCGGGGATCCGCGGGTCGAAGTTCTACCGGGTGGTGTTCTTCTTCCCGCAGGTCCTGGCCGTCACGGTGGTGGCGGTGCTGTTCCAGCAGGTGTTCAGGCCGGACGGCAGCGGCATGCTGAACGGCCCGCTGATGGCCCTCGGGGTCAAGCCCATCGGCTTCCTGTCCGACCCGGGCGTCGCGTTCTGGTCGGTGCTCGGGGTCATGGTCTGGCAGGCCGTGGGCTTCTACGTCGTGCTCTTCTCGGCCGGGCTGGCCTCGATCCCGAGGGACATGTTCGAGGCCGCGCAGATCGACGGCGCGGGCCGGCTCAGCCTGTTCTTCCGCGTCACGCTCCCGCTGCTGTGGGACACCGTCCAGGTGGCCTGGGTCTACCTCGGCATCCTGGCGCTGGACGTGTTCGCGATCGTCTGGGTGATGACCTACCAGCACGGCGGCCCCGACTGGTCGACCGCGGTCATGGCCACCGAGATCTACCGCAACGCCTTCGCCTACTTCCGCTTCGGCTACGCCTCCGCCCTGGGGGTCGTGATGTTCTTCTTCACCGTCGGCTTCGCGATTCTGTCGCTGCGGCTGTCGCGGCGCGAACGAATCGAGTACTGATGACGACAACGACGACGTCGTGGACGGCGGCGAACTCACGCAAGCTCGCCCGCAGGGAACGCAAACGGCGGCTGGGCCCGCTCGGCGTCCTGACGCACCTCGCGCTGGTCATCTGGACCCTGCTGGTGATGGTCCCGATCCTGTGGACGTTCCTGGCCTCGGTGAAGAGCGAGGACGAGATCTTCGGCGACGCCTGGTCGCTGCCCGCGACCCTGCGCTGGGACAACTTCGCCAGGGCGTGGGAGCAGGCGAGCATCGGGCAGTACATGCTCAACAGCGTCATCGTCGTGTCGATCAGCACGTTCGGGACGATGCTCGTCGGTTCGATGGCCGCCTACGTGCTGGCCCGCTACCCCTTCCGGGGCAACCGCGCCATCTACCTGCTGTTCGTCTCGGGCCTGGCCTTCCCCGTCTACCTGGCGTTGACGCCGCTCTTCTTCGTCGTGCAGAACATGGGCCGCCTGCCGCTGATCGGCCCGTTCATCGGCCTGAACACGCACGCCGGGTTGATCCTGGTCTACATCGCCTACTCGATGCCCTTCACGGTCTTCTTCCTGTCGGCCTTCTTCCGCACGCTGCCGACGGCGGTGGGGGAGGCGGCCATGGTGGACGGCGCGTCCCATACACGGGTCTTCTTCCAGATCATGTTGCCGATGGCCAAGCCGGGCATCATCAGCATCACGATCTTCAACATCCTGGGCCAGTGGAACCAGTACCAGCTCCCGCTGGTGTTGCTGCAGGACCGCACCAAGTGGGTGCTGCCGATGGGCATCGCCGACATCTCCACCGCCGCCGGATACGACCAGGACTGGTCGGCCCTGTTCGCCGCCCTGACCCTGGCCATCCTGCCGATGCTGATCGTCTACACGATCTTCCAACGCCAGATCCAGTCGGGACTGACGTCAGGAGCGCTCAAATAGCTCGCACACCCGGCACGCCGGACTTAGGGTGCCGGGTGTGACTGGCGACATCCGCACGTTGTTGTCCCGCCACCTGCCGGGCTACCGGGTGCGTACCGTCCGCCGCCTCGGCCAGGGCCTGGACAATCTGGTGTACGAGGTCAACGACGAGCTGCTCGTCCGGCGGAACAAGGCGGCGAACCCCGAGACGCTGCGCCAGGAGGTCGCCCGCCTGGCGGCCGTGCGGGAGCTGTCGCCCCTGCCGGTCCCCGAGGTGGTCTTCTCCGACGAGGAGTGGGGCGCGATCGCCTACCGGCGGCTCCCCGGCGGGCCCCTGTCGACCAACCCGGTCGCCGACCCCCGGAGCCTGGCACGGCCCCTGGCGGACTTCCTCAGCGCCCTGCACGGCACCTCGCCGGGCCGCATGCACGACCTGGCCCCTGTCGACCGCTACCCGGCGCCCCGGCTCCTGGAGGACGCCGAGCTGGACTACCGGGACGTCGAGGCGCACGTCCCGGCCGGCCACCGCCACCTGGTGGAGCGATTCCTGCGCGAGGACCCGCCGGACGAGCCCCGTTCCCTGCGCTTCTGCCACAACGACCTGGGCGCGGAGCACCTCCTGGTGGACGCGGCCTCCAGCACGATCACCGGCGTCATCGACTGGACCGACGCGGCCATCGCCGACCCGGCCCACGACTTCGCCCTCATCTACCGCGACCTCGGCCCGGAGGTCTTCGAGCTGACGCTCTCCCACTACGAGTTCGACCTCGACGCCGCAGGCCGAGCCAGGGTGCTCTTCCTGGCCAGGTGCGCGCTGATCGAGGACCTGGCCTACGGCCTCAGCACCGGCCCGGCCCACTACGCCGACGCCGCCCTGGCCCACCTCACTCGGACGTTCGGGTGAAAACGGTTGGCGGCACCGGGCCGGGGTCTGCTTTCCTGCCGCTATGACGTCGGCATGGGTGGGAGAACGGGTGCGGCTGCGCGCCACGGAACCCGAGGACTGGGAGGCGTTCCTGGCCTTCGACGAATACTCGGACGCGGTCAGGAACGGCTGGCGCCTCACGCCGCCCACCTCGGCGGCCCTGGCCAAGAAGCAGGCCACCGAGCAGGCCGAGCGGGAGCTGGACCTCGACGAGTTCAGACTGGTGATCGCGACCAGGGACGGCAACCTTCCCGTCGGGGCGATCAACACCCATCAGGTCGACCGCCACCATGGCACCTTCGCCTACGGGATCGGCGTCGGCACGCCGCACCACCGCAAGGGGTACGCCAGCGAGGCCATCGTCATCCTCCTGCGCTACATGTTCTTCGACCGCCGTTTCCAGAAGGCCGAGGCGGGGGTCTACGGCGTCAACGAAGCGTCGCTGGCGCTGCACCGGCGGCTGGGGTTCGTCGAGGAGGGCCGCCGGCGCAGGTGCCACTACGCCGCGGGCCGCTATGACGACGAGGTGCTGTTCGGCATGACGATCGAGGAGTTCACCGAGCGGTACGCGTGAGCTCGGCGCGCAGCCGCCGGGTGGCGGCCACGACGTTGGCCAGCGAGGCCTCGACCTCCGCGTACGTCCGCGTCTTCAGCCCGCAGTCCGGGTTGACCCACACCCGCTCGGCCGGCAGGGCCCGCATGGTGCGGCGCAGCAGCTCCTCGACCTCGGCGTCGGAGGGCACCCGCGGCGAGTGGATGTCGTAGACGCCGGGCCCCAGCCCGCGCCCGAAGGACCCCACGGTGTCGAGGATGCGCGCCCCCGACCGGGCGGACTCGATCGTGGTGACGTCGGCGTCCAGACCGTCGATGGCGGTCAGGATCTGGTCGGCGTCCGAATAGCACAGGTGTGTGTGGATCTGGGTGCGGTCGCTCGCCCCCGACGTGGCCCGCCGGTAGGCGGCCACCGCCCACTCCAGGTAGTCGGTCTGGGCCGCCCGCCGCAGCGGCAGCAGCTCGCGCAGCGCCGGCTCGTCCACCTGGATGATCGACACCCCGGCCGCCTCCAGGTCGCGCACCTCCTCCCGCACGGCGTCCGCCACCTGGAAGACGACGTCCCGCAGCGGCAGGTCGTCGCGGACGAACGACCAGGCCACGATCGTGACGGGCCCGGTGAGCATGCCCTTGACGGGTTTGGCCGTCAGCGACTGCGCGTGGGCGGCCCACCGCACGGTGATCGGCGATGGGCGGCCGACGTCCCCGTGCAGGATCGGCGGCCGGGTGCAGCGCGACCCGTATGACTGGACCCACCCGTTGCTGGTCACGGCGAACCCGTCGAGGTGCTCGGCGAAGTACTGCACCATGTCGTTGCGTTCCGGCTCCCCGTGCACCAGGACGTCGAGCCCGAGCCGCTCCTGCACCCGGATGACCCGCTCGATCTCGGCCTCGACCCGCCGCTCGTAGTCGGCCTGGGAGAGCGTGCCCGCCGTCACGGCGGCTCTGGCCGCGCGCAGCTCGCCGGTCTGCGGGAACGACCCGATCGTGGTGATCGGCAGCGCGGGCAGCGACAGGTGCTCGGCCTGGGCGGCGGCGCGCACCGCGTACGGGCTGCGCTCCTCCGGAACCACGGGCCCCGGCAGGGCGACGGACGGTCCTTGGGGCGCCGCGCCGTGGAACTCGGCCCGCGCCAGCGCCACGACCTCGGCCACCTTCTGCTCCGCGAACGCCAGCCGCCCCTTCAGCGCCGGGTCCAGGCCGGGCTCGGCGTCCACGTCGTAGGGCACGTGCAGCAGCGAGCACGAGGTGCTCACCGTCACCCGCGAGGCCCGCAGCGCGGCCAGCGAGGCGAGCGCCCGCTTCGGCGCGGTCCGCCACACCTCGCGCCCGGACACCACGCCCGCCACGACGGTCTTGCCGGTCAGGTCGGCGACGGGCGCGCCGCCCCGCACCAGGTCGAGCCCGATGGCCTCGACCGGCGTGGCCGCCAGTACGGGCAGCGCCTCGCCGAGGTCGCCGAAGTAGGAGGCCACGAACAGCCCGGGACGCGAGCCGAGCGCCCCCAGCCGGTCGTAGGCGGTCCTGACGGCGGCCAGCTCGTCCGGCGTCCTGTCGCCCACCAGCGCGGGCTCGTCGAGCTGGACCCAGGCGACCCCTTCCGCGGCCAGCGCCGCCAGCAGCTCCTCGTAGCAGCCGAGCACGTCGTCCAGCCGGTCCAGCGCCGACCCCAGCAGCAGGAACGTCACCGGGCCCAGCACCACGGGCCGCGTCTCGTACCCCAGCGCCCGCGCCTCGCGCACCTCGCCGAGCGGCTTGCCCGCCTCCAGCTTGAACACGGTCTCCGGCCCGATCTCCGGGACGATGTAGTGGTAGTTCGTGTCGAACCACTTCGTCATCCGCAGCGGCGCGAGCCCTTCGGTGCCCCTGGCCATGGCGAAGTAGGGGTCGGCGGCGGAACGGTAGCGCGCGGGCACCGCCCCGAGCAGCACGGAGGTGTCCAGCACCTGGTCGTAGAGCGAGAACGTGTTGGACGGCAGCCCCTCAAGCCCGAGCTCGGCCAGTCGCCGCCAGGTTCGCTCCCTGAGCTCGGCGCCCGTCCTGTCGAGCTCGTCACGGGTCGAGCGCCCGTCCCAGTACGACTCCAGCGCCTGCTTCAGCTCCCTTCGCGGCCCGATCCGCGGGTACCCGAGCACGGTGGACTTCGGGAATGGGGACATATCTCCTGGCTCCTTCGACGTCGAGTGGATCGCTGGGCATCCTGCCGACCACCGTCGCCGTCATGCACTATGTATTGATGCTGCTTATGCTCAAGGAGCTCCACTGCTTCACGAAGGTCGCCGCCCTGCTCAGCTTCTCCAAGGCGGCGGCCGACCTGGGCATGTCGCAGCCCGCCATGAGCCAGGCCATCACCAGGCTCGAACGCGCGGCCGGGGTCAGGCTCTTCGAGCGCACCGCCCGCGACGTGCGGCTCACGGCGGAGGGCAAGGCGCTGCTGCCGTACGCGGAGCAGGCGCTCGAATCGGTCCGGGCGTTCAGCGCGGAAGCGGCCAGGCTGGCCCGGCCGATCATTCACCTCGCTTATCCACCACTGGTCGGCGCGCTCGCCGCGCGGATCGCCAGACGGCTCGCGGGACGCAGCCCGGCCATCGGCGTGGAACTGCGGGCGGCCGGCCGGAGCGCGGCGGCGCGGGCGCTGGAGGACGGGGAGGTCTCGGCCGCGATCCTGGCCACCCCGGCGCCCGCGCGGTTCGTCACGGCGGCCCGCTTCCACGTCACGGTCGACCACGTGGCCGTCCCCGTCGGGCACCGCCTGGCGGCCAGGCCCAGGCTCACCCCGGACGAACTGGGCGGTCAGGTGCTGATCACACCCGGCAGCCGCCCGTGGGCGGGGCTGCCGGGACGCCCGCGCCTGGTGGCCGACGACGACTTCGCCGCCGCCCTCGACCTGGTGGCGGCCGGGGCGGGGCTGCTGCCGATCCCGCAGCTCCTGGTCAGGGCCATCAGGCGGGACGACGTGCGCTTCGTGCCGTTGGAGGCCGGCGACCTGCGCATCACCTACGCCCTGGCCTGGTCGAGGGAGCGCGTCACGCCGGAGCTGATGGCCCTGGTGCAGGCGGTGCAGGATGCTCTGTGGACTAGGTGACGGGCAGGTTCTTCAGCGCCTCGCGCCGGCTCAGCCCCGAGATGCCCTTCGCGCGTACGTAGCGGATGACCTCGTTGGGGTTGGTCTTGGCGTATTCGCGTAACGCCCACCCGATCGCCTTGCGCGCGAAGAAGTCGTTGTCCGACAGGCTCGGCTCGATGCACGCGTACAGCAGGGCCGTGTCCGTGCGCCGCTTGAAGCGGTTCTGGCACAGGATCGCGGTGCGCCGCTTCCACAGGTCGGCGTCGTGGGCCCACTCCAGCATCATCGAGCGCATGGTGTCGGGGAAGGCGGCCAGCAGCCCGCCCATGCGGTGGGTCGCCAGCTCGTCGACCAGGTCCCACCACGCCCCCGTGACGATCATCTCCTCGTACATCGGCACGGTGTAGAGGGTCTGGAACTCACGGTAGTAGTGGTGACCGGACAGCTCGATGGCGGCGTAGCGCTCCTCGCGGTACTCGGCCTCGCGCCACAGCGCCAGCACGGCCCGCCGCCACTCGGGGGCCGTTTCGAGCCGGTGGCCGGAGAAGACCCGCCGCAGCGCCGCCCGCCTGGGCACCGCCTGAACTCCCAGGAACGGCATGTCCGACTTCATGTAAACGCGCATGGTCTCGGCCTTTGCAGGCTCGGCCGCCTCTTGCAGTGCCAGTCGCACCGCCTTGCCGAGACTCATCCCTTTTGGGTGGTGCGCTCGCCGGTGGCGATTCCGTCGAAGAGCACGGTGATGTAGTGCTCGGCCAGCCCCGCGGTGTTGAGCCTGCCGCCAGGACGGAACCAGCGCACCGCCACCCAGATCGTGTCGCGGATCATGCGGTAGGTCAGCTTGGGGTCGACGTCGGGCCTGAACAGCCCGGCCGCCTGCCCCGCCTTGATCTGCGTCACCCAGATCTGCTCGACCTCGTCCTCGGCCTTGACCAGGTAGTTGAAGCGCTCGAACTGCCGCAGGTAGTTCCAGTCGTTCTGCATCACCGTGATCGCGGCGCGGTGGGGTTCGAGCGTGCCGAACCCGATGCGGACCATCTCCGACAGCACGGTGCGGGCGTCGGCGCTCGTGTCGAGCGCGGCGCGGTAGCGGGCGATGAGGTCGTCGAGGAAGGTGGACAGCACCTCGTCGACGATCGTCTCCTTGGAGTCGAAGTGGTGGTAGAGACTTCCGGAAAGGATGCCGGCCTCATCGGCGATTTCACGTACTGTCGTGGCCTGGAAGCCCTTGCGCGCGAAGAGCTCCGCGGCGAGCTTGACGAGATGGTCGCGGCGCTCGGAGGCCGGCCCGGAAGAGGTCGCCCGCTGGCGCTTCGCCGGGGTGGCGGTGCCGGAGTTCTTACGCGTGGTCACCTCACCATTATGAGCCCTCAGACAATCGCTTGTTCACGTAACCGACCCCTGCTCGTACGGCGTTCCGTGATTAACCAAGCGCTTGCTACGATGTCGGGATGAGCGAGGCGTACATCGTCGGCGCCGTCCGCACGCCCGTCGGGCGCAGGAACGGCGGCCTGGCCCGAGCCCACCCCGCCGACCTCGGCGCGCACGTGCTCAAGGAGCTGATGATCCGCGCCGACGCCGATCCCTCGGCCGTCGAGGACGTGATCTTCGGCTGTGTCGACACCATCGGTCCGCAGGCGGGAGACGTCGCCCGTACGTGCTGGCTGGCCGCAGGGCTGCCGGAGCAGGTGCCCGGCGTCACGGTCGACCGCCAGTGCGGCTCGTCGCAGCAGGCGCTGCACTTCGCCGCCCAGGCCGTGCTGTCGGGCACGAACGATCTGGTGGTGGCGGGCGGCGTGCAGAACATGAGCATGGTCCCCATCTCCTCGGCCATGCTGGCGGGGCGCCCGCTCGGGCACGAGACCCCCTTCGAGGGCTCCAAGGGCTGGGCGGAGCGGTACGGCACGCGGGAGGTCTCCCAGTTCGCCGGCGCCGAGCAGATCGCCGCCGCGTGGAAGATCTCCCGCGAGGAGATGGAGCGCTACGCCTACGAGTCGCACCGCAGGGCGCTGCACGCGATCGACGCCGGATACTTCGCCCGCGAGATCGCCCCCTACGAGGGCGTCGCCACCGACGAGGGCCCGCGCAGGGACACCAGCGCCGAGCGCATGGCCGCGCTCAAACCCCTGGCCGAAGGCGGCAGGCTCACCGCCGCGCTGGCCTCGCAGATCTCCGACGGCGCCGCCGCCCTGCTTGTCGCCTCGCCCAGGGCCGTACGCGAGCACGGCCTGACCCCGCGCGCCCGCGTGCACCACCTGTCGGCCCGCGGCGCCGACCCGATCATGATGCTCAGTGCGCCGATCCCCGCGACCGTGCGCGCCCTGGGCATGACCGGCATGTCGATCGACGACTTCGACGCCGTCGAGATCAACGAGGCGTTCGCGTCCGTGGCGCTGGCCTGGATCGCGGAGACCGGCGCCGACCCCGCCCGCGTCAACCCGAACGGCGGCGCCATCGCGCTCGGCCACCCGCTCGGCGCGACCGGCGCCGTGCTGGCCGTCAAGCTGCTGCACGAACTGGAGCGCACGGGCGGCAGGTACGGCCTGCAGACGATGTGCGAAGGCGGGGGACAGGCGAACGTGACCATCATCGAACGCCTCGACGGGTTCGTCACGTGAGGGGATGGGTTGACATCAGAAAATACCCCTAGCAAATAGGAAACTTTCCTATTAGATTTCGGGTCATGCCCTTGAGCGGTGACCTGCTTCGCCTTGCCGACGACGTCCTCTTCCCCGGTTTCACCGGGCACACACCCCCCGACTGGCTGCGCCGCCGGCTCGGCCGGGGGCTGGCCGGCGTCGTGCTGTTCTCCCGCAACATCGCCGACCCCGGCCAGGTGGCCCGGCTGACCGCCGCGCTGCGCGCCGAGAACCCCTCGGTGCTCATCGGCACCGACGAGGAGTCAGGCGAGGTCACCAGGCTGGAGGTGGCCAGGGGCAGCAGCCGTCCCGGCGGGTACGCGCTCGGCGTTGTGGACGACGTGGCACTGACCGAGGCCCTGGCCGCGGACCTCGGCGGCGACCTGGCCGAGGTCGGCATCACGATCGACTTCGCCCCCTCGGCCGACGTGAACTCCAACCCCGACAACCCGGTCATCGGCCTGCGGGCCTTCGGCGCCGACCCGGAGCTGGTCGCCCGGCACACCAGGGCGTTCGTGCGCGGTCTGCAGTCGGCCGGGGTGGCCGCCTGCGCCAAGCACTTCCCCGGCCACGGGGACACCTCGATCGACTCCCACCACGGCGTGCCCGTCGTGGCGCAGGACGGCATCGAGGACGCGCTGCTCCCTTTCCGTGAGGCGATCAAGGAGGGGGTCAAGGCCGTGATGACCGGCCACCTCCTGGTGCCCTCCTACGACGCCGAGCGGCCCGCCACGCTCAGCCCCAAGGTGCTCACGGGACTGCTGCGCGAGGAACTCGGCTTCCAGGGGCTGATCATCACCGACGGGATCGAGATGGCCGCGGTCGCCGGCGAGTACGGGATCGGGGGCGCCTCCGCCCGCGCCATCGCTGCCGGAGCCGACGCGATCTGCGTCGGGGGCGAGCACGCCGACGAGGCGACCGCCGCCGGGATCCGCGACGCCATCGCGACGGCGGTGACCCAGGGACTGCTGCCCGAGGAGCGGCTGGCCGACGCCGCTCGTAGGGTCCGCGAGCTGGCCTCATGGGCCGCCTCCTCGGGCAGCGACGGCTCACGGGACGGGAACCTCGGCCTCGCCGCCGCCCGCCGGGCGATCAGGACGACCCGCAGGTCGACCGCGCCGGTGCTGCCGCTCGCCGCCGCCCCGCACGTGGTGGAGCTGGCCCCCGAGATGAACCTGGCCATCGACAGGAACACCCCGTGGGGCCTCGGGGAGCCGCTGGCCCGGCTGTTGCCCGGCACCGAGGTCACCCGGCTGGCGGCGGGCGAGGCGACGGGGGCCGAGTTGGAGCGGCTGATCGGCGCGGCGGCCGGCCGGCCGCTCGTGGTCGTGGTCCGCGACGCGCACCGCCACGCCTGGCAGGCCGAGGCGCTGCGGCACCTGCTCAGCGCCCGCCAGGACGCCGTGGTGGTCGAGATGGGCCTGCCCGTCCGCTCGGATCTCGGGGCCGTGCACATCGCCACGTACGGCTCCGCCCGGGTCTGCGGGCAGGCCGCCGCGGAGATCCTCACCGGTAGTCTCTACACGTGAACTTCGACGGCGAGGACCTTTCACACAAGGCGCTGGCGGACCGGCTCCCGGCGGATGAGCCCCATGTGTTCCGCGAGTGCGATCTCACCGAGACAGACCTGCGGGGCGCCGCGCTGGCCGGGGCCAGGTTCGAGTCGTGCGTGCTCGACCAGACCGACTTCCGCAAGTGCGACCTCGACGGGGCCGCGTTCACCGGCGGGGGCGGCATGCGCGCCCGCTTCAACGACGCCGACCTCATCGACGTCACCTTCACCGACGTCGACCTGTCCTCGGCGCAGTTCGGCGGGTCGCTGCTGACCGACGTGTCGTTCACCGGCTGCCGCATGATCGGTGCCGCGCTCACCGGCTCGCGCGGCACCGGCTTCTCGGTCACCCGCTCCAACCTGACGCTGGCCAACCTCGGCGGCTGCTCGCTGCGCGGGCGGCACATCGAGGGCGTGCGCTTCGACGACGCCGACCTGGCGGGCTGCGACTTCACCGAGGCCGTGTTCAGCGACTGCCGGCTGATCGGCACCCGGCTGCTGCAGACCAAGTTCGCCAAGGCCGACCTGCGCGGGGCCGACCTGGGTCAGCCCGACGACACCAAGCTGCGGGCGTTCACGGGCGCGATCATCAACCAGACCCAGGCCAACGCCATCCTCGCCGCGCGCGGCATCACCGTGCTCTGAGCCGCTCCAGCGCCGCCTCGGCCTCGGCCATGACGCGCTCGATCAGCTCCCCGCACGACGGCAGGTCGTCGATCGACCCCACGGCCTGCCCCGAGGCCATCACCCCCAGGTCGGCCCGCCCGTCCACCATCGCGGCCCGCAGCAGCACGGGGGTGTTGGCGGCCTGCAGCACCTGCGCCCAGCTCAGCTCCCTGCCCCGCCGCATCCGCCGCCCCTCGCGCAGCATCCCGGCCCACGACAACCCCGACAGCCGTTTGAACCTGGCCCCGTTCACCACGGCGCGCGCCAGGCGGGAGCGTTCGAGCGAGGTCACGAACGGCGTGCTCAGCACCCGGTGCGGCACGCCGTCCACCTTGGTCGTCACCACGGTCTCGCGCGCCGCCAGGTAGACCTTCTTGACCTCGTCCGGCACGGGGGAGTCGCTGGTCAGCAGGAACCGGGTGCCCATGGCGATCCCGCACGCCCCGTACGCCAGCGCCGCCACCAGCCCGCGCCCGTCGAAGAAGCCGCCCGCCGCGATCACCGGGATGTCCACCGCGTCCACCACCTGCGGCAGCAGCAGCGTCGTGGCCAGCGGCCCGGTGTGCCCGCCGCCCTCGCCGCCCTGCACGATCACGGCGTCCACGCCCCAGGACGCCACCTTCTCCGCGTGCCGCCGCGCCCCCACCGACGGGATCGTCACCACCCCCGCGTCCTTGAGCCGGGCGATCAGCTCCCGCCGGGGCGCCATGGCGAACGACGCCACCCGCACGCCCTCGCTGATCAGCACGCCCACCCGTTCGGCGGCGTCGTCGGCGTCGGAGCGGAGGTTCACCCCGAAAGGGGCGGAGGTCCGGGATTTGACCCGTCTGATCGCCTCGGTCATCTCGGCCACCGACATGGTCGCCGCACCGATCACGCCGAGCCCGCCCGCCTGCGAGGTGGCCGCCGCCAGCCGGGCGCCGGCGACGTACCCCATGCCGGTCTGCACGATCGGGTGGCGGCAGCCGACGAGGGCGGTCAACGCGGTGTTCACGCGGCCACTTCCCGGTCGCGGGCGCGTTCGGGGTCGAGGAGGTCGAGGACGCGGAGTTCGCCGGCGTCGGGCACGCGGGTCTCGGCGACATCGCCGGAAATATGGAGATCGAAGCTGGTTGCTGCCACCACCTCGTCCACGCTCACGCCCGGATGCACCGACACCAGCCGCATCGAGCCGCCGGGGGCGCCGAAGTCCAGCACGGCCAGGTTCGTCACCACGCGGCGCAGCTCGAACGCGCCCCTGTCGGTGCCGAGCCCGCTGACCATGTCCACAGCGGGCACGAACACCCTGGGGGAGTGGCGCGGGATCCAGTAGCTCGTCGGGTCGCAGCGGGTGTTGCCCGGAGCGCCCCGCACGCCCAGCAACTGCGCCTTGGGCCGGGCCCAGTCGCCGACGCAGGAGATGTTGCTGTTGCCGAACCGGTCGATCTGGCTCGCGCCGAGCATGACGTGGCGGCGCCCGTTCAGCACCAGCCACAGGTGGTCGCGGAACGGCAACCACCCCTCGACCACCTCCGGCGCCCGGCCCAGCGCGGGCACGTCGCCGGTGAGCAGGCAGACGCCGTCATGCGTGAGCAGCTCCGGCTCGAACGTCAGCCGCGCCAGCCGCGCCGCCAGCACCGTGACCGCCCCGCCGATCCCCGCCGCGAGGATCTCCCCGTCGCCCCTGAACGCCTCCGCGCACGCCAGCACACACACATCAGCCCTGGTCATGCGGCCTCCTTCGTCGGCCTCATGATTGCCTGCTTATTGATGACCTCGACAAGCTCGGTCATGGAAGTCCTCCCAGGGGGTCTGCGCGTAACGCCGCTGCTCGGCCTCGTCGCGTCCGTAGTCGGGCTCGCACGAGGTGAACCCCGCCCCGCCCGGCGCCTCCACCACGCCCGCCACCATGGACCGGCTGATCAGCAACGACTGCACCGGCCCCTCCTTCAGCAGGTCGGCGGTGTCCACCACCCGCTCGCACGAGACGTAACAGCGCCGCGCCGCCTTGGCGTAGAGGTCGTCGAAGTACGGGTCGGGGCCCAGGTACTGCGCGTTCCCCCGGGCGTCGGCCCTGTTGAGGTGCACCAGCGCGACGTCCATGGTCAGCGCCGGCACCGCCACCAGTTCCTCCCCGTCCCCGTACGGGGACCGCACCGTCCGCAGCCCGGGATTGACCCGCATGACGTCCGAGCCCAGCCCCGCCCGCGTCGGCAGGAACGGCAGCCCGTGCGCCCCCGCCAGCAGCCCGAACATGAACATCCCCTCGTCGTACTCCGCGAACTCGATCGCCCCCGCCTGTCGCGCCCTGCGGAAATGCGGCTCCAGGGGGATGGAGTCGAGCGTGACGAACGGGGCCACGACCTTGCGCACCTTTCCCGCGGCGCACAGCATGCCGACGTCGGGGCCGCCGTAGGAGATGATCGTCAGGTCCTCGACGGGGGAGCGCAGAATGGCCCCCACCAGCGCCATCGGCTTTCGCCGCGACCCCCAGCCGCCGATCCCGACCGTCATCCCGCTCTCCAGCGAGCCCGCGACCTGCCCGGCCGACATCACCTTGCTCATGTGAACCGCTCCCTGTGCCGGTCGCCCACGCCCATCAGGTTCAGCTCGAAGGTGAAGCCCTGCTCGAAGCGGTAGCTGCGGTTGACGTCCACCGGATCGATGCCGTTGAGCGACTCCTTGGCGCGGCGGATCACGTACGGGTCCTTGGCGGCGATCTGGCCCGCCACCTCCATGGCCGCCTCGCGCAGCTTGTCGCGCGCCACCACCTCCAGCACCGACCCGAACGCGTGCAGCTCGGACGCCGTCACGTTCCTGCACGTGTAGACCATGGCCCGCATGAGGTGCTGCGGCACCAGCCTGGACAGGTGCGTGGCCGCCCCCAGCGCGCCCCTGTCCACCTCGGGCAGCCCGAAGTAGGCGTCGTCGGAGGCCACCACGACGTCGGCGTTCCCGCAGAGCCCGACGCCGGCGCCGAGGCAGTGCCCGTGCACCGCCGCGATCACCGGCACCGCGCACTCGTAGACGGCCGCGAACGCCGCATAGCACGCCCTGTTGACCCCGACCAGCGCCTCGTACCCCTGCGCGGCCCGCAACTCCTTGATGTCGACCCCGGCGTTGAACCCGCGGCCCTCGGCCCGCAGCACCACCACCCTGGTCTCGGGCCGCTGCCCGGCCGACCGTACGGCCTCCGCCAGCTCCTCCCAGGCCCGCACGGTCAACGCGTTGACCGGGGGCACGTCCATGACCACCTCGGCGATCGGCCCGTCCCGCAGCGTGATCCCCATCGCGCTCCCTGGTTGCACCTAACGCTTGCTTGGTACGGTAGCACCCGTGACGGTAACTTACGACTACACGGGCAAGGTCGTCCTGGTGACGGGCGGCACCAAGGGCATCGGCGCAGGGATCGCGGCGGCTTTCCACGCGGCGGGCGCCACCGTAATCGTCTGCGCCCGCACAGCGCCCCCCGACCCCGGCCCAGACCCGGTCCTCGCGGTCCCTGGAATGCCTGAAACACCCGGAACGCCGGGGATCCGCTTCGTGCGGGCCGACGTGCGGGTCCCGGAGGACGTCGAACGCCTCGTCTCGGGCCTCGACCGGCTCGACGTCCTCGTCAACAACGCGGGCGGCACACCGCACGCGCCGCTCGACGGCACATCGCCCCGCCTGCACGCCCGGATCATCGAGCTCAACCTGACGGCCCCCCTGCTGCTGTCCCAATGCGCCCACCCACTGCTGGCCGCCGCCCGCGGATCGATCGTGATGATCGGCAGCTCCAGCGGCGCCCGCCCCTCTCCTGGCACCACCGCGTACGGCGCCGCCAAAGCCGGCCTGCACCACCTGGCCCGCTGCCTGGCCGCCGAGTGGGCCCCCGAGGTAAGGGTCAACACGGTCGTCGTCGGCCTGGTCGCCACGGAAACCGCCGCCGAGCACTACGGCGACCAGGCCCGACTCGGCGCGACCATCCCCGCGGGCCGGATGGCGACCCCCGCCGACGTGGCACAGGCCTGCCTCTGGCTGGCGGCCCCCGGCTACGTCACGGGCGCGGAAGTACGCGTGGACGGCGGCGGCGAAACCCCCGCCTGGCGCGTCAGCGCATGGCCGAGCGGGCGGTCGGGCGCAGCCGGAGCCGTTCGGGGGCGGCGGTGAGCCGGGACGTCAGCATCGGCAACTCCACCTCCCGCTCGTCCTCGGCCTTGTCGAACCTGGCGAACCACACGAAAACCTGAACCCCGCTCCGAACGGGCAGTCGCGGAAAGGTGTTCTCCGCGTGCTCGCTCTCGAAGCACGCGACCGGCTCCACCCCCGCCTCGGCCAGAGCCGGGGCGACCTCGCGGGAGAAGAACGCGGCGAAGCCGTCCGTGACGTGGTACATCGTGGCGACGTACAGGGACGACGGCGGTTCGGAGTCCCCGGCGGGCGGACGTTCCCATGAGGGCGGCTCGGTGAGCGCCCGCAGGAGCAGCACGTCATCGGAGTCGCTCATGGTCGCGTTGGCCGCGTCGCCGTTCGCCCGCCACACCGGCCCGCCGTAGAAGGACTCCAAGGCCGCACGACGGGCGGGCATGTCGGGAAAGGCCCGGACCCAGGGGAAGGTGTCGGGCGCGTCCGGGTCGCGGAAGGTGCCGGTGACGCGCATTCCCGCCGCCTCCTGGGGTTCGACGAACTCGCGCTCGAACAGCTCGATCAGCTCGTCGCGCCGTCCTGGACGCATCGTGTACCGCCGCAGCTCGTAGATCATGTCGCGGAGGTTAGGCGCGGGTCGCTGCCACCTCCTGTCAGCGTATTCGCCGAATAATATTCTGATCACTTAGAGCTATCAATTGGCAACCTAGAGTTATAGGCTCGCACTGACCTTGATCTCCTGGGGTCAAGGAAGGTCAAAGGGGTTGGTGGTGTGCCTTGGGCCCACGGTGCCCGCCACCCCCACTGGCGAAGGAGCACAAGTGATCAAAAGGATGTGCGCCACCGCGGTCGTGATGGCAGCGGCCATCGGCGGCGCACTACTTGCTGTCCCCGCTCACGCTGATGACGGCTGGTCTGGTCCATGGGTCGGCAATGTCTGGTCCGGCAACGCGAGCGGCAACAGCGACTCATCCCAGTCAGGAAACAACTTCGGTGACGTCGTGAACGCCATCCGTGGCGGACACGGCTCCACCAACGTCAACAACGTCAACGGCATCGCCTCGACCGCTACCAACGGCAGCCTCGTGGTGACCTACGTCTTCGACTGACCTCGCTGACGTGGGAAAACCTGGAAAGGAAAGGACATCTAGATGATGAAGAAGCTGAGCGCGACCGGCCTCGTCGTCGCCGCCGCCGCGGCAGGCGTGACCCTGCTGTCCGCCCCCGCCTTCGCCGACACGAACGCCGGCAACACCAGCTCCAACTACGGCTCCTCGCAGTCGGGCAACAACTTCGGCAACGTCTACAACGCCAACAGGAACGGCTCCCGCTCCACCGCGGTCAACAACGTCAACGGCAACGCCGTGACCGCCACCGGTGGTAGCGGCGTGAGCATCGACGACGTGGTCGACTAGCCGGAAGACCAGGTCGCGCCGCGATCCGCCATAGTCGTGAGCGCGTCCGCACGTACGTGCGAGCCGGGTCTGATATGGCCCGGCTCGCGCCGTATTAGCATCCCTGTGTGACTATCTGCGCCTACGCTACTTTTGACGATCGCAACGGCGACGACGACGAGCGTGACCTGGCCCTGGAGGCCTGGCGTGAAGCCGGCATCGTGGGCCGCGTCGAGCGCTGGGACGATCCGGCGGTCGACTGGAGCGGCTACGACGCCGTGGTCGTCCGGTCCGTCTGGGACTACATCCTCAGGCGGGAGGAGTTCCTGGCGTGGGCGCGCGCTGTGGAGTCCGTGACGAGACTGCTCAATCCGTACTCCGTGCTTGAGACCAATACCGACAAGACGTACCTCCGGGATCTGGACGTTCCGGTCGTCCCGACCCACTGGTCGTCGCAGGATCTGCCCGACTGGCCCGAATACGTCGTCAAGCCCGCGATCTCCGGGGGCGCCCGCGACACCTCCAGGACGTCGGACCGCGGCGAGGCCCGCACCCTCGCCGCCTCCCTGGAGGCCGCGGGGCGCACGCCGATGATCCAGCCGTATCTCGACATGGTCGAGTCGGAGGGCGAGATCTCGCTGCTGTACTTCAACCGCCGCTTCAGCCACGCCGTCCGCCGCAACCCGATGCTCGCCCACGGGATGAACCACGAGGACAACGCGCGGGCCCAGCTCCGCTCACCAGCCCCGGACCAGGTCGAACTTGCCGAGAAGGTGCTCGCCGCCGTTCCCACGCCCCTTCTCTACGCCAGGATCGACCTGGTCCGGCTCTTCGACGGCACGCCGGCGGTCATGGAGGTGGAGCTGACGGAGCCGTACCTCTATCTGAGCCACGAGCCGCGCGCGGCGGCCAACCTGGCGCGGGCGCTGGGCGAGCTGGTCAGGCGGTGATGCCGCCGTCGACCGGGATGACCGTCCCGGTCAGGTACGCGCCCGCCCGCGAGGCCAGGTAGATCGCCGCGCCCGCCATGTCGTCGGGGCGGCCGATGCGGCCCAGCGGGACGTTCGAGGCGACGAGTTCCCTGGTAGTGGGGTCGTCCAGCGCGAAGGCCATCATCTTCGACTCGAACGGCCCCGGCGCGATGGCGTTGACCGTGATGTGCTCCTTCGCCAGATGTCTGGCCAGGTGCCTGGTCAGCATGTGGACGCCCGACTTCGTCGCGGAGTAGGCGTAGTTCGGCAGCTCGGGGACCCTGATGCCGTCCACGGAGCCCACGTTGATCACGCGCGCGGGGTCGTCCGCGCTCGCCGCCGCCCTGAGCTGGGGCAGGAACTTCTGGGTCAGGTAAAAGACGCCCTTGACGTTGATGTTCCAGAGCTTGTCGAAGGCGTGCTCGGGGAACTCCTCCAGCGGCGCGCCCCAGGTCGCCCCAGCGTTGTTGACGAGCACGTGCAGGGGTCCGTCCACCGCCGACACCAGCGTCTGCAGCCCTTCGGGCGTGGACAGGTCGGCGGGGACGGCGACGCAGCCCAGTTCGGCGGCCGTCTTGTCGACCTCGGCCGTCTTGCGGGCGGATATGTAGACGCGCGCTCCCGCCTCGGCGAACCCCGTGGCGATCATGCGCCCGATCCCGCGCGAGCCGCCGGTGACGACGACGGTCTTGCCTTCGACTGAGAACAGAGTCATGTTCGGGAGCATGCCATACCGACCGGTCGGTTGCGAGCCGTCCCCGGTGGCTCACACGCCGGGCAGGCGGCCGTTGCGGAACAGGTCGACGAACCGTTGGTGGTCTTCTCTGGCCTGCGCCCCATAACGGTGGGCAAAATCCACCAGCATCCCAATAAATCCGGACCTGTCGTCACCGATCACGCCCACGATCGCCTCCTCCGTCGAGAAGTCGACGAGGTCATGGCTGGACTCGTCGTCGGCCACGGCGTGCATGCGCGCCACCGCCCGCCCGAGATCCTGCACGATCGAGCGCAGCTCGTCCGGCTCGTTCACCTCGTCCCAGTTCAGGTCGGCCGAGTACGGCGAGACCTCGGCCACGAGCTGCCCGATCCCGTTGAGCGTGGTGTAGCCGAGCCAGGGGTCGGCGTAGGCCTGCAGCGCCCGCTGCGACTCGGCCGTGCGATGCCCCTGGTGCAGGAAGTAGGAGACCACCTTCTCGTCGGTGACGTGCCGCGCCACCGCCGGCACGCCGGCCTGCTTCATGTACAGGATGACGTCGTTCTCCAGCGCCTGCGAGCGCCCTTCGAGCAGCAGGTTGTACGACGGCAGCCCCGCGGAGCCGATGCCCACGCCCTTGCGCAGCGCCACGTCCTTGATCACGTGCTCGACCGGGTTGGCGGGCACGGGCAGCGTCGTCAGGTACTCCTCGAACGCGGCCACCACCGCCCGCCTGGTCGCCGCGTCCACGCTCTCGCGGCCGTCCATGAGCGCGAAGCGCCGGTCGTAGTCGTCGATCACGGTCTCGACGTCCAGCAGCGCCACCCGCGTGCTCAGCCTGGCCGTCTGCAGCACGCGGTGCAGCACGCCGGTGGTGGTGTCGAGGGTGAGCGAGCCGATCGTGTCGTCCCCGCCGGCCGCGATGCCGGTCAGCTCGACCAGGTACGCGCCGGCGAAGTCGGTCACGAGCACGCTGATCGAGTCGTCGGACAGCGCCTTGGCGTAGCCGATGAGGGCCACGCTGGCGGCGAAACGCTTGAGGTCCCAGACGTACGGGCCCACGTACGCCTCGTCGAAGTCGTTGGCGTTGAAGACGAGCACGCCGGAGGCGTTCATGTAGGTGCCGAAGTTCTCGGCGTGCAGGTCGCCGTGGATCCACACCCTGCCGGTCGGTTCGTCGAGGTAGGACTGGTCGGCGAACCCGCCTGCCATGTCCGCGTAGAACAGGCAGGCGCTGCCCCGGTAGAAGGCGAAGGGAGAAGACGCCATTTTCCGAAATTTCCGCCTGAAAGCGGCGGGTTCTCGCTTGATCGACTCGCCGAACTCCGTCATGAGGACATCGAGCAGAAAGGAAGAGCGTGTGCCCATGCCTGGGACATTAGATAAGGATCCCGCCGCCGCCTACCCCGATCTTTCCCTGACATGAACGGGTCAGGGATGCTGCGAGGAGACGGAGACCACCTCCCCAGTCATATAGGACGAGTAGTCGCTGGCCAGGAAGACGATCACGTTCGCCACCTCCCAGGGCTCTGCCGAGCGCCCGAACGCCTCCTTGGCCGCCAGCTCCGCCAGCAGCTCCTCGCTGGTCACCTTCGCCAGGAACGGATGCACCGCCAGCGAGGGCGCCACGGCGTTGACCCGCACCCCGTGCTCGGCGGCCTCCAACGCGACACACCTGGTCAACGCCATCACCCCGGCCTTGGCGGCGGCATAGTGCGCCTGCCCCCGCTGGGCCCGCCAGCCGATCACCGAGGCGTTGTTGACGATGACGCCGGAGCCCTGGGGGATCATCTGCCTGAGCGCGGCCCTCGTGCAGCGCATCGTGCCGTTGAGGGTCACGTCGATGACCGTGTGCCACTGCTCGTCGGACATCTCCGCCAGCGGCGCCGTACCGCCCAGCCCGGCGTTGTTGACCACGACGTCCAGCCTGCCGTGCGCCTGCGCCACCGCGTCGAACAGCGCCAGCACCTGCGCCTGCGACGTCACGTCGCACGGCACCGCCAGCGGCTTGACGCCGGTGAGCTCGGCCAGCGACTCGGCGGCGGCGCTCAGGCGGCGCTCGTGCCTGTCCGACAGCACGATCGTGGCGCCCTCCTCGGCGCAGCGCCTGGCCGTGGCGTAGCCGATGCCTGCCCCCGCGGCCGCCGTGACCAGCGTCACCTTGCCGTTGAGCAGGCCATGCGCTTTCGGATAGGGCGGGGACATCGGTGCGCCTCCAATCAGCGGGGGAGTCCCAGAGTGCGCTCGGCGATGATGTTGCGCTGGATTTCGCTGGAACCGGCATAGATCGTGTCGGCGCGGCTGAAGAGATAGAGCCGCTGCAACTCGTTCAGCTGCCCCGCCTCCTCGACGAGCCCCGCCCTGCCCTGGACGGCCTGCGCCAGCTCGCCCAGCCTGCGGTGCCACTCCGACCAGTACAGCTTGGCGATCGACGCCTCGGGACCCCGCAGCCTGAGGGCGTTGAGCCGCATGATCTCCAGCTCCAGCCAGGACTGGACGAGCCTGTCACGCAGCACGGGGTCGTCCGCCGCACCGGTCCTCTTCGCCGTCTCGATCACCTTGGCCAGCTCCCGCCGGAACCCGATCTGCTGGCCCAGCGTCGAGGCGCCGCGCTCATACCCCAGGGTGGCCATCGCCACCCGCCAGCCGTCACCTGGCGCGCCGAGCAGGTTCCCCGCCGCCGTGCGCGCGCCGTCGAAGAACACCTCGTTGAACTCCGAGGTCCCCGTGAGCTGCACGATCGGCCGCACGACGACGCCCGGCCGCCGCATGGGGACGAGCAGGTACGACAGCCCCCGGTGCCGCCGCTCGTCCGGGTCGGTCCTGCACAGGACGAAACACCAGTCGGCGACGTGCGCGAGCGACGTCCACACCTTCTGCCCGTGAACCACCCATTCGCCATCCTCCAGGCTCGCCCTGGTCTGGACGTTGGCGAGGTCGGACCCGGCCTCCGGCTCGGAGTAGCCCTGGCACCACAGCTCCTCACCCCGCTGGATCGGGGGGAGGAAACGGCTTTTCTGCTCCTCGGTGCCGAACTCCAGGATGGTCGGGCCGACCAGCCCTTCGCCGATCAGGCCCACCCGGGCGGGGGCGTCCGCTCTGGCGTACTCCTCGTAGAAGGCCACCTGGTCTGCCAAGGGGGCGGCGCGTCCGCCGTAGCGCTCGGGCCAGCCGAGACAGGTCCAGCCGTGCTTGCCGAGATGCCGTTCCCAGGCCAGGCGCAGCTCGTGCCCCTCGTGCTCGCGTCCAGGGCCGCCCAGGCCGCGAGCGGCGGCGAACTCACCGCTGAGGGCCTCCTCCAGCCACACCCGCGCCTGCTCCCGAAACCCCGGCGTCTCACCGGCCGCGGGGACAGGCTCAGGCAGGTTCAACGAACCCTCCGTAGCCGCCGCGGAAGAACACCAGCGGGCCGCCTTCGGCATGCGTGTCGAGCTGCAGCACCCTGGCCACCACGATCTTGTGATCGCCCGCCGGATGCTCGGCCTCGACCGCGCAGTCGATCCAGGCGAGGGCGCCTTCGAGAACGGGGTTCCCGCCGGGGGAGCCCGTCCACTCCAGCCCCGCGAACTTGTCGCCGCCCCTGGCCGCCATCTGGGCGCACACGGGCTGCTGGTGCTCGGCCAGCACGTTCACGGTGATGACCTTGGCCCCGCGCACCTTGGGCCAGCTCGTGCTGGTGTGCGCCACGCAGAACGCCACCAGCGGGGGGTTGAGCGAGACGGAGGTGAAGGAGTTGGCCGCCAGCCCGCACGGCCGGCCGTCCACCGGGTCGAGCGCCGTGATCGCCACCACACCGGTCGCGAACCGCCCGAGCACCTGGCGGAACCTGAGGCTGTCGAGATGTCCGTTCGCGCTTGGGTGATTTGGGCCCGTCGGCATGGTGGCTCCGTTGCGAATCCTGCGCTGATGGGGCGTCGGAAGGCCGCGACAGCCGTCCGGCGCGACGAGCCGGCCAGCGGGTGTGCTCATGGGGTCCGCCTCCTAGTCCACCGACCGCGCTATTATAACAAGCGCTTGCTTGGACGGTACGACCAACCCAAAATCCCTGTCAAGCTCACCCGGCGCCGCCCTTTCGCGGCTGTCATCCCTGTCGCCCCTGGTCGCACCCCTGTTGCTCCTGTCGCTGGTCGTCGGTTGGCGCGGGTCTATCGTCGCCTGCCGTCGCTGCCGGGTTGTCTTGCCGGAGCTTGCTGTGGCTGGGGTGGGTGCGTTGACATGGGGGAAAATTCCGAAATAGGGTTATTGGATGGTGGCCAAGCGCTTGCTTGAGTTCCGGGACAAGACGGCGGTGGCCGGGGTCGGTTACACCCCCTTCAGCAAGGACTCCGGCGTCAGCACCTTGACCCTGGCCTGCCGCGCCGTCCTGGCCGCCCTGTCCGACGCCGGCCTCACCGCCGACGACGTCGACGGCCTGGCCACGCATCGGGTGGGTGACTCCGCCGCGCCCACCCTGGTGGGCCCCGCGCTCGGCCTGACGGACCTGAGCTGGCACCTGGACCAGTTCGGCGGCGGCAGCGTCTCCCACGCGGTGGTCGGTCAGGCCGCGCTGGCCGTGGCGGCGGGCATGGCCGAGACGGTCGTCTGTTACCGGGCCATCAACGCCCGTTCCGAGTTCCGCATGGGCGGCACGGGCCGGGGCGTGCCGGTGAGCCCGGAGGTGCAGTACCAGGCCCCGTACGGTTACGTTGCGCCCCCGCAGCAGTTCGCCATGTACGCCCGCGCCCACATGCTCAAGTACGGCACCAGGCCCGAGCACTTCGGGGGCGTGGCGGTCACCCAGCGCGCGAACGCCGCCAAGAACTCCCGCGCCCTGATGCGCACCCCCATCACCATGGACGACTACCTGTCCGCCCGCTGGATCGCCGAGCCGTTCCGCCTCCTGGACTGCTGCCTGGAGACGGACGGCGCGTGCGCCGTGGTCGTCACCACCGCCGAACGCGCCCGCTCGTTGCGCCGCCCGCCCGTCCTCATCTCCGCCGCGGCCTGGGGCGGCGGCACGTCGCACCTGTCGGGCCCCGCCGCCGACCCGACCGTGACCGCGGCCGCCGCCCTGGCCCCGAGGCTCTACGCGCAGGCGGGGATCGGGCCGGAGGAGGTCGACGTGGCCGAGCTGTATGACTGCTTCACGTACTCGGTGATCGTCCAGCTCGAGGACTACGGCTTCTGCGCCAAGGGCGAGGGCGGCCCTTACGTGGCCTCGGGCGCCACCGCTCTGGACGGACCGCTGCCGGTGAACACCCACGGAGGGTTCCTCTCGGAGGGCTACGTGCACGGCATCAACCACATCGCGGAGGCGGTGTCCCAGCTCAGAGGCGACGCCGGCGACCGGCAGGTGCACGGCGCCGAGGTGGCGCTGTCCACGGCCCAGCCCGGTTACGTCCTGCCCGCGACCTCGGCGCTGATCCTGAGGAGGGCGTGATGGCGGGCTACCGGCCCGAGCCGGATCGCGACTCGGGGCAGTGGTGGGAACGGGTCGCCAGGCGGGAGTTCGCCGTCCAGCGCTGCGACACTTGCGGCGCCGCGCGCTTCCCCGCGAGAGCGTTCTGCCCGGCCTGCCGTACTGAGGCCTGGCACTGGGAGGAGGTGGAGCCCGAGGGCGTGATCGAGAGCTGGATCGTCAACCACCAGCCCTTCATGCCGGACCTTCGCGAACCATACCTGGTCGTTATGGTCCGGTTGGCCGCGGTGCCCGGTTGCCTGGTCTTCGGCAACTGGAACGGCGACCGTCCCCCGCGGTACGGGGAGCGGGTGCGGGCCTCCTTCCGGCCGGTCGACGACCGGTTGACGCTGGTCGACTGGAAGCCGGGAGCCACGGATGACCTGGGAGGAAGCGCCGGAGACGACGCTCAGGAGGGTGGCGGGCCGGGGCGGGAACGGGCGGAGAGCCGGTGACCGGATGAGCGGTATGCGGGGAAAAAGGGTACTCATCCGCTCTTGCGTAAATCCTCCAGATTCTTAATCTTGGTCCATAAATTGGATTGGTACCGAAAAACCCCAGCAGTCCCACCATCGCGAAGGTGCCCCCAGGCTCGCCCCTGAGGGTTGATGATGATGCGTAGACGTCAATGCGGACGGCTCGAACTTGGCGGGCAGGCGTGAACGGTACGGACTTGGTGAAGGGCGTGGCCGTGAGGACCCGGGTGGCGATCATGCCTGCCCGTCAGTCGTCGCCACCACCCAGACGGCCGAACCCGGTCGTCACGGCGCCCTGCCCCGCACACCGCAGGAGCGTTCCCCTGGACGGAGCCCGGCCATGGCCGGTGGGTGGGGTGCCGTTGGCCGGCCGTAAAGGATGGGCCTCTGAACGGCGCACCGCGCCGTCCTGGAACGTCCCGCACGCGATCCGAAACCCCGAACAGACTGGCCCGCACGCGATCCGGAACCCCAAGCAAACCGGCCCGCACGCGATCCGGAACCCCGAGCAGAACGGCCCGTACGAGATCCAGAACGCCCGTCGGGACGGCTTGGGTGTGATGTGGGGCGTGAGGGGCCGTTCGGCTGCTCGTGCGCCCCCCCGAAGACGGGAAAGCCCCCTCACGGAGGGCCGGGTCCCGGAGGTCTCGCCGGCGTGGAGGAAAACGCGCCCTGGCGGGCGTGGGGGACCCGCCAGGACGCGCTTCCTGCCCCGTGTGCGGCGGCGCGAGGACTCCGGCGAGGGATGGAGTCCTAGACCGTGGTCCGCCCACGGAGTCGATGGGGAGTGTGAAAGCTCCTGTTGTCGGTTACGTGCGGCATGCGTTGAGCTGCACCGACCGGGTCATCAGTGGGGTGTGTGACGGGGGCGCCACCCTCCTCGTTCCAGACAAAGGATCCGTCATTGCACCGCACGGTCAGTTCAGTCAACTCCGATTGCACGGACATGCCATGGCTCTGGTAGGTGTGGGTGAACCCGTGGCGGGGCAACGCGTAACGCAGTAAACACGTTGCTTCGCGAGGGTCATGCCAGGGCAGGTATGGCGTACCCGTGCGGACCGGCAACACTGGCCTTCACCCCCTCACCGGCCTTTAGATGGATTTGTACCAACGAATGGATGATGGGCCGGTCATGGGGGTTTGGTCAAGGGGTTGTGGCCTGCTAGAACCAGATCGTCTAAATTGTTGGAACAAAAGGGGTGAAAGTGGCAAGGTCGGTGCTGTATCAACAGGTGGCTTCGGAGTTGCGTCGAGCCATCTACTCGGGTGTCCTCGGCCCCGGGGCGCAGCTGCCGACCGAGGCGCAGCTCATGGAAGACCATGGGGTGAGCAGGAACACCGTAAGGCTGGCCCTCGGAGAGCTCGTCAACGAAGGGCTCGTCACGCGCACGCCGCGGCGTGGAACGGTGGTCAGAGACCGCAGACCGCTGCTGATCTATCCGCAGCGGGAGCTGGAGCCACAACCCAGGGGAGAGACACGGGAGGCGTTCGCCTACGCCGTGGCGCAGGAAGGTCGCGAGCCCAGCCAGTACATCGAGGTGCTGACCGTGTCTCCCGTCGAGGAGATCGCCAGCAGGCTCGAACTGGCGGACGGGGAATTGGCGGTGGTCAGACGCCGTCTGCGTTTCGTGGACGGCCAGCCGTACAACACCAACGATTCCTACTTCCCTCGTGATCTTGTGGCCGATTCCGAGATCGCCAGGCCCGGAGACATCGCACGAGGGGCGAACCGGGTGCTGGAAGAGCTGGGTCATGCGCAGGTGCGCGTCGTCGACGACATCTCGGCCCGCATGCCCAACCAGGAGGAGGCCGAGCGCCTCCAGCTAGAGCTCGGCACGCCGGTCATGGTCTACGTCCGAGTCGGATTCGACGGGGCGGACATGCCAGTGCGTGTCGCGGTGTCGGTGCTGCCCGCCGACAAACATCTGATCAGGTACGAGCTCGATCGCCGCTAAAGAGCTCGGGATGAAGGGGTGATCCCGCCGGCCGGGCGCAGCGAGAAATAAGCCGCCTCGCTGGCCTCGGGGAGTCGTGCATACTCCCCCAAATCGCCATTTATCCATCTATATCGGGTTAAGGCCCCATTTCGCCCCTGCGCGACATGGCGTGATCACGCTCTGTCCGATCGCGGGCACCCAACGCAACGAAGGGCTGTATTATGCACACAAACACCCTCCTTCACCCGCTCGCACTCCGGAGAGCGGAACCCTCGGATCTCCCCGGCGTCCTGCGGCTGCTCGCTGACACCGCCGAATGGCTCTACACGCAGGGCGTGCGCCAGTGGCCCCGCGGCGGCTTCGGTCCCGAGCGCATCGAGCCGCTCATCGAAGAGCGCGTGCTCTACCTGCTGGACGACGAGCTCAGATACCTCGACCCCGACGAGGCCGCGCCGCCGGTCGCCACGATCGCCCTCGACGACCACGCCGACCCGGAGTTCTGGACACCGGCCGACGACCCGGGCGCCGCCCTCTACATCCACAAGCTGGCCGTCGCCCGCCCCTGGGCGGGCAGCGGTCTCGGGGACGCCCTGCTCGACTGGGCCGGCGCCGCGGCCCACGCCGCCGGGCTGCCCTTGCTGCGCCTCGACTGCGCCAAGCTCAATCTGCGCCTGCAGGACTACTACCGCCGGCGCGGCTTCAGGCACGTTCGTACGGTGGATCTTCCCCACCGCTCCTCCGGGGCCCTGTTCCAGCGCCTGTCCGAGGACGTGCCCACCACGGCCTTCCGCGATCTCACGATCGCCGAGCTGATCAGCGTCTAGAAGGCCCCGCACCCCCCGATCGCCCGGCCCCGGGTACTCCGGGGCCGGGCACAGCCGTCCGCCCGGGCTCGGCCGCTCTGATCCGGCCGCGCCCCGCCGGGCGTGTCAGGGACCTGCTAGCCCCGTTTTCCGCACGTGCGGTTGTTTGAAGATCGCCAGGTTGCTGTGGTGATCGTCATCGCGGTATGACCTGGCTGGTGAGACAGCGTGCG
>NZ_JBHSBI010000029.1:0-155175 GCF_042650645.1 Nonomuraea purpurea
TGCGATCTCGTGATCTAGGCAATCCGATCATCGCAGGTCGGAGGCACCTTTCTCTATTAACGATCTTCAGGACGAAATTCCGGCCGAATTACCGAGGTTGACGAAAGAGGACTCCGTTGTGACCAGGGCGGCCGACAGGCCCGAGCCCCCCGCCCCTCTCCCGACACCATCTGCTCCGCGGCGAACCAGACTCGCCGCGCTACGCTCCCGGAACTTCCGGCTCTTACTGCTCGGCCAGACAGTGGCGACCACCGGGATGTGGGCGCAGCGCATCGCCCAGGACTGGCTGGTGCTGAGCCTCACCGGAGACGCCACCGCGGTCGGCATCACCACCGCTCTGCAACTGGCCCCCATGCTGGTCTTCGGCCTGGCCGGTGGGTGGATCGCCGACCACTACCCGAAGCGCCGCGTGCTGCAAGCCACCCAAGCCGCGACCGCCACCCTCGCCGCGATACTCGCCGTGCTCACCCTCACCGACCACGTCGCGGCCTGGCACATCCAGCTCCTGGCGGCCGGGCTCGGCCTCATCGCCGCGATCGATCAGCCGGTCCGGATGGCGTTCGTCACCGACCTGGTCGAGCGTGATCACCTCTACAGCGCCATCAGCCTCAACTCCTCGACGTTCCAACTCGGTGCCCTCGCCGGCCCGGCAGTGTCCGGCGCACTGATCAGCGCCGCCGGCCCTGGCTGGGCCTTCGCCCTCAACGCCGCCTCTTACATCGTCCCGCTCATCGCTTTCGGCTGTATCGACCCACGGCGGTTCCCGCACTCGCGCCCCGCGACGCGCGCCGCCGCGCTCGCCCCAGGCGGGATGCGCACGCTGGTACGGCGACCGGAGATCTGGCGGCCCATCGCGCTGGCCGGCGCGTTCAGCATGTTCACCAGCAGCCTGCCCGTCACCCTGACCGCCTACGCTCACACCACCGGTATCGGACCCTCCGGCTATGCACTACTGACCTTCGTCGTCGCAGTCGGCGCTCTGCTCGGCGCGCTGATCGCCGCCGGCCGAACCCGCACCACCCTGCGTGGACTGACCTGGACCGGGTGCGCGCTGGCCGGCATGTATCTGGTCGCGTCCGCCATGCCCGTCCCGTGGAGCCTGGCGTGCGCCCTCGTCGGGGTCGGCATGGTGACCACGCTGTTGTTCACCGCGGTCAACGCCACCGTGCAGGTCGCCGCCGGGCCTGCGCTGCGCGGCAGGGTGGTGGGCATCTACCTTCTGGTGTTCTTCGGCTGCGGCGCCGTCGGCGGACCGTTGATCGGCGCCATCGACCAGCACCTCGGTCCCCGAATGGGCCTGGCGCTCGCCGGTGTGGTTCCCGCCGTCGCTCTTGTCCTGCTGTCTGTCTCGCGTCTCGTACGCCGTTCCCCTGCCACGCCGCTGCCCGAGCCGTCCCGGCACGCCTACACCGCACACCCGGCCCCGGCTCCTCGAACCCCGCACACCGGGTAACCGCCACACTTGTCGATTCCGTACGCGCCGGTGGTGGCGATGCGCTCGATAGGAGCGTCAGATCCCACCGGCGTGGGGGAAATCGATGATGTTGACAGCCAGGTGGTCACCGGTTCAAACTGCCTGAGTGCGGGAAAACGCGTAAACCTTTCGGGTGTCCGATGGCTCGCCTTGTCCTTCATGATGCGGGCGCTTCCTGGGAGAAGTGCTCTGCAACTGCTCCTGGCATGCGTGTGCGGGATGCTTCCGGCTGTATTCGGCGGCCTGGTCGGGCTGATTGTCGGAATACTTCCCGAGACCATTCACGACGGTGGCCTCGACACGGAAAGCGGTAAGCGGCTCGTCGCCCTGCTGATTGCGGCGGCCATCCTGCTGGTCGCCCAGGAGCTGGCCAACGCGGCCTATGACGTGGCGAAATCGGCTTTCTACCGGCGGTACGAGCAGTACCTGCTGGGGCGCGTGATCGACGCGACTTCGGGTACGCGACGGCTGGAATTATTCGAGGATCCCCGGCTGTCCCGGCTCGTCGACCAGTCGGTCCGACTCGCCGGGCTCGATCCCGGTGACCTGGTCGACGGCTGGTGCACGAGGTGGCTGCGTCTCTTCCAGGGTGCCGCGGCAGCCGCGCTCGTCGCGACGGTCTGGCCGGTCGCGGCCGGCGTCCTGGTCATCGTCTGGTTCGTCGCCGGCGCCGTCATGTTGACGGCGCTGCGACGCCTGGACATCAACGCGTGGTCTTCCGGGCTCGGGGAGGCGGAGTACCTCGCAAGGATCGCCGAGAAACCGGCGTGGGCCAAGGAAGTCCGGGTGTTCGGGCTGACCGACTGGCTTGCCGAGCGGTTCGGCCTGCGATGGATGGGTGCTCTCGAGCAGCTGGCGCGAGCGCGCAGGGCCGGGCGGTGGCGGACGGCGATGGTGCTCCTCGTTCTCCTCTGCTCGCACGGGGTCATTGTCGGCGCCATGGTCGTCGACGGTCTGGCCGGAAGTCTGTCCGCGACGCAAATAACGGTGCTGCTGCTCGGTATGTCGGGGATGACCGCGCTGGCCGACCAGAGCGGCGCGGAGCTCATCGAATACGGCAGCCCGCGCGTGCCTCTCGTCCTCGACCTCGAGAAGGAGGCCGCGCACGTCGCAAGCGCACCGCCGGAGGCCGGCACCACGCCCGCCCGGTCGCCTCGTCCCGTCCGGATCTTCCGGGAGATCCGATTCTCCGATGTGGACTTCGCATACCCGAATTCACGGCCCGTGTTCCGGCAGCTGAACTTGGCGATCGAGGCTCGCACCTCGCTGGGCGTCGTCGGCCTCAACGGCGCCGGCAAGACCACCCTGACAAAGCTGCTGAGCGGGCTCGAGGTCCCGGCGGCAGGCACCATCACCGTGGACGGAGTCCCCGTCCCGGAGCTCGACATCGGCGCGTGGCGTCGAACGATCGCGGCGATCTTCCAGGATTTCGTCCACTACGAGCTCCCTGTTCGGGACAACATCGGTTTCGGAGCGGTCGAGGTACTGCAGGCAGCCGGCCAGGCCCGTAACCGCCTCGACGCCGTGGTGAACGCCGCCGCAGAGCGGGCCGGAGCCCATGGCGTCATCGCGGGTTTGCCGAACGGACTCGACACGACGCTGTCACGACGCTTCTCCGGCGGCGTCGACCTGTCCGGCGGCCAATGGCAACGCATCGCTCTCGCGCGGGCCATGGCCGCGGTGGAGAACGGCGCCAGTCTGCTCATCCTCGACGAGCCGACGGCCCAGCTGGATGTTCGCGCCGAAGCAGACCTGTACGACCGCTTCCTCGACCTGACCCGTGACCTGACGACAATCATCATCAGTCACCGGTTCTCGACCGTGCGCCGCGCAGACCGGATAGTGGTGCTGGACCGCGGCAAGATCGTCGAGGACGGCAGCCACGACGAACTCGTCGCGGCCGGCGGGGAATACGCCCGGCTCTTCTCCCTCCAGGCCGCCTCGTACCAGGCATCCCCGGCGAGGGGAGCGCACCGTGACCCCTGACGACTCGAAGCAGAACTGGCGACGATCTGCCACCCTCGTGCTCGGCGTCGCGTGGGCGGCGGACCCGTGGCGCACCGCCCTGGCCTTCTTCGCCCTCGCCGCCCAGGTCGTCATCGCGGCGCTCTTCGCCTACTGGCTGAAGCTGCTCATCGACGCGATCGCCGTGTCGGACGGCAGGGCGGCGGTGCTCGGAGCCTGTGGTGTCGTGGGTTCGATCGCGGGCACCTCGGTCTTCGCCTCCTGGGGAAGCCGCGTGCTCGCCGGGCTCAGCGGCCGGCTGCGCTACTGGCTCAACCGGCGCATACTCGAGATCTCGGGGAACCTGCCGACCATCGATCTGCACGAGACGCCCGAGCACCTGACCCAGCTCGAGGCCCTGCGCCGACAGCAGTACCAGCTGTACCAGGCTGTTCCTCGGCTCATCGCGCTGCTGGCATCCGTGATCCGAATGGTCACGATGGGCGTACTCCTCGCCGGCGTCACCCCAGCGCTCCTGGCACTTCCGCTGTTCGGGATTCCCGCCCTGCTGGTGAGCCCCTGGACCGGCGGTCTGTTCCGCGCGGGGGAGGAGCGCACGGCCGAGCCCGCGCGCAGAGCCGAACACCTGCTGGAGCTCACCGCCACCGCCGGCGCCGCGAAAGAAATCCGGCTCTTCCGGATCGCCGGCGAGCTGCGCTCGCGTTTCCATGCCGAACATCGCAGGATTCGCCGGATCCACCACCGGCTCCAGCTCCGGGCTGCCGGAATCGGCGTGGTGAGCCGCTGCTTCTTCGTGATCGGGTACGTCGGCGCCGTCGCGCTCGTCGTCAGCCTCGCCGCCGAGGGACGCGCCACCGTCGGCGACGCGGTTCTGACCGCCACGCTCGCAGGGCAGGTGCTCGCACTGGTGACGGGTTCCGCGGAAACACTCCAGCTCACCGTGCAGAGCCTCGTTGCGGCCGGTCGGCTCCTCTACGTGGTCGACCTCGAGAGATCGGTCCGCGACGGTGTCGTCGCCACCGCGGAACCGCCCAAGGCACTCGAGCACGGCATCCGGCTCAAGGGCGTCTCCTACCACTATCCCGGCACTGATCACCCGGTGCTCCACGGGGTTGACCTGTGGTTGCCCGCCGGGCAGACGGTGGCGATCGTCGGCGACAACGGTGCGGGAAAGTCGACCCTCGTCAAGATCCTGGCCGGCATGTACCGACCCAGCTCCGGAGCGGTCCTGTTCGACGGCATCGCGGTCGGCGCCATGGATCCCGCGGAGTTCAGGCGCCATCTGTCAGCCTGCTTCCAAGACCACGCACGGTTCGAGTTCCTGGTCCGCGAAACGGTGGGAATCGGAGACCTCTCGGCGCTTGCAGATCCGTCCCGTCGTGACGTGGCGGTCGAGCGTGCGCTGGACAGCGCCGGGGCCTCCGACCTGCTGCCGGGGCTTGCGTCGGGGCTCGACACCCAGCTGGGTCCCCGTTGGCCCGGCGGCGTCGACCTCTCGGGCGGGCAGTGGCAGAAGCTTTCTCTCGCCCGCGCGATGATGCGTTTCGGTCCGTTGCTGCTCCTCCTCGACGAACCGGCGTCCGCTATCGACGCCGAAGCCGAGCATGACCTGTTTCGCCGCTGGGCGGTGGCCTCCCGGCAGGCTGCGGCGCGCAACGGCGGCGTCACGGTGCTCGTCTCCCACCGGCTTTCCACCGTCCGGATGGCTGACCTGGTCGTCGTTCTCGACAAGGGGCGGGTCGCGGAGGCGGGCACGCACGACGACCTCATCCGTCACGGTGGCCTTTACGCGGAGATGTACCGTCTGCAGTCGTCCTCGTACCGGTGACCGGCAACGGCAGGCCAGGCAAACGATGAGTTTTGTTCCCTGCGGAGGTCGGTATCGGTGAGCAGTTCATGCGAACGAGAGGACGGAGAGCTGTTGTGGCGAAATTCGTGACCATCGGGTACGGGGACCAAGAGGGCTACGACCGCACCAGCACGGCGGTACGTGAGGAGGCACACGCGCATGACAGCCGCTTGCGGGAGGCGGGAGTCGTCATGGGCATTGCCGGCTCGCCCGTTCAGGTGCGCAACCACGACGATGCCGGCATGACCGTGGAGAGCGGCTCCTTCATGTCCTCCGCTCTCCCGGTGGCCGGGTTCGCGATCATCGAAGCCGCGACCATGGAGGAAGCCGTCCAGCTCGTGTCCAGGACCCCATGCGCGGTTGCGCAGGGTTTGGTGGAGGTCTGGCCGTTGCAGGAGTCGCCGTAGAGCGATCCCTGTGGTCCGCGTCAGCCGATCATCAGGTGGGTTCGATGATGCGCTCGCGCCTGCGGCCCGGCGTCCACCAGGTGAGGTCGCCGAGCATCGCCATCGTGGCCGGGACGAGCAGGCAGCGGACGACGGTCGCGTCCACGGCGATCGCGACCGCCATGCCGACGCCGAACATCTTGATCGTCGGGTCGTCGTTGGGCACGAACGCGAGGAAGACCCCGATCATGATCGCGGCCGCCGCGGTGATCACGCCGCCGGTGCCGATCAGGCCCTCACGGACCGAACGCAGGTTGTCCCCGCTCAGGTTCCAGCGCCGCTGGACGTCGCTCAGCAGGAACACCTCATAGTCCATCGACAGGCCGAACAGCAGGGCGAAGAGCATGAGCGGCACGAAGCTCGGAATGGGGACCGGGCCGGACAGGCCGATCCACGTCACCCCCCATCCCCAGGTGAACACCGCCGTCAGGGCGCCGTAGGCCGCCCCGATGGAGATGAGGTCCATCACGGCCGCTTTGAGGACGAGCAGCGGTGCCCGGAAGGCCGGCAGCAGGATCGCGACCGACAGCAGCAGCACGACTCCGGTGACGAGCAGCAGCTTGTCGCCGATCCGGTCGGCGAGATCCACCCGGGCGGCGGTGTTGCCGCCGACGTGCACGCTCACGCCCGCCACGGACTGGCTGCGCAGGCGATGGACGAGGTCCGCCGTCGCCGGGTCACCGCCCGAGGTCGAGGGGATCACCTGGATCGTGAAGACCTGCCTGTCCCCGGACGGCGTCACCGGTCCGACGGCGGCCACCCCCGGCTGGGCCCGCACCATCGCCACGAGCCGGGGCAGGCGAGGGTCCCGGGCGTCGGTGACCGGCGTCGGCAGCCAGCCGAGCACGGTGATCGGCGTGCCCGTGCCCGGGCCGAACGCCGATGAGATGGCGTCGTTCGCCTGGCGGACGGCGGTGGACGTCGGCGAGGACCCGGCGTCCAGCTGGCCGAGTCGCAGGTCGGTCGCCGGGGCGGCGAGCAGGGCCAGCAGCACGAGCGCGAGCCCGCCGACCAGCCAGGGCCGGCGCGTCACCCGGTCGGCCTGGCGTGCCCAATAGCCACCGGAGCCGGCGCGGCGAGCCAGCCGGTTGTACAGCATCCCGCCGCGGGCGAGCCGGCGTCCCGCGAGCGAGGTCAGGGCGGGCAGCAGGGTGAGCGCGGCGAGAACCGCGAACATGATCGCGATCCCACATGTCCAGGCGAGCGTCTGCAGCAGCGGCACCCCGGTCAGGCTCAGTCCCGCGAGCGCGACCGCGACCGTCACACCGGCGACGGCCACCGCCGTGCCGGAGTCGGCGACCGCGCGTTCGATGGCCTGCGGCACCTCCAGGCCCGACCGCGCCAGCGTCCGGAACCGGCTGAGCAGGAACAGCGAGTAGTCGATGCCGACGCCGAGGCCGATCATGAGAGCCAGGGTCGCCGCCACGGCCGGCATCGAGGTCAGGTTCCCGGCGAGCCCCACGGTCTCCAGCGTCGCGAGCACCGAGAGCGCCGAGGTCAGCAGTGGCAGCGCCGCACCGAGGAGGCCGCCGAGCGCGAGGAAGAGGATGAGGGCGGCCAGGATCAGGCCGACGTACTCGTCGCCGGTGGTGCCCGAGCCGTCGGTGACCTGGGCGAACGCCCCGCCGGGAAGGACCCGCAGTCCGGCGTCGGTGGCGGGCCGGGCGGCGTCGGTGACGGCGAGTGCCGTGGCCTTGGTGAGTTCGGCCCTGCGGACGTCCAGGCCCACCGTGAACCAGCCGGTGCGTCCGTCCTCGGACAGCGACCCGTCCCGCATCGAGGGTGGTTTCACCGTGGTCACATGATCGGCCCCTCGCAGGGAGGCCGCCGTGGCCGCCAGCACGCCGGAGCGGGTCTCGTCGTCCAGCCGCCCGTCCCGGGCCACCAGGATCACGGTCCCGGCGGTGAGCGGATTCGCCGGTGACGCGGTCATGTCCCGCACGAGCTGGGCGTCGGTGCCCGGCAGGCTCACATCGTTGTCCGTCGGCGTGCCGATCACTCTCGCGCTCATCACCAGCGCCGCCACCAGCAGCACCCACGCGCCGATCACGACGAACCGGTGCCGGACGCACCAGCGGCCCACCGCCGCGACGGCCCGGGCAGCCCGGCTGTCATGTACCGCGGCACTCATCGCCTCTCCAGTGGCGGGCGATGCCGGGTGAGCATTCCGGCGACCGCGTTCCCACGGGCTGCCGGCTGACGTGCGAATTCCAGCCCGGGACCGGCGGTGGCACCCGTGACCAGAGCGATTGGCATTCCCTGATGCTAGCGAGGGTGCGACCCCTTTTTCGAGACACATCATAGGTTTCTGCTATTGGCCCGGCCGCTCTCGGATTTGCCGAGATGTAGCGAATTCACGCTCGCCTGAATCACTATTACATCGTCGACGGGTTGACCGGAATGGTCTTTGCCATCGGCGTGTACTACTTAGTTGTAAACAAGGTTCACCGGTGGCCCGATCGACTGCCGAGAAAAGCTCGCCATGTCCTGGAGAAGTCCGGTTCATAGAGCAGAGCGGGCATGACAGGGATTGGGACACCGGAGGGCTGGCTGCGGGACCGGTCCCGGCACGGCGCCGCTACCGTGCCGATATGCCGCGATTCGGTCTTGATCAGCGTCCCCCGGCCGGGCGCTCCCGGCGAAAAGCCGGACTTGCGCTTGTACTTGCCGCGAGCCTGCACGCTGAACTGGCGGGCGACTGCGCAGCGGCACACTCCCGGGCATATGGCGCAGCCACGATGACGCACACGACTGCGTACGGGGGTTGGCGCGGCCGTTCCACGGTGACGGTATCGGCGGCGTTGGCCATCGCGCTGTTCGCCGCGGGATGCTCCGCACAGGACAACGCGTCATCGCACCCCCCTGCCGACACCTCGGCCGAGTCCACTCAATCCGCACCCAGCACAGTCTCCCTGTCCGTCACCCCAGAGGAACTGCGGGGCACCGACCCTTGCAAGCTGATCGACGAGGATGTGCTGGTGAAGTTCGGGAAGGTCGAGTACGACAAGGGGATCAGCTACGGCGAGTGCGACATCCTGCTCTACGGACCGGACGACGAGTCCGTCTCGGTCTTCGTGGAGCTGCAGGCCGGACCGAGCGAGGTATCCGTGGGCGATCCCCTGCCGACGCCCGTGCTACGGGACGGCGTCACCGTCTACGAGAGCGAAGGCATCAGCGAGCTCACCGGCAACAAGAACTGCACGCGGGACGTGGTGGTGCGGGAACGGATCGCGACGGTCGCGATCGGCGTCTACGGGGACGAGTCGGGCTCCCGCGCCTGCCGGATCGCCGACACCGCCGCCGGTGACGTCATCCGCCTGCTCAAGACGGGCGATCTTCCCTCCGCCCGCCACGCCCCCGACTCGCTGGCAAACCGGGACGCGTGCGAACTGGTCAAGAAGAGCGAGGCGGCGCGCGTCCCGGACATCGACCCTAGGCAGCGGCACGCCGAATTCACCGGCCAGAGCTGCGCCTGGGGCGGCAAGACCATCGACGAACCGCACCTGTCCGTCCTCTTCCAACATCTCGACGACGCGCTGGAGGGACGCCCGCTCACGATCGGGGGACGCCCCGCGGTGGTGAACTACAGCCCCGCCCAGAACAGCGCTCTGCTCGGGCCAAGCCTGCCGAGCTGCGCGGTCGACGTCGAGTACGGCGAAGCCGGGCCGTCCGCCAAGGGCCGTACCGAGGTGGTCTCCGTGGGAGTCATCGGCGACTCCTCGAGACAGGAGCTGTGCTCTCTCGCCCAGCAGTTGGCCCCCAAGGCCCTCGCCCGCCTCCCTAAAGCGAGGAACACCAGCTAGAAGCCGCCCCGGCGCGCGGGCTCCCCGTACTTCGTCATACCCGGTAGCCGTGCCGCCCGGGCCTTGCCACCTCGCCCGGCATCACCCGGATGGAGGATGCCGGGGCGGCGTGATGGGCGATGTCGCGCGGCCCGCCGCGACGGGAGCCTTGAGGCATGGAAGCCATCGAGGTGAAAGACCTGCGCAAGACGTACGGGCACACCAACGCCGTGGACGGCGTCACGTTCACGGTCCACGCCGGGGAGACCTTCGGCATCACCGGCCGCAACGGGGCGGGCAAGACGACCACCGCCGAATGCGTCATCGGGCTGCGGCGAGCCGATGGAGGCAGCGTGCGGGTCCTGGGTGAGGACCCCGCGCGCCGGCGCCGGGCCCTGGCCCAGCGCATCGGCGCCCAGCTTCAGGAGAGCGCGCTGCCGGAGCGGATGAAGGTCGCCGAGGCGCTGCGCGCCTTCGCCTCCTTCTACCACCGGCCCGCCGACTGGCGGGAGGTCATGGAGCGCTGGGGCCTGACCTCCCTGGCGCGCAAGGCGTACGGCGACCTGTCCGGCGGGCAGAAGCAGCGGCTGATGCTCGCCCTGGCCCTGGTCGGCGACCCCGAGGTTGTCGTGCTGGACGAGCTGACCACCGGCCTGGACCCCGTCGCCCGCCGGGAGACCTGGCGGCTGGTGCGGGAGCTGAAGACCTCCGGCACCACCGTGGTGCTGGTCAGCCACTACTTCGACGAGACCGAAGCCCTGTGTGACCGCCTGGCCGTCCTGGCCGGCGGCCGGATCCGGGCCATGGGCACCCCGGCCGAGATCATCGCCCAGACCGGCACCTCCTGTTTGGAAGAGGCCTACTTCGCCCTGGAAGGAGCGGACCGATGAAGGCGTTTACCGCGCTCACCACGATCGAGCTGAGGCTGCTGCTGCGCGATCCCGCCTCGGTGTTCTTCATGATGGCCTTCCCGCTGATGCTCCTGGTGCTCAAGCGCGGCGACAGCGGCGCGGTCCCCGGCTACATCGCGATGATCGCGGCCATCGGCGGCATGGGCGCCCTGCCCGGTATCGTGGCCGCCTACCGCGAGCGCAAGGTGCTCAAGCGGCTGGCGACCACGCCGATCTCACCGGTTCTGCTGCTCGGCGCCCAGTTGGTGGCGCAGGTCGTCGCGGCCCTGGTCGGCTCGACGCTGCTGGTGGCCGCCGCGATCGTGCTGTTCGGCGCGCAGCCGCCCACGAACGTGCTCGTGCTGGCCGTCGCCTTCCTGCTGTGCTCGGTGACGGTCTGCGCGCTCGGCTTCGTGATCGCCGCGGTCGTGCGCAACACCAGGGGCGCGAGCCTGATAGGCATGCTGGTCATGTTCCCGATGGTCTTCCTGGCGGGCGCGGCCGTGCCCCGCAAGGCCCTGCCCGACTCGCTGCGCGCGATCGGCGACTACCTGCCGCTGACCCCGGGCGTGGACGTGCTGAACGCCGCCTGGACCGGTGCCCTCGCCCCCTTCCCGATGGTGATCCTTGCCGGGATAATCGTGGCGGGCACGGCGGTCGCCGCGGCTCTGTTCCGATGGGAATGACGGAGCGGGGGAGTGACGGGGTGAACGTCTGGGAGGCGCGCTGGGTGCGCGCCTTCCACCTGTTGTACTACGCCTGCCTGGCGCTGGGGCTGATCCTGTCGATCGGCGAGCAGACGAGCCCGGCCCCGGTGACCCTGGTGGTGCTCGCGCTGCTGGCCGGCTGGCACTGGTTCTTCGTCGTCCGCAGGCCGCACCTGCTCGGTCGGCTCCGTCCCATGGCGCTCCACCTGGCCGTGCTCTGCGCCCTCTACACCGCGCTGGTGCTCGCCGACCGCTCCTTCGATGTGGTGATCTTCGGGCTGATGCCCCAGCCGTACCTGATGCTGCCCACCCCCTGGTCGTACGCGGGGGCTGTGACGACGATCCTGTGCACCTTCGCGGCCAGGGGCTACCTGGACGACCCCGACGCCCTGTGGCGGCTCGCCGGGAGTTGCGGCCTGGTGGTGGCGATCGGCATGTTCTTGACCTACGTCCTGCGCCAGAGCGCGCAGAACAAGATGCTCGGCGTGCTGGAAGAGCGGGCCAGGCTGGCCAGAGAGATCCACGACACCATCGCCCAAGGGCTGAGCGGGATCATCACCCAGCTGGAGGCGGCCGAGCAGGCCATGCCCGCGCCGGGCACACCCGACCTGCCCGCCGTACGCAGGAGGATCGCGCTGGCCAAGGAGCTGGCCCGCGACAACCTCCACGAGGCCCGCCGCTCGGTGGACGCGCTGCGGCCGGGACCCCTTCAGGACGCGCGCCTCGACGCCGCCCTGGCGCAGGTCGCCGAGCGGTGGTCACGCACGTCGGGGGTGAGCGCCACCGTGACGGTGGAGGGCACGTCCCGGCCGCTGCCCGGCGAGGTGGGCGCCACGTTGCTGCGCGCGGCGCAGGAGGGGCTGTCCAATGCGGCCAAGCACGCGCGGGCGGGCCGGGTGGCGATCACGCTGACCTACATGGACGACGAGGTGACGCTGGACGTGTACGACAACGGCAGGGGCTTCGACCCGGGCGCGCGCGGCTCCGGTTACGGGCTGGCGGCCATGCACGAGCGCGCCCGCGGCGTGGGCGGAACGCTGACGGTGGAGTCCGCGCCGGGAGAGGGGACGGCACTGTGCCTGCGTATCCCCTCAAGCTGATGATCGTGGATGACCATCCGGTGGTTCGCGACGGGCTGCGCGGCATGTTCGACCATGTGGACGACATCGAGGTGGTGGCCGAGGCGTCCGACGGGTTCGAAGCGCTGGCCATGGCCAGGCAAGCACGGCCGCATGTCGTGCTCATGGACCTGCGCATGCCCGGCCTGGACGGCGTGGGCGCGATCGAGCGGCTGCGCGCGGACCACCCGGAGATCAAGGTGATCGTGCTGACCACGTACGACACCGACGCCGACGTGACCCGGGCCATGGCCGCCGGGGTGGCGGGCTACCTGCTGAAGGACGCGCCACGCGAGGAACTGCACCGGGCGGTCCGCACGGCCGCCGCGGGCGGCGCGGTCCTGGCGCCGTCGATCGCCTCCGCGCTCATCCGAGGGCGCGCGGCGCAGGAGCCGAGCCCGCGCGAGCTGGAGGTACTGCGCCTGGTGGCACGGGGCGCGGCCAACAAGGAGATCGCCAGAACCCTGCTGATCAGCGAGACCACGGTGAAGACGCACCTCAAGCACGTCTTCGCCAAGCTCGGCGTCGAGAGCAGGGCGGCGGCGGTCGTGGTGGCCCTGGAGCGGGGGCTCCTCTGACGCCCGTACCGCGTCAGAACGCGGCGCTGCGGCGAGTACTGGGCGGGATCCTGGACACCTCGCGTCCAGATGACGAGGAACAGCCTTAACGCTCTCCTGGAGTGACAACGCCGGACTCGTAGGCCAGGACCACCGCCTGGACCCGGTCGCGCAGCCCGAGCTTCGTCAGAATGCGGCCCACGTGTGTCTTGACCGTGGCCTCCGACAGGAACAGATCGGCCCCGATCTCGGCGTTGGACGCGCCCCGCGCCAGGCCGAGGAAGACCTCACGCTCACGCTTCGTGAGCACCTTGAGCACGGCGTCCGGGGCGGTGTCGGTCTTCGCGACGAGCCGTCCGATGAGCCGCCGGGTCGTGGAGGGCGCGATGATCGAGTCGCCCCGGTGCACGTGCCGGATCGCGGCGATGATCTCCTCTCCCGGCGCGTCCTTCAGCATGAACCCGCTCGCGCCCGCGCGAAGCGCGGCCAGGGCGTGCTCGTCGAGGTCGAACGTGGTCAGCGCCAGCACCTTCGGCGGGTCGTCCAGCCGCTGGATCTCCCGGGTCGCGGTGACACCGTCCATCCGGGGCATGCGGATGTCCATCACCACCACGTCGACGCGCAGCGACTCCAGCGCCTTCAGGGCCTCCAGGCCGTCAGCGGCTTCGGCGGCCACCTCCATGTCGGGCTGGGACCTGACGACCATGGTCAGGCCGTTGCGCAGCAGTTCCTGATCATCGACGATCATGATCCTGATGATGGGAGGCTCCTCGACTCATAGGGCAGGACGACCGACAGTACGTAGCCTGCCCCGGTCCGTCTGCCGGCCTCCAGGGTTCCGCCCACCATGCTGAGGCGTTCGCGCATCCCGGTCAGCCCGACGCCGGGCTCTTCGGCGGACGGCCCCGCACCGTCATCGGTGATGGTGATGTGCAGCCCGTCAGGACGCCACCCGAGCGTCATGTCGGCGACGGCCGTCGCCCCGGCGTGCTTGATGACGTTGGTCAGCCCTTCCTGGATGACCCGATAGGCGGTCAGGTCGACGGCGGGGCGCAGCGGCCGGACGTCCCCGAGCTCCTGGACGGTGAGGCGTACGCCCGTACCACGCACATGATCGAGCAGGTCGGAGAGGTCGCCGAGGCCCGGCTGCGGAGCGGTGTCGCCGCCGGCGCGCAGCACGCCCAGCAGCCCGCGCATGTCGCGCAGGGCGTCGCGTCCGACCCCGGCGATGGTGGCGAACACGCCCGCCTGGGGCGAGTCCGGATCGGACAGCCTGCCGCCCTCTGCCTGGCTGACCATGACGGCGAGCGAGTGGGACACCACGTCGTGCATCTCACGGCTGATCCGGTCGCGCTCCGCCCGTGCCGCCTCCGACCGCTCCCGGACACGGTCGGCCTCGGCGCGCTCGGCCTTCGCTCTGAGCTCGGCCAGGAACAACACCCGTATCCGGCTGAGACGGCCCAGCGACCACAGGCACGCCACCGCCGCGACCAGGCCGACCACCAGCCCGAGCCGCCAGGCGACCAGCCCATAGGAGCCCGACGAGCCGCCCCACGAGGCCGGATTCCACAGTCGCGCCAGGACCAGGAGCACTCCGGCCAGGGCGACGGCCAGGCAGACCAGGCTGGGCAGCAGGCCGAGCCGGCCGGACACCGTGTAGAGCAGCAGCCCGAAGACCAGCGAGCTCGGCAGCAGCACCGGCGAATAGTAGGCGCCGCCCGGGTCGTGCAGGGGCGGCAGCACCACCAGCGACAACATCACCGTGGCGGCCAGGCCGTACGCCGCCGCCGGGCGCACACGACGCGCCACGACGCAACCATGCAGCACCAGCAGGACGAGACCCGCGAGCAGGCGCAGGGACACAGGACTGTCCGAGGCCCGGAGCAGGCTCAACGAGATCATGCCGAGCAGCAGGACGAGCAGGACGGCGAGCACGGCGTCGGCGCCCAGCTGATGCCTGCGCAGAAACGAGTCCACGGCGGCACCGGCCGGGAACGGGGACTCCTTCACACCTGCCATTATCCGTGAGCGAGGTGCCTGCGCCGGCTCAGGTACGCCAGCGCGGCCACCGCCAGGGCCGCGCCCCACAGCGGCCACAACATCTCCGGCAGCCAGGCGCCGAGCTCGTCGGCCGCCCCCGCGGGGCCGACCTGCTCGCCGCTGAGCTTCTTGCGCACGTACATCAGCCCGGCGGAGGTGATGGGGAGGGAGACGGCCAGCGCCGAGTAGGCCGGGAAACGCGCAGGAATCGGCCGCCCGCGCAGGAACGGCACCCAGCGCGGCCAGATCTCACCCCATGGCCGGACCAGGCCGACGGTCAGGACCGCGCCGATGAGACCGAGAGCACCAAGACCGGCGCCGATCGGGGTGATCTCGGCGATATAGGACAGGAACTCGTCGCTGATGCCGACGGGCACGCCCAGGAACCAGCCGAAACGGGTGACGGCGTAGACAACGGGAACGGCGACCGCGACGGCCGTCGCGTACCACCCGATCCTGAGCGCGCCGGCGGCGCTGAAGGGCTGCCCGCGCCCGCCGAGGAACGCCCGCGTTCCCAGGACCATCAGGCTGACGCCGGCCGCCATCAGGATGAGCAGGTTGACACTCGGCCAGGTCAGCATGCTCGCGATCATCGAGAACTCCGCCTGGCCGGCGAGCACGGCGGCCAGCATCACCGGCAGGTACCCCGCGGTCATCATGATGCGCACGTCGGGCAGCACCACCGCCAGGCCGACGCCGGCCACGACGGCGATCACGGCGGGGGCCCGGTTGAGCGGGCCCCTGGCGGAGAGCACGGCCACGCCCGCGGCCACCAGCGCCGACGCCGCCAGCACGCCCCCGCCGACCGCAGCGGGAACGGGGTCGAGCAGGGTGTCGCCCGCGCCCGCGCCGCCCGCGTCGAACGGATATCCGGGCCCCCCGAAAGCCCAGAGCAGGCCGAGGGCCAGATAGCTCACCGACCAGACCCCGGTGATCAGGACCGGCACGACCATACGGCGGTTTCCTGGATGAGAGGTGTTCACCCTGCTCAATCTGCCGCCGCGACGGTGCCCCGCACATCGTCACCGGGTCTCGACGTGGTCCTCCGGAGGTCGCGACGGCATCGTCCCCGAGGAGGACCTGTCAGCCGCTTGTCCTGAGGATCTCCCGGATGACGTGCCGGGCGTTGGCTGAAATGATCGGATTGGTCGTCCGGTAGTGCGGCAGCTGGATGACCGCCATGGACAGGGCCCAGCCCCGGCTGCGGGCCCAGGTCGCGTCGTCCACGTCCACCGCCTCGCGGTACACCCACCGCGCCGAGGCAGGCAGCAGGTTCCAGGCCGGGATGAGGTCGGTGGCCGGTTCACCCATGCCCACGGTGCCGAAGTCGATGATCGCCGAGACGCGGTCGCCGGCCAGCAGCAGGTTGCTCGGCATGAGGTCGGAGTGCGTCCAGCGGGCCGGGCCTGTCCACAGCGGTGCCGCGAGCGCCTCCTCCCAGGCCGCGGTGATCTCGTCGGCATCGAAGGGTTCGTCGGTGCGGCGCAGCGCCTCGATCGCCGCCCGCATCTCCTGATCTTCGGCGACCAGCGGCTCGCCCCGGTGCGCGGGCGGACCGCCGGGGAGATCGATCTTGCGGATGGCGACCGCGAACTCCGCGAGATCACGGGCCACGCGTTCGGGCTCGGCCAGGTCGCCCTCGACGGGGTTGCGTCCTTCGATCCACCGGTGCACCGCCCAGGCCAGGGGGTACCCCTCACCCGGGGCGCCGGTCGCCACCACCTCCGGGATCGGCAGCGGCAGCAGCGGCGCCAGCCGAGGGAGCAGCCATGCCTCCATCGCGACGGCCTCGGCGCCGCCGGGGCGCAGCGGCAGCCGGACGGTCAGGTCCTCGCCGAGCCGGTAGATCGCGTTGACCGTTCCTCCGGAGGCGAGCCGAGCGATCGGCAGGTCCGCCCACTGGGGGAACTGAGCCCGTAGCAGTCGCCGGACCAGCTCAGCGTCGGTCTCCGCTTCGTCCGCGTGCATCTTGCCCATGTACCCACCAGATCCATCGATTCCTGCCGGGATCATCACATAATCAGAGCCGGGCCCATTTCGGGGATTCTGAAGGTCTGCCCGTCCCGGCCCCCGTGCGGTACTGCGTGAACCCGGAACCTGGGGGCCCAGCCCGCCCGATCACCGACTACTTGGCCCGATGACACCTTCACCTCCGCTCGGCCGGGCTCACGGGTGCCGGTGGCGGTGTGCCTGTTGCTGCGCGGCGTCGAGTGCGGGCGCGAGTGGTGCGAGTGTGCTGCGCAGCAGGTCCGGAAACGAGCCGGACGGCACGACGAGCCCGCCGGCCGTGACGGACGCGGCAGTGGTTCGCAGCCATCGTTCGAGCGCGACGCGGACCGCGGCGGCCACGCTCGCCGCGAGCACACGGGCGGTGTGCGGGTCGGTGTCGCCGAGGCGCCCGGCGATGGCGTCGGTGAGGGGATGTTCGATCGCGCCGATGGCATCGACGTATGCCTCACGCAGCGCGGGCCGGGTGGTGATCAGCAGCAGGGCGTCGCGGCCAGGTTCGCCCGGATCGGTGTACTGATCCACGATCGCCTCGATGACCGCGGTGGCCAGGCCGACGCCGTCGGGCCTGTCGGCCACGGCCGCCGCGACCCGCGCCTCCCGTTCGCCGGTGACGGCGGCGACGATCGCCTGTTCCCGGCTGGAGAAGTAGTTGTTGTAGGTCCGGGTTGAGACGCCGGCGGCCTCGGCGATGTCGTCGACGCGCACGTTGTCCGGCCCACGCTCAACGGCCAATCGCAGTGCCGCCGCGCTCAACGCCTCTCGGGTGGCCTGCTTTTTCTGTTCACGCAACCCGGTTCGTCTCGTCGTCACCGTCTCAGCATCCCAGCTTGAGTGCGCGTACGCAAATTTGCGTGTACGCACTTTTCTGTCTAGCGTGACGCCTCATCCGTCCTGCCCGTTCTCCTGCGAACGAAGGAGCAACATGATCACCGATGTCGTCATCGCCGGCGGCGGCCCGAACGGGCTGATGCTGGCCTGCGAACTGAGCCTGGCAGGGGTCCGGTCACTCGTGCTGGAGCGGCTGCCTGAGCCCAGCCAGGAACCGAAGGCGAACGGATTGCTCGGCCAGGTCGTCAAGATGCTCGACCACCGCGGGCTGCACGAACCTCTCAGCGGCAGCCAGGAACCGCCGCGGCCGAACTCCGCGTACTTCATGTTCGGCGCGATGGGCCTGGACCTGAGCCTGCTGGAGGACAGCCCCGTCTACGCCCTGCCGGTGCCGCAGCGCCGCATCGTGCAGGTCCTGCAGGAGCGAGCGATCGAACTGGGCGTGGAAATCCGGCGCGGACACGAGGTCGCCGGCCTGTCACAGGACGACGACGCCGTCACCGTCGCCGTCACGAGCCCGGACGGGGAATACCAGCTGCGGGCCCGATACCTGATCGGCGCCGACGGCGCCCACAGCACCACCCGCAAGCTCTCCGGCATCGAATTCCCCGGCATCACCCACGACCGCATGACCGTCCGCTCAGCGCACGCGAGCGTCCCCGCGGACTGGCTCGACCCCGCGAACGGCGCGCTGAACGTGCCCGGCTACGGCACCGTCATGCCGTTCCTGCCCCACCGCACCGAGCACGGAGGGTTCTCCTACGCGCCGATGCCCGGCCATCCACCGCTGGTCAGCACCACCGAGTGGGACCAGCCCGCACCAGACGCCCCGATGAGCCTGGAGGAGTTGCGGGCGAGCATCCGCCGCGTGCTCGGCGTCGACGTGCCACTCGGACAGCCCGACGGCCATGGGCCGCACGCGCTGCGCCGGCTGACCGGCGGCAACACCCGCATCGCCGAACGGTTCATCAGCGGCCGGGTGTTCCTGATCGGCGACGCCGCCCACGTGTTCGCCGCCACCGGAGGCGGCCCCGGGCTCAACCTCGGCCTGCAGGACGCGATCAACCTCGGCTGGAAACTCGCCGCCGAGATCCGCGGAAGCGCTCCGCCCGGACTGCTGAACACCTACGAGACGGAGCGGCGAGCGGCCGCGCATCGCATGGTGCTGAACGCCCAGGCGCAGTCGGCGCTGATCACCCCCGGCAGCGACGTCACCGGCCTGCGCGAAATATTCACCGAACTGCTCCGCGACCCGGACACGGTGCGGCGCCTGGCCGAACTCACCGCGGGCGCCGACGTCCGCTACGACATGGGCGAACCCGAACCTCACCCGTCGACCGGCCGCTTCGCCCCGGACCTGGACCTGCACACCCCGAGCGGGCCGGTCCGGCTGGCCGAACTGACCAGAACCGCACGCCCTCTGCTGCTCGACCTGACCGAAGGAGCATGGCTGGCGCGGACGCCTGCCCTGCGGCACGACCAGATCGACATCGTCACCGCGCGCGCCCAGCCCGATGCGCCCACCGCCCTGCTCCTTCGACCGGACTGCTACGTGGCCTGGGCATCGGCATCACCTCGACCAGATGCCGCGGAGATGGAAACACTCCAGGCGGCCCTGCGGCGGTGGTTCGGCGCCATCGAACCCGCCCGCACCTGAAAGAAATCCCGCGAACGGGGGCGGCCGAAGGAGTCCACGGCGGTTCAGTCTGGTTGCCGGCCTGCGGTGAAGCGGAGGTCCACCGCGATCGCGGCGAACGCCGGCGGCCCGGGCAACAGCGGGATCAGCAGCGGGATCGACCAGGCGAGGAGCCCGGCAAGGAGCACGGCGCAGGCCAGGAGGAGGGTGCCACGCGGGTCTGCGACCGAGCGGATCAGCCCTTCGCGTAGCGACACCTGATGCGGGGCTTCCAGCGCGGCGGCACGCAGGCCCACGACTGCGGCTCCCAGCGCGAGCAGGGCCAGGGCGGGTGCCACGATGTTCGCGCCGGGCAGTCCACTGCGCACCAGAGCGGCGTCGATCAGCAGGACCACGACCAGAAGCGGCACGGCCAGGCCGGCGGCCAGGGTGCCCGCGGACAGGCGGGCGCGCAGGTGGCCGGTGTACGTGCCGAACCTCACCGGCACGCCGTCGACCGCGCTCTGCCGCAGGGTCGCCGCCGCGGCGGCGATCGCGGCAGGGGCGGTGACGACCGGCAAGCTGGCGGCGCTGGTGAGCACGCCGACGAGCAGCACGTCGGCGAAGAGGGTGAAGCCGGGCCCGAAGACCTCTCCGGGCTCCCGGCGGTCGCGGCGAGGCGCGGTCGGTACGCGGGACATGGCGCCTCAGCCCTTCAGCCCGGAGGTGGCCATGCCCTGCACCAGGTAGCGCTGGAACACGAAGAAGAACAGCACGATCGGCAGCACGGAGATCACTGACATGGCGAACATGGGCCCGTAGGCGGAGGTGCTGGACTGGTCGACGAAGCTGCTCAGGGCGAGGGTGATGGTGAAGTTCTCGGGCGCGAACAGGTAGATCATCTGGGTGAAGAAGTCGTTCCAGGACCAGATGAACGTGAAGATGGCCGTGGTGATCAGCGCGGGCCGGCTCAGCGGCAGTGTGATCGCCCAGTACGTGCGGAAGGCGCCGCAGCCGTCGATTCGGGCGGACTCCTCCAGCTCACGCGGCAGCCCGCGCATGAACTGCACGATGAGGAAGACGAAGAACGCCTCGGTGGCCAGGAACTTGGGCAGGATCAGCGGCCAGAACGTGTCGACCAGGCCGAGCCGGTTGAAGATGATGTACTGCGGGATCAGCACGACGTGATGCGGCAGCATCAGCGTCGTCACCATGAAGGCGAACATCACCTTGCGCATGCGGAAACGCAGCCGGGCGAAGGCGTAGGCGGCCAGCGAGCAGGACAGGACGTTGCCGATGACGCAGCCCACCGCGATCAGCAGGGTGTTGGAGAGCAGTTGGGTGACGGAGATGCCGGACACGCCCTCCAGGGCCGTCGTGTAGTTCGACCATTCCAGGTAGCTGGGCCACAGATCGAGGCTGGTCACCACCTCGTCGGCCGGCTTCAGTGACGTGGCCAGCAGCCAGGCCAGTGGATACAGCAGGACGAGCAGGCCCACGAGGGCGATCGTGTGCGGCAGCCACCGCTTCGTGGCGATGTTCATCGTCCCTCCTCATCCGCGTAGAAGACCCAGGACCGGGACGTCCTGAAAAGGATCAGGGTGATCACGCCGATGGCGATCAGCAGCAGCCAGGCCATCGCCGCCGCGTAGCCCATGTGCGAGGCGGTGAAGCCGCGCTCGTACAGGAACAGCGTGTAGAACAAGGTGGAGTCGGCGGGCCCGCCGTCGCCGCTGCTGACGGCGAAGGCCGGGGTGAAGACCTGGAAGGAGTTGATGATCTCCAGCACCAGGTTGAAGAAGACGACCGGCGACAACATCGGCACGGTGACGGCGATGAACTGCCGCCATGGGCCCGCGCCGTCGAGAGCCGCCGCCTCGTAGAGATCGGGCGAGATCTGCTGCAGCCCCGCCAGGAAGATCACCATGGGCGCGCCGAACTGCCACACCGTCAGCAGGACGACCACGTACACCGCCAGGTGGGGGTTGCCGACCCAGCCGCCGGTGTCGATGCCGACCGCGTCCAGGACGTCGGGCACCGTGCCGCCGTCGTTGAACAGCGCGCGCCACACCAGGGCGATGGACATGCTCGCCCCGAGCAGGGAGGGGGCGTAGAACGCGGAACGGTAGAAGCCGCGGCCCCGGTTGAGGTTCTTCAGCAGCATCGCCGCACCGAGCGCGAGGGCGAGCTTCAGCGGGACGGCCACCAGGACGTACAGCAGGGTCGTGCCCACCGACCGCCAGTACCGGGGGTCCTCGAAGAGCATCTCGACGTAGTTGCGCAGGCCCACCCACTGCGGCGGATCGAACAGGTTGTAGTCCGTGAACGACAGGTACAGGGACACGGCCATCGGCAGCAGGGTCACCACGCCCGCGCCGATCATCCACGGTGACAGGAACACGTAGGCGGGCCACTGCTTCTCACGCACCGGGCGGTGCCGCCTGGACGGTGCGCGCGGGCCGGTCGTCCCGGCGGCGCTCTCGGGCGCCTTGGTCGACAGGGTTCTCATGCCCTCAGCTCCCGGTTGGCCTCTTCGATGAGTTCACGCGCCGCCTGCCGGGGGGTGGCCAGCCCGAACATCACGCGCTGGTAGTTGCGTTTGAAGGCGGTATTGATCGGGAGGTCGCCCGGCGGCGGCGCGGTCGGCGGTGCGTCGAGGCCGTACTTCTCCATCATCTGGGCGTACTGGTAGATCTCCAGCTCCGGGCCCTTGAGGGTCTTGGCGACGTTGGCGGCGATCACGCGGTTGGGCGGGGTGGACCGGGTGAAGCCGAGGATGTCGCCCACCCGCCGGTCGTTGAGGAGGAAGTCGATCAGCTGGGCCGCCTCCTTGGGATGCTTGGTGTTGGCCGAGATGCCCACGAGCATGGAGGGCTTGAAGTACGAGCCCGCGCGGCCGTCGGTCGAGGGGACCGGCGCGAAGTGGGTGGACTCGCCAAGGAGCTTCGTGTACCCGGGGAACGGCGCATCCCAGGTGAAGTCGGCGGCCGCCAGCCCACGGCCGATGGGGCTGTTCTCCGTGCTGTTGGCCTGTGTGGTGTCCTCGGCCGCGGCAATGGCGCCTTCCTTGCGCAGCCTGTCGCAGAACGCCCAGAACTCGGCGAGGTCGTCCTCGGTGAACCCGAGCCGGGTCTGGCTGGCGTAGAGCTGTCCGCCGCGGCTGCGCAGCCAGGTCTCGAACACGTCCTGGTTGCCCCCGCCGTCGTTGGCGCCCGTGACGGGACGCCCGTCCGGGCTCTTCAGGCCCAGGGCGGCGATCTTCTTGTTGGCGTTCTCCCAGTCCTGCCAGGTCCAGCTCGGCTGGGGCGCGGGGACGCCGGCCTTGTCGTAGAGGGCGGAGTCGTAGGCGTAGCCGGTGATGCCGCGGCCCATGGGCAGGGCGTACTGTCCGCCCTCGTAGCTGCCCGTGCGCAGGAATTGCTGATCCATCTCGTCCGTACGGATCGTCTTGTTGCCGATGGCCTCGCCCAGCGGCATGAGCGCGCCGCTGCCCGCGTACCGGGAGATCTGGCGGTAGTCGAGCTGGGCCACGTCCGGCATGCCGCCGCCCGCGGCCTGCGTGGCCAGTTTCTGCAGGTAGGAGCCGAAGTCCGAGTTCGACGTGCGGACGGTGACACCGGGGTGTTCCTTCTCGAAGAGCCGCACGGCCTCGTTGGTACGCTCGGCGCGGTTGTCGTTACCCCACCAGGAGAAGGTGAGGGTGACTCCTTGGGAGGTTGATCCGCTGTCCGCGGCGGAACACCCGGTGAGGGTGGACACCAGGACGGTGGCGAGACCGGCGGTGGCCGCGGCCAGGACGGCACGGCGGCCGGGGGGTCGGCGCCGGCCGCTTCGGGGCTCGGGCATAAGGGCCTTTCCGGGTCGGAGCGTGGGGGGATGAGGAGCGGGGACACGGGTGTGCGGCCGGGTCCTTCACGCTCGCGGGCGACAGGCGCACTGTCAGATGTCCGGGTAGACGTCCAGGCGGCCGCACATGCCGAAGCGTCCGCGCGCGCCGGGACCGGTCGCGACGACCCGGGCCTCGGCCAGGTACCGCTCCTGCCCACCGCGCAGAGCGCCGAGCTGGGCCTGCGTCACCGTCGCGGCGGCGTGCGCCCCGTCGCGCCAGCGCTGCTCCCAGGCGTCGAGCCGGGGCCGCACCAGCTCGGCGGCCGCGCGTTGGAAGGCCGCCAGCGGCTCCGGGTCGCCGCCCTCGGTGGCCTTGCGCAGCTCCAGGAAACGGCGGGTTGCCAGGTCGCGCCGGGCGCGGGCGACCTGCTCCTGCTCGGCCTCGGGGACGCCGGAGGGGATGCGGACCGCGTCGGCGTACGTCCCGGCGTCCGTGAGACGGTCCTGCGGCAGGGTCAGCACCGCGTCCCCCGCCTCGGGAAGACCGCTGTTCTGCATGACAACGACGATCTCCAGGCCGCCCTCGTTGATCAGGCGGTGGATCGTGCCGGGCGTGAACCAGGCCACGACGCCCGGTTCCAGGGGCGTCTCCTGGTAGCCGGAGGTGGTGAGCGTCTGCACGCTTCCCCTGCCCGCCGTCACCACGTACCCCTCGCTGCACGTGAGGTGCAGGTGCGGTGTGCCACCGCCGGGCCGGCCGTCGACGGTGGGCCAGTCGTACACGCGCAGCCGGGACACGCCGACCGCCGCAGGGAACCCTTCGTACGTCGCGCTCACCATGCGCGCCCCGCCAGGTGCGCGGCGACCCGCCGGCGGTCCCAGGCGCCGTCGGCGACGAGGATGCGATAACCGCGGGCGAGCGTGTCGCCGGGGGCGAGGACCAGCTCCTCGTGGAATGCCCAGGACGGCGCGACCGCGGCGAACGGGTCGCTGCGCACGAACCAGTGCGCCGGGTGCGTTCCCTTCTCGCCGGCGTGGTCGTTGGCCGGGGCATGTTCGAAGACGACCGTGGCATGGCCGTCGCGTCCGTCGTGCTCGCCGACGTATGCCAGCCAGGGAGCCTGGCTGCCCATCAGGTCGCCGCCGTCCGCCTCGGCGGTGAAGACGCGGCCGCCGCGGAAGGCGCGTGGCCCGCGCCAGAACAGTCCGGTGTATCCGGCCGCGGGGCGGCCATGAGTGGTGGGGCTGCCGAAACGCAGCGGCTCGGTACGCCGATTGGTCACCGCCGACGTCCAGACCAACGACCAGGTGCCGGCCTCCGGGTCGACGTCGCGCACCTCGACGCGACGCTCCTCCTCGGCCCACAGCTCACCGTCGTACGGGTGCCAGGTCAGGCGCTCGGCGATGACGGCGCGGTCGCCCTCGGCGGACACCTCTTCGAAGGCGACGTGGGCCATCGAGCCGACCTTCTCCGGCAGCTTGAGGTATCCCTCGCCGTGCACGTACGTGTTGCCGCCCCACAGGTTCTGACCTGACAGGTGAGAAGCCGTCAGTTGCAGTCCCTTGTGCCATCGGTGGTCGTTGGGGCGGTAGTCGGTGACGAGCCCGCCGGACAGGGTCCGGACCGGGTGCAGGTAGGGCTTGGGCGCCTCCCATGCGGCCTCGGGCCGGTAGACGTAGGAGAACAACTCTGTCCCGCTCGCCTCGTGGACCACGGTGATGCGGTCGCCGTGGGCATGGGTCAGTGCCAAAGTCATGGGGCCTCCTTCGTGAGGCAGGCTGAGTGGAACGCCGCCCTGTTCTTTCCGGGCAGGCAGTCTCGGCTCGCAGCATGCGGCGGGCCGCCCGAAACTGCCACCGACGCTGCAGTTAACGACGCATTCCAACGTTGTAACAGCCGGAAATCTCTGGAGTCAACCCCCCGTCGGACGCGGGGCGAGGCGTGCTGCGAGCACTGACACCTGCCATCCGGTCATGCATAATCTGGGAAGACGCAGATGATGGGGGCTGGTCGGTGGCAGCAGTGACACTCAAGGACGTGGCGATTCGCGCAGGAGTGTCGATCAAGACCGTGTCCAACGTTGTACGCGATGTTCCGCGGGTGTCGGAAACCACCCGGGAACGGGTGATGCGTGCCGTGCGCGAGCTGGGTTACCGTCCGAACCCGTCGGCGCGTCGCCTTCGGACGGGCCGCAGCGGTCTGATCGCCCTCTGCGTCCCGGACCTGGCGACGCCCTACTTCGCGGAGCTCGCCCAGCACGTGAGAGCGGAAGCCGCCAAGCTGGGCCTCACCGTTCTCATCGAGGAGACGATGGGCGACGCGACGGAGGAACTGCGCCTGGCCACCGGCGTGGGCGCGGCGCTGCTGGACGGCGTGATCCTCTCGCCGCTGCACGTCCCGCTCGGCGAACTCGCCTCCGCGTCCAACGAGTTCCCCCTGGTACTGCTCGGCGAGCGCAGCTACGAGCGCGACCAAGTCGCCGCCGACCATGTCCTGATCGACAACGTCGAGGCGGCCCGCGAAGCCACCGCGCACCTGGCCGCTCTGGGCCGCACCCGGATCGCCGCCATCGGCATGCAGGCACACGCGTCGGCGACCAGCCGCCAGCGCCTGGAAGGCTTCCAACGAGCTCTGCACGATGCCGGGCTGACCTACGACCCCCGGCTCGCGCCCTTCGTGAAGAGGTTCGACCGCCGCAACGGCCTCATGGCCATGCGCACCCTCACCTCCCTGCCGCCCGGCGACCGCCCCGACGCCGTCTTCTGCTTCACCGACCTGCTGGCGGTCGGCGCGCAACGGGCCCTGTACGAAGCGGGCATGACCATCCCCGAGGAGGTCGCCGTGGCCAGCATCGACGGCTCGGAGGAGGCGCTCTACAGCACGCCCTCCCTCACCTCCGTGATCCCCGACAAGGCCGCGATCGCCTCCCTGGCCGTGAAGTGCCTGGCGGCCCGGATCCACTCAGAGGAGCCCCTGCCGTTCGAGGTTCACCTGGCCCCGCACCGGCTGGTCGCGCGCGAGTCCACGGAGGGCATACGACAGCAGGTGACCCCGTGAAGCCCCATGGCGTCGCATGCGCGGCCGCGGGCCGGGCGTCATGTAACCGTCTTGCGGTGCCGGCTCAGGCGACGACGGGGCGTTTGTCCTGCGGGAGCGCCTCGATCATGGAGCGGGGCATGTTGATGGTGTCCGCGCTGACCTGAGGTGGCAGGTTGGCCATCCACTGGGTGGCCGAGATGTCCTCGAACCGAGGGTTGCGGAACATCTCCAGGAAGACCAGTGGCTCCTTGCCCAGATTCTCGACGTAGTGGCCGTAGGCGAACGGCACATAGCCGACGTCGCCCGCCTGGAAGTCGAAGGTGCGGGCCAGACCCGAGCTGGCGAATACCCCCATCCGCCCGAAACCCGAGATGTAGTACTGCCACTCGTCGTCGGTCGGGTGCCAGTGCAGCTCCCGCAGGCCGCCGGGCTCGATCTCCACGAGAGCGGCCGAGATGGTGGTGGCCGCCTTGAAGATCGTGGAGTCGACGATGCGGACGGTCCCGCCGGAGAACCGCTGCGCCGGTTGGGCGAGCATCCGGTGTTTGAAGGTGCTGGGTACGTCGCCGGTGGGGCTGACGATCCGGTCGGAGTCCAGGCGAGGCGGCACCTGGCCCTGGAAGATGTACTTCTCCTTCTCGGGCATGTTGGCCATCTGCTGCGGCGTCCAGCTGAAGTTCTTGGCAAGGACGCTCTTGGGCGTGTGCGCGAACCAGTCGCTCATCATGAAGGTGGAGTTCTCGGAGAATCCGCCGTCGTCGAAGACCAGCAGGAACTCCACGCCCTCCTCCAGCGCCTGGATGTAGTGGGGCACCCCTTTGGGGAAGAACCACAGGTCGCCCCTCTGCACGTCGTCGAGGAAGTTGCGGCCCTCCTGGTCGACGGCGCCGATGCGGCAACTGCCCTCCAGCACGTACCCCCACTCGGCCTCCTTGTGCCAGTGCAGCTCGCGGTAGGCGCCGGGGTTGAGCTTCATGTCCACGCCGGCCAGCGTGGTGGCGATCGGCAGTTCCCGCTGGGTGACCTCGCGCGTCCAGCCGCCCTCCTCGATGCGGGTGTGCGCCATGGAGAAGGAGAACTTCATGTTGGGAACGGTGCCGTGGTCGGTTTCCGGCGGCGTGAGCAGGTCGGGGTTCTGCAGGTCCAGTTGGACGTTGCGGGGCCCGGTGTCCAGGCCGCCCTTGCCGTCGCGCTGCGGATGCGGGATGCGTTGTTCCATGGGCTTGGTCATATGTGATCGTCCTTTCGGATCATTGCGGATGGGATCGGGCGGACAGCGGCTCGGCTGCCGGACTGCCTCACAACAGCCAGGTGACAGACAGGCAACAGGCCGGCAGGGCGACCACCGCGGCGGCGGTGGCCGCGATCGCGGTGGTGAGCGGGGCGTTGGTCAGCGAGCCCATGAGCGTGCGGTCCCGGCAGAAGTAGACCAGCAGGAACAGCGCGACGGGCACGCCGAGGGAGATGACCACCTGGCTGAGGAGCAGCAGGCCGGTCAAGGGTGCGCCGGCCAGCAGGGCCAGCACCGCCGGGGCCATGGTGATGATCCGCCGCACGTGCACGGGCACCCGCCGGCCCAGAAAGCCCCGCATCACGACGTCCCCGGCCAGCGTCCCGACCCCTGTGGAAGACACCCCCGACGACAGCAGCGCGATGGCGAACGCCAGGGCGGCGGCCCCGCCGATCCGGGTGGCCAGTTCGCCGTGCGCGGCCACCAGATCGCCGGTCCAGGCGCCGTCGGTGGCAGCGCCGAGCCCGGCGCCGAGGGCGATCATCGAGACGTTGATCATCGTGGCCAGGCCCAGCGCGAGGGAGCAGTCCAGCCGCAGGATCCGGCGGACCAGGGCCGGTTGGCGCCTGGCGTCCTGGGTGGAGATGCCGCGCCCCTGCACGAGCGCCGAGTGCAGGTAGACGGCGTGCGGCATGACCGTGGCGCCGACGATGCCCATGGCCAGGAGCAACGCCCCGTCGCCGCCCAGGTTCGGGATCAAGCCGGTGGCCAGGTCGCCGGCGGACTGGTGACCCACGAACACGATGTCGTAGCCGACTCCTGCGCCGACCAGGAGCAGGGCCGCCGCGCTCGCCAGTTCGAAGGGGCGGGTCCGCCCATGACGCCGCAATTCCAGCAGCAGCAGGGACACCACGGCAGTTGCCCCGGCCGACGCCGCGACCGGCATGCCGAACAGCAGTTGCAGGCCGATCGCGGCGCCCACGAACTCGGCCAGGTCGGTGGCCAGCACGACGATCTCGGCCTGCAGCCACAACACCCGGTTGCCCCACGTGCTGAACCTTCGGCGGCACAGCTCCGGCAGGCTCCGGCCGGTCGCCATGCCGAGCTTGGCCGCCTGGAACTGCACCAGGACCGCCACCAGGCTGGCCGCCACGACCACCCACACCAGCATGTAGCCGAGGGTCGCGCCCGCGGTCAGGTTGGTGGCGACATTTCCGGGATCCACATACGCGATCGCCGCGACGAAGGCCGGCCCCAGTATGGGCACGACCCGGACGCCCTGCCGGACGGGTGCACGCCTATCTATGCGTCTATCAGAAACTGCACTAGAAACGGCCACTAAACCCCCCCCAAATCGCCCAAAATACAGGATCGCGGCATCGATGACTTGATCCGCTGAAGTAGCGACGCTGGTGTGAAATACCCCTACAAAGAGACGCGCGAAACTAAGACCAGCGCCAAGATTATGCACCTATGCGGAGACGATCGTGAATGACGATTAATTCACATAAGACACTTCTAACTAATGCTTGCCGGACAAAGAGCACATAGCCATCTAGCCAGCAACCACGCAAAATCCGACAAATAGCGATACCCCGACCTGGGGGGCGAGGCGCAGCTCCGCGCGGCGGGGTCGAGGGCGAACTCGGTCTGCTCGGCGGTGACGGTGTAGGCGTCCAGACCGCTCTGTTCGGGGAAGCGGTAGCGGAAGCCCACTCCGTCGTCGAAGACCCGGAACACCAGATCGAGCCTGAACCCCGTGCCGGCCTGGACCGCGTGGACGGTGAGCTCGCGCGCGTGGTTCCTGACCTTGCTCGACGTCCCCCAGACCGGTTTCCACGTCTCGTCGATCGTGCGCCGTTCGACGGAGTCGATGCTCATGCCCTGCGTGAGGCTGGGGCGTCCCGCGAGATCCACGCCGAGCCCTGACGCGCCGACGAGAGCCTTGCCCCGGCCGTTCACGCTGTAGGTGAGGCGTCCGTCCACGGTGGTGATCGCGACCCGCAGATCCCCGTTCGGCGACGTCACGACCTGAGCGCCCGCCTCGGCGACCTCGGCCAGAGCGCCGGGGACGGGCTCCTTGGCCTGGGCGGGGACCGCCATGGTTCCTCCCGAGACTATGACGGCAGCCGTCATCGAGAGCAGTACTGCCCGTCTTCTTCTTCTCCGCGCCGCGTCCGCTCGGTGCATGCTCGCCTCTTCTGTTGGGGGGTGGCGTGTGCCGGAGGGCACTCCGCAGCATGTTCCGTGACGGTAAATATCCGAAAAGGATCTCGTCAACGCTCTTAATGCGAAATAACTCAGGTGCCTTAATCAGACAGGTTCCCGGCGCCAGAAACCGCGGTCGGCGAGTGCTCGCGTTCTACAACCGACATCGGGCCCATCAAGCCCGGGCTCGGGCGGCTCCGCTACGCGCCCACCGATCCGGCTCGGTGGAGTCCTTCACGAGTACTCACGTGCCGCTTGAACTGCACGGACGGGCACAGTGGCGCTGGAGGTAACGATCGCCGGGACCCCTCCCACGCCGGGGTGCCGACAATGGTGGCGGATTGAACTGGGCAGTGAGCCGTTCATACGAGGAAGGCGCCACGATGGATCCGATACGGGTGAACCCCGGTGACCGTTCGCCTCGACCGGAGCCGGCCTTCGATCCGTTAGCCGTGGCGCTCGGCAATGCCTCACTGCTCGGTGTCGGCTACCTGATGATGGGGCGGCGCAGGCTCGCCTTTAGCACCGGGGCGGTCACGGTCGTGCTCCTCGCCCTGCTCGTCCTGGTCGCGCGCGTCGCCTGGTTCCAGGGTGTGGTGCTCCTGTGGTGGGCTGGTGCCATCGCGCACGGCTGGTGGCTGGCGGGCGGGCGACTGCGACGGAGCAAGCCGGTGCAGAATGCCGGGCCCGTACCGCCCACCTGGTCGATGCTGGGCACCGGGCCGGCGGCCTTCGCGGAGGAGCGCGGGCGGGTGCGGCGGCAGCGGATCGTCGGACTCGGTACGGCCCTCGTCGTGCTGCTGGCCGTCGGGTATCTGCGGTTCGACGCCTCCCGGATCGAACAGGACGCCGCAGCGGCCCACCGCCAGGGCGACTGCATGCGGGCATTGTCGACCCTGGGAGGACTGTGGGCCGGGCACCGGGTGGCCGACGCCCCCCTGACCGCCCGGGCCGAGGACAGCAGCGGGGCCTGCGAGCTGCTGGTGAAGGCCGGGCGGCAGGCCGCGGGCGATCGGCCGCTGGCCGCCGGCACGCTCGAGACCTACCGCGCTCATCCCGGGGCGTTGTGGCAGGGCGTGGAGGGGCGCAGGGCCGACCTCTTCCTCGCGCAGGCCGTCAGCGAACTGAACACCGCCCTGACCGGCGACACCAAGGCATTGGAGGCGGGCTTCGGTCACCTGTCGCAGGTCCTCGGGGAGTTCACCGGCCAGGAGAGCGAGGTGGGCAAGGTCCTGGACGGGTTCCTGGGCGGCCTGCCCGCCAAGGACGCCTGCGACACCAGGACGATCACCGACTGGCTCGCCAAGCGTCCGGACGGCGACGGCCTGCTGGAGCGCGCCGCGGACGTCGTCCCGAAGCTCGCGCCCGCGGCGATCGTCGAATGCGGCGACGACTTCGCGCAGGACAAGGACTGGAAGCAGGCTCGGGCGCAGTACGAGCAACTGCTCGACCAGTATCCCAAGGACGACCTCGCGGCCAGGGCGAAGAAGGGGAAGGAGCGGGCCGGCCTGCAGATCGAGCTTGCGAACGTACGGCGGCTCCTCAAAGCCCGCTCCGGTGACGAGCCCAAGTACTGCGCCGATCCCGCTCCCTATCGCGGCGCGGACCCCTACCGGGGCAAGGGGCCGCACCGCGCGATGATGTTCGGCAGGAGCGACCACAAGAAGAAGCTGCCCTCCTCGTGGCTGGCCAAGGACGCCGCCGACGCGGTGCTGGTGATCTGCGCCGGCGACACCAAGGACGGGGCCGCGGTCAGAACCTGCCCTTACAACTCCACCTTCGCCATCGGCGGGGTCCAGAACGTGACGTTCAGGAAGCGGAAGATCCCCGTTCGCGTCTTCGAGGTGCGAACCGGCAAGCGCGTGGGCCCGCGCAGCGTGCAGATCGGCGGCTCCAGCTGCCCGCGTCGCATCTACTACACCTCCTTCAGCGGCATCGACGTCGGCCCGCCCCCGGAGAAGTTCGTCAAGTCGTCCACGTCGGACGTGCGCGCGGCGTACGGATCGCTGATCAAGCCCTGAACCCGGGCCGGCCGGCAGGTCCCGGCCGAGTACGAGCGGCCACTACAACGAGCACCGGCCCCAGTCAGCCGACTGATTCGCGAGCCTGTGCGGCGTTGCTACGTTGATGGCGCGCCAAGCCGATAGGCCCGTCGTTCATGACTTGAGCGAGCGCATGAGGACTGCTCTATGTGTGCTGGGGGCGGCGGCGACGTCGGCTTTCGGCCCCGCAAGTCGTTCCGACAAGGAGGATTTTTATGGACGTCACCCACGCCGAGGGTAACAACAAGCGGATCGTGGTCGCGCTGGCGGCCGCGGCGTCGCTCGCGCTCGCCCCGCAGGCCCCGCTGATCGCGCAGGGCGTGACCGAGACCGTGACCGTGGCCGTCTCGACCGCCGGCTCCGTCCTGGACAACGTCCTGGCCGGGCTCGGAGCGGCCGAGCCCGAGGCCAAGATCCTGGCCGGCAAGCACAACCGGTAGGCCCAGAAGAGAGCGGGCGCGGCGGCCGGCCGCCGCGCCCGTCCGGCAGCGAAAGGACCCTGATGATGTGGCCCACCGAGGAATGGAGCGTGGCCGCGCGCGAAAGCGGGGCCTGGCGACCGGTACCGTTCCAGCAGTTCTCACTCAAGCTGCACGGCTGGTGCAACCTGGCCTGCGACTACTGCTACGTCTACGAGATGGCCGACCAGTCGTGGCGGGACCGTCCGCGGAAGATGGACTCAGCCACGGTGGAGCGCGCCGCGTTCCGCATCGCGGAGCACGTGACGGCGCACGACGTCGAGTACGTCAACGTCGTCTTCCACGGCGGCGAGCCGCTGCTGGCCGGGCGCGAGGCCGTCGCCCGCGCCGCGCGTGGCATCCGCGCCGCGCTCCCGTCCGTCACCGAACTCAGCTTCCGATTGCAGACCAACGGCACGCTGCTGACCGGCGAGGTGCTGGACATGCTGCTGGCCGAGGGCATCGCGGTCGGGGTCAGCCTCGACGGGGACGCGCGGGCGCATGACAGGCACCGCCGTCACGCCGGCGGCCGTGGCAGCCACGCTGAGGTGACCGCTGGGCTGCGGCGGCTGTGTGCCGAGCCGTACCGGGAGCTGTTCTCGCACCTGTACTGCGTGGTCGACGTGGCCAACGATCCGGTGCGGGTGTATGAGTCGCTGCTGGAGTTCGAGCCGCCGGTCGTGGACTTCCTGCTGCCGGACGGCACCTGGTCCGCGCCGCCGCCACTGCGCGCGGCGGGGTCGGAGGCGACGCCGTACGCCGACTGGCTGATCGCCGTGTTCGAGCGCTGGTACGGCGCGCCCCGGCAGGAGACGAGTGTGCGGTTCTTCGAGTCGATCATCCAGCTGGTGCTCGGCGGGCAGAGCCGGGTGGACTCCGTGGGACTGTCGCCGAACGTGCTGGTCGTGGTGGAGACCGACGGGACCATCGAGCAGGTGGACACGCTGAAGTCGGGCTACCAGGGTGCGGCCGGGACCGGGCTGAACGTCTTCGACCATCCCTTCGACCGGGCGCTTGAGCATCCGGGCATGGCGGCACGTCAGGCGGGGGTGGCCGCGCTGTGCGAAACCTGCCTGAGCTGTCCGGTGGCGCGGGTGTGCGGCGGCGGTTATTACGCCCACCGCTACGGCGAGGGTACGGGGTATCTCAACCCGTCGGTGTACTGCCCGGACCTGTTCAAGCTGGTCACGCACATCGGTGACCGGGTTCAGGCGGATCTGCGGCTCCGGAATTCTGAAGAACGCGGCCCCTGATCCTTCGTCCTGACCTGACCGAAACTGGACGAGCTGTCACGGCAGGCGAGAGCGCCTTCCACCCTCATCCGTCCGGGTCGAGGTCCATGCGGGCCAGGTCGTTGCGCGAGCCGATGCCGAGTTTGGGATAGGCCTTGTAGAGGTGATAACTGACGGTGCGAGGGCTGAGATACAGGCGGGCCGCGATGCCGGCGTTGCTGAGCCCGGCCGCGGCCAGCCTGACCACCTGCTGCTCTTGTGCGGTGAGTCGGTCCAGCAGGCCGGGCACCTGCTCCTGGGGTAGGGAGGTCTCACCAGTGGCGCGCAACTCGCTGCGGACGCGGTCGATCCAGGGCAGCGCGCCGAGTCGTTCGAAGGTGTCGAGCGCGGATCGCAGGAGCGGGCGGGCCTTGTTGCGCTGCCGCTTGCGGCGCAGAAACTCTCCGTAGAGCAGGTGGGTGCGGGCCGCTTCGAAGACGTACGCGTCGTCCTGCCGGTGCAGACGTACGGCGTGCTCGTATCGCCGTTCGGCCTCTTCGCCGTCGGCCAGCTGCGCCTGGCAGCGTGTCGCGATGGCCAGGGTCCATGGCCGGCCCGTCGCCTGTGCCCAGCGCCGTAGCCGGGCGAGATGGGCCGCGGCGAGGTCGGGACGGCCCTGACGGACCGCTGCCTCCACGAGGGTGGCGGTGCCGAGGCTGTGATCGATGGCGGGATGGTGGCGCATCAGAGCCTCGGGAACCTGTGCGAAGCGGCGCAGCACCGCCTCGTGTCGTCCGAGTCCCAGGTCCAGGAGCGCGCGGGCGTAGACGCATTCGATGCCGCGTTCGCTCACACCGCCGGCGAGGACGTCCTCCGTCAGTTCGGTGCACCGCTCCTGGTCGCCTTCGATCGCCGCCACGCAGGCCAGCAGGCCGGCGTGGTGGCCCGCGAAGTGCGGCTGGTCGGTGTGATGCGCGACGCGCAGGCCCTCCTCGCCCGTGGACAGCACGTCCCGGTGCCGGCCGAGGAGCAACTGGCTGCGCGCCAGGTGCAGCAGGGCGCGGGGCAGCATGCCGATGTTGCCCTGGGCCCGGCACCGGTCGGCCAAGGCCGCCGCGCCTTCCTGAGCCGCGTCGATGTCGGCGAGCCACAGGAACCACCACTGAAGGGTCATGCGCTGCCAGATAGCCAGGTTCGCGGTGCCGGAGATCTGCTGGGTGAGCGATCTGATGTGGGGAATGGCCTGTGCCAATCGCTCGCCGGCGAGGTGAGAGACCGCCGCGGTGACGTCGGCCAGCATGGGTGAGGAGCGGGGCACGGCGGCCGTGCTGGCGGCGAGTTGGGGCGTGTGGTACGGCTCGCCGCCGCTCCAGGTGCTGATCAACGCGAAGAGGAGCATGGTGGCGGCGGTGTCGGGAGCCTGCTCGGCGAGCCCGGCGGCGGCCTCGGCCATCTCCTCCGGCCGCGCCCGCAGGTCCTGTTCCTGGGCGATGGCCGCGCGGACCATCGCCAGGCCGGCGCGTACCAGCGGGTCACGTGCGAGCGGCCAGGCGCGATCGGCCAGGTGGGTCGCGAAGGCGGTCATCCCGGCATCGAGCGCGGCCTGTGCCGCCGCGTCCAGGCGCCGGGCGCGCTGCCCCGGGTCGGGCGTGAGCTGAGCGGCTCGATGGTAGGCGGTGGCCACCGCCTGGTGGCCACCTCTGGCGCGGGCGTTTTCCGCGGTGTGTTCCATCTCCGCGGCCACGCTCTCGTCGGTGCCGTGGACGGCGGCGGCGCGATGCCACGCGCTGCGGTCGGCCATGCCGCCCTGCCTGAACGCCGCCGACAACGCGGCATGAGCGGTCAGGCGGGCCGACAGCGACGTCGAACGGTAGGCGGCGGCGCGGAAGAGCGGGTGGGTGAAGCTCAACCGGTCACCGCAGATGTGGATCACCCGGTCGTGCTCGGCAGGCTCCAGGTCGGCGACGTCGGCGCCGAACTGCCGGCCCGCCGTGAGCAGGAGATGCAGATCGCCGCTGTCGTCGGCCGCCGCGGCGAGCAGCAACAGCCGGGTTCGCTCGGGCAGCGCTCTGACGCGCTGGGCGAAGGCCGATTCCAGCTGTCCGGACATCGGGCCTTGGTGCAGGTGGAGGGCGGTGCCGGGGAGTTCACCGGCGCGCTGCTCGGGCGTGAGGGTGGCCGCCAATTCCAGCAGGGCGAGCGGGTTGCCCTCGGCCTCGGCCAGGAGGTGGTCTTTTACATGACCGGCCAGGTCCCCCAGCAGCGCGGCGCCGGAGTCCCGGTCGAGAGCCGTCAGCCGCAGGTCCAGTACGCCCTGTACGCCCTGTACGGGCATCGGGTAGCCGTCTCGCACGGCGAACAGCAGCGCGATGCCCTCGGCGCGCAACCGGCGCGCCACCGACGACAACACCGCAGCCGAGTACCGGTCCAGCCACTGCACGTCATCAACCAGCACCAGCAGGGGATCCGCCGCCGCCGCCTCGGCCAGCAGCGACAAGGTGGCCAGCCCGAGCAGGAATCGGTCGCCCCTGGCCTCGTCAGCCAGGCCGAACGCCGCACCCAACGCCGCGGACTGCGGCCCTGGCAGCCTTCCGCGCAGGTGCAGCACGGGAGCGAGCACCAGGTGCAGCCCTGCGAACGGCAGCTCCGCCTCCGATTCGATGCCCGTGCCGCGCAGCACTCGCATGCCCGTGGCGCTGGCCGCGGCGTACTCCAGCAGCGCCGTCTTGCCGATTCCCGCCTCGCCGCGCACCACCACGACCCCGCTCTCGCGGGCGCGCGCGCCGGCAAGCACCGCGTCGATGACGGCCTTCTCCGCATTTCTTCCGTAGATCTCGGCCAAAGGGAGCCCCTATGGGTCGTCGCGCCCGGTCAGCGCACCAACTCCGGTACGGTCGCGAACATCACCGCTGCTGCCCGCCTCGGCCTGGCCACAGCGCACCGTGCGACGCGTGCGTCAGGGCCGTGCCTGGCCGCTCCATGAGGAGGTACGGGGTTGTGCTCATATGCGGTTGACGAATGAGCACCCGCCGGAGGGACAGCCTCGCGCGGATGAGTTCGGAGGCGACGGCGGCCGCGATCTCCTCGTAGCTGCCCCACGTCGACCTTGACCCACCGCAGCCAGGTTTCCTGCAGGACGTCCTCGGCGTCGGCCGCCGAGCCGAGCAGGTTGCGGTGGGCGAGGAATGCCTCGGTTTCCGGGTCCGTCCCGCCACCAGCCATCGGCTCGGCTGTGCCCGTCGTCGCATCCCCGCGCTCCTTCATACCTGGCTCCTCGCAATTCCTGCTCTATGCACAAGGCGTCGGCGGCTGCCGTTGTGTGACACCCGTGATCGGTGACACACCTCACATGACCGCACTGTCACTCAGACTCACGGCAACCTCGATCCGAAATCCCTGACCCAGGGCCGAGTCAACTCACCGAGAGCAAGCGAACCGACAGGAGCAACGCATGAAGCACCGCATCGTCGTCGGTGCCGGCTATGCCGGGGCCTACGCGGCCGACCCCGCCCTGAAGAAATACAGTCACGCGACGGATTCGCCGCCGGGACAAAGCCGCCCAGTATGGCCCCATGCTCGCAAGCTGTCCGCTCGGCTCCGAGGTGCTGTGACGCGCCCGCTACGCCGACCGGGCCGCGTTGGAGCGGCGTACGGCAATACGCCGACTCGCCCTGAAATCGAAATCCACTCGATGGGAGCATTTTCATGCAACGTACATTCGCCCTGGCCGCCGCCTCCGTAATGATGCTGGGAGGTTTCGTGACGGCCACCCCCGCCCTCGCGGATTCCAGCACCACGACCGCCGAACAGTCCTCGGTCAACAGAAAGTCCAAGAAGTGCAACAAGCCGAAAGGAAAGCGATTCAACATCTCGTGGTCCGACGGCTCCCTGTCCACGACGTTCTACTTCAACAACCACTGCAGGGGTACGAACTACATCGGCATCTGGACCATCGTGAACCGCAAATGGTACTGCGTGGATATCAAGGTGAAGCCAGGGGTCAAGGGCAAGAAGAAGATCTGGACCGCCACCCCGAAGATCGAACAGGTCACCCTGAAGAAGTGCCCATAACGCGCCCCGAGGGGGATTCCCGCCCCGGCGGGAGTCCCCCTCGGGTTTTTACATCCTCGGACAGCCTGTACCTGTTCCAAGGCGCGCAGGATACCTTTGGCCTATCACCTCGACTGGTCGGGCAGTGGCTGCGTGGATCTCGGACCGCTGATTGCCAGACCTAAGAATCGCCGGTCACTCGGCCATGAGGCCCGCGTCGTTGAGTCGCTTGATGAGGCTGGGCTTGCCCTGGTGTCGTTCCCGGAGGTGGGGCGTACAGGTCTTCAATGGACAGCCGGTCCTGACCGAGGTGCGTTCGCATGTCGGCGGCAATGCTCAGGATGCGTTCGGCTCTGCCGGCGGTTCCGGAGCGTCGTTCCATCGCATCCAGACGGCGTTCGAGCACTTGAGCGGTGCGCTGGGTTTCCTCGGCCAACCGGATGACCCGGCGGGCGAGGTCATGAATGGGCTGGTGTTCGAGGTCCACGTTCACCGTCACTCGACTCCTTCGGTCGCGTTTACCTGAGTCGCATCTTCAGCGTAGTTGGTGCCCAAGCCTTTCCCGCGCCAACGAGCGCCAACTGGAGTCCGGGCACTGTTGTGGCGGCGAGCGGGCCGCGGTCATCGGCCACACCGCGATCGGCCAGGCTGAGCCGACGAGGAGCGTGAACGCGTATAGTGAAGATACTTGCACTCAAAGTCACAATCGGGTGGACGCGGTCCGGATCTGGAGCGGTGAACCGGGTTGCCGTGCGCGCCACGCCGGTCGGTGAACGTCCGGCGTGTGGTGTGCCCGCCCGCCGGTGGAAGGGTGTCCCGAGGGAAGGGGATTTTCCGTGAGTCGTGCACTGATCATCGTCGATGTGCAGAAGGACTTCTGCGAGGGCGGCAGCGTTCCGGTGAAGGGCGGCGCGGATCGAGCCGCCGCCATCGCCGACCTGGTCCAGCGCGCCGAGGGGCAGTATGCCTTCGTCGTCGCCACCCGTGACCACCACATCGATCCGGGCGCTCACTTCTCCGACAACCCCGACTTCCAGGACTCATTCCCCGTGCATTGCGTCGTCGGTAGTGAGGGAGGCGAGTTCCATCCGGATTTCGCGCCCGCCGTCGACTCCGGGCACGTCGACGAGGTCTTCTTCAAGGGCGCTCACTCCGCCTCCAAGAGCGGATTCGAGGGCTCGACCCAGGACGGCACGACACTGTCCGCCTGGCTGAAGGCCCGTGACATCGCCGAACTCGATGTCGTCGGCATCGCGACCGATCACTGCGTGAAGGCCACGGCACTGGACGGAGCGCGCGCGGGCTTCACGGTGCGGGTCCTGCTCGACTACACGGCCGGCGTCGCTGCCGACACCACGCGCACCGCACTGGACGAACTGCGCCGGGCCGGTGTCGCGCTGAGCGGCGAACCTGTCGTCGCCTGAACAGGCCGGCCCTGCCTGTTCGCCGGCGGCAGGGCCTTGCCTTTGCCTACCTGCTTCCCCGGCGGATTGATGCTGGCCTGCCCTCATCACAGGTCAAGATCGTTCGTTCCCGGCTTCGCCTCCGGGCGCTTCATGGGCAACCCGAAGGGACGCACCCCCGCCCGCCGCGCGGTGTGCCGTAGACCGCCTCGACCTGAAACGCCGGCTCGAACAGCTCTGAATTCCCCGGGTCCGAGGTGTCCCAGGGAGGCCGCCCCGTTCGTCGCCTGGATATGAGCGACAACTTTTCCGGCCTTCTACGCGGGCGGCACGGCCTCCAGATCGACAGCCGAGGGTGCGACACCTCGATGTGACGGCGCCGCCTTCGCCCTGGCCCTGATCTCCCGAACCTCGAGTTCGACGAGTAGGGAGGTAGTCAGGGCGTTGGCCACTCCGTGGTGCCTGCCACCGCGATGCGTGGGGGAGCGGATCACGCGGATCCGGGCGGTCCGCAACCCGGACAAAGCTCCGGCCACGCACGGTGGGGCCGCAGTTCACACCGCACAAAGACAATCACGGGACGGATAGACGGACGATGACGCAAGCGAACGAACTGCCGCTTCAGATAAGGCGGAACGGGCTCGACCCGGCAGAGGAACTGGCCCGGGCCCGAGACGGCGAGGGCGTGGTCCGGGTGGAGACACCCTGGGGCCTGCCCGGGTACCTGGTCTGCCGCCACGAGGACGTCCGCCGGGTGCTTACGGATCCGGCCCGGTTCAGCAGCGCCCTGACCCCGCCCCGCGGAGCCGTCCCGCTGGATCCCGACGAACTGGCCAGGTTGCGCGCCGGGCAACTGATCTGGTCGGACCCGCCGGAACACACGTGGCTGCGCCGGATGCTCACTCCGGAGTTCACGGTGCGCCGGATGCGCAGGCTCGAACCGCGGATCATCGAGATCGTCCAGACGGCTCTGGACGATCTGGAGCGGGCGGGCAAGCCGGCCGATCTGGTGGCGCACTTCGCCCTGCCGGTGCCGTCCCTGGTGATCTGCGAGCTGCTGGGCGTGCCGCATGCCGACCGCGCCGAGTTCCAGGATCGTTCCACACGCCTGCTGGACACCTCCTTGCCGGCGGAGGAGCTGACCGCGGTGCGGAGGGAGGATCGCGCCTACATGGCCGGCCTGGTCGCCCGTGCGCAGGCCGACCCGGGCGAGGACATGCTGGGCATGCTGGTGCGGGAGCACGGCGACGATCTCAGCACCGACGAGCTCATCGGTGTCGCCGGGCAGTTGCTGCTGGCCGGGCACGAGACCACCTCGAACATGCTCGGCCTGGGCACCCTGGCCCTGCTGCGGCACCCGGATCAACTCGCGATGATCCGCGAGGACCCGGCGCGGATCGAGCCCGCCGTCGAGGAACTGCTGCGGTGGCTGTCCATCTCGCAGTCGCCTCCGCCCCGCATCACCACGACCGAGGTGGAGATCGCCGGGCAGGTCATCCCCGCGGGCGCGATGGTGATCTGCTCGCTTCCCGCCGCCAACCGCGACCCTGCCTTCATCGGCGACCCGGACCGGCTCGACGTCACCCGGGAGGCCGCCGGTCATGTCGCGTTCGGCCACGGCCTGCACCACTGTCTCGGGGCGCCGCTGGCGCGGATGGAGATGCGCATCGCCTTCCCCCTCCTGCTCCAGCGCTTCCCCGGCCTCGCCCTGGCCGACCCGTACGAGCAGGTGGACTTCCGGGTCTTCAGCTTCGTGTTCGGCTTGAACTCGCTACGGGTGACCTAGGCATAGTCCAGCCAACCACTCAGGCGGGCCATCGCCCGTCGTAGTGCACGTTCTTCCGCTACTTCGCCGACAAGCGCGGTTCAGCCGGCCGACGCGCAGGCCTCGACCGCCGAGATATCGATTTCTCATAACGGTAGAGACCGTCGTCGTCGATCTCAACACCTCAATGCCGACTTCGGCCGGCTCGCCGGCGCGCTTCCCGGCGAAGCTGGGGTTCACTGAGGTGGAGCGGTTCGAGGCATGGGGCGCCGAGCAGTGGCTCGGCATGTGGTCCCCGGTTACTCCGTCCAGTTGTGTTTGCGACGAACGTCACTCCAGCCGGGCCGCGGCCTCCAGTGGCTCGGGCGAACGGAGGAAGCGCAGGTCCTCCATGACCAGGGCGACATCGGTGGCGCCGCCGCGGCGGAGGGCCGGGGTCAGCGTGGACAGGTCGGACCAGAGGGACGGGCGGAGGTGGACGCGGTAGCCGTCTCCGGCGGGTTCCAGGGCGAGGGCTTCGCCGATGGCGAGCCCGCTCTCCGGGAGGTGGGCCGCGGTCGCCCCGGCGGCTCGTTCCAGGGCGGTGACCGAGGTGACCCCGGCGGCGATGGGCAGGGTCGTGTCCGGGCCGGCGACGTGTTCGTGCAGGTCACGCAGGCGGGCGGCGGCGGTCGCACGGGCGGGGTGGGCCTTGGGCAGGCGGTCGGCCAGGAGCCTCGCAGCGCGGGCGATGTGACCCAGCGGCGGTACGGACGGACGCTCGCCGAGCAGGGCGATCAGCGCCTCCAGGGCGTCCTCGGCGCCGGAGGCGAGGGCGACCCACTGCTCGGTGGTGAGCGGGGTGAGCCTCGGGTGGCGTTCCGTCCAGTACGCGACCGCCCGGTCCAGGTCGGGGCCCCTACGCCAGAGGTCGGCGGGGTCATCGGGCATGAGCAGCTCGACGACTTCGACGGCCTCGTCGGTGGTGGTGAGCGCCTCCAGGGAGAGCGCGGCGATGCGCAGTTCGATCTCGGTCAGGCCGAGTTCGCGGGCGCGGGCGGCGTCGTCCTCGCGGAAGGCGGCGACGCGGCCCCGCGCCCAGTCGTCCGGCCAGGAGAGCGTGCGGGCCGAGGTGGACAGCAGGATCAGACACTGGGCCGGTGACAGGCCGGTGGCTTCGGCGAACGCCCGTACGGTCGCCTCCCGGTCCACGGGCGGCGGGCCGTTCTCGGCGATCAGGCCGAGCGCCCGCCGGAGCCGGTCCTGGTCGCCCCAGCCGTGGCAGGTCCGCAGCTCCACGACGCTGTTGCGGGTGAACAGGAGCGGGTCGGGGCCGTCCGGAGTGTGGAGGAGCGCCGTGACCGCGTACCCGTGCCCCACCTGCTCGTAGTCGGCGACGGCGGCGGCCATGATGGGGCCGTGGCCCGAGTGGATCTGCCCGAGTTCGTACTCCGGGCGCAGCCGGGCGACGTGCCAGGTGCCGTCGGTACGGAGGAGTTCGGGGACGGCGGCCAGTTCCAGAAGTCGCCCGCCGCCCTCGCCCCACGCGGCCTCCAGGACGGCGGCGCCGAGGCGGCCCAGCGTGTTCTCGACCCCCTTGACGGCGGAGGCGTCGAATATCGCGATCTTCTTGTCGTACGGCACATCGACGGCGGCACGGGTGAAGTGGACGATCCTCTCGTAGGCGGACTCGGGCCCCGGATCGTCCGGCTCGGGGGACTTCTCGGACTGGGCGGCGGGTGCCGCGACGGCGGGCGCCGGGCGCAGGTGGGGCGGCGGGGTCAGCGCCAGGCGTTCCAGCAGGGCGAACGCGCGCTCGCGGCATTCGACGGCCGTCCACACCAGGGACGTGACGCCCTTCCGGAGCGAGTCGTCGGTGATCTCCGGCAGGAGCGGGCGGAGCCGTCCCGCCAGCTCATCGCGGGCGGCGTCCTTCTCCTGGTACCAGCTCTCGGGGTCCAGCACTCGCATGAGGTCGGCGGCGAGCGCGGCGTCCACGACGTCGATCAGGGCCTGCGCCTTCTTCTCGTCGACGGCGCGCAGCGCCCTGGATCCTTCGGGGTCGCGCGGCCGCATCGCCGACCACCGGCCGGGAGGCGCGACCAGGCGGGTCCCGGCTGCGTAGCGGTGGCGCGCGACCGTGCCGATGTTCTCGGCGCCGTCGTGCTCGGGCACGCTGCTCCAGCCGCGGACGTAGCGGCCGATGGTCCGCCCGGCCGGGTCCCGCAGCTCGATGATCCGGCCCTGGCCGCGCCACACGGTGGCCTCGGCGCCACCGGGGAAGACGACCCGTTCGCCGTCGGCCGGTACGATGCGGCGGGCGGCGGGGTGCGCGCTGCCGTGCGGGCAGTGCGGGCCGCCGTGGTCCAGTACGGTCACCCGGCCGTTCACCGCGATCAGGCAGCGGTCGTAGAGGTCGCGCGCCTCGGTCCGTTCGTGGGACCGGTGGGAGATGTCCTCGTACGTGCCGAAGCCGTGGGACGGGCCGACTCCATCCGGTGTGACGACGGAGGCGCGGAACTGGTGCTCCCAGAGCCGGCCGGACTCGATCAGGAGCAGGTCGGCGCCGCTCTCCTCCAGGTAGTCGGTGATGGTGTTGACGTGGCCGGGGACGAAGGCGGGCAACTCCAGTTCGTCGAGGACGCCGCCGCTCAGCGTGTGGGCGAGGGCGCGGGCCGGGTCCGTCCCAGTTGCGATCGTCCGGACACTGTCCATGAGGGGGCCTGGGACTCCGGCGATGGTGAACCGTTCGGCGTCGCACAGGGCGGCGTGCGCGTCAGGAAGCCCTTGATGGGGGACCCGCTCGGCATGCTCGGCCAGGATGGCGGCGACGATCTGCGCCGTTCCCGGTGTCGCGGTCAGGGCCCGTACGGTCTCGGGGGCGGTCTGCTTCGGGACGGCGGGCTCGGTGACGTTGAGCTGGTTGGCCACGTTGCCCACGATCGCGTCGCGCAGCAGCGGAGCCCAGTCCGGGTCGGCGGCGACGGCGGCCAGGTCGGTGCCCGCTCCGGAGGCGAGCCGGTCGTACAGCTTGAAGGTGTGCAGCAGCCGGGGCCGCGCGAGCGGGACGCCGCGGTCCAGGAGGAGATCGAGGAGCGGGAGGTCGGCCGAGGTCTCCTCCCAGCGGTTGACCTCGTCCTCGTCCACTCCCAGTACCGCCTCATGGCCGTCGCAGGTGAGGCCCTCCGCGCGCAGCCGCGTACCGGCGTCGTGCAGGAGGTCGCCGAGACCGGCGACGGGGAGTGCGAGCCCCGCGTACAGCTTCAGGAAACGGCCGAGCCAGTCCTTCGCCGCAGCTCCCGCCAGCCCGGGGGACGTGGTGAACGGGGTGGTCAGGCCCGCGTCCGCGAGGTTGCCGAGGAGGAGCGACACCGCCGCGCTCTTCGCCTTGGGGGTGTCCTTGGCGGGCAGCGGCAGAATGCCGAGGAGCGCGCGGCCGATGCCCGCGTCCGCCCGTGCGATCGGGCCGAGCAACGGAAGGACGAACGTCCACAGGGCCTGCGGTGCCGACTCCATGCAGCCGCTGTCCAGCAGGGCCCGCACGGCGCGTTCGTCCTCGGGCCCGCCGAGCGCGTGTTTGGCGGCCTTCGCCAGCGCCGCCCAGCCGTCGGCCAGGGCCAGCGCGCCATCCGCGCCGTCCGGGACTGCCTCGCACCACTCGGTGAGCAGGCTGCGGTGCCAGCGGTACGCGCCGGGGGCGGGATGGCGGGCGGCGAGCCGCTTGCCGTGCTTCTTGAGCGTGGCCGCTCCTGCGGCGTCCGGTCCTGCGGCGAGGTGCGCCGCGAGGAGCGCGGCCTCGTCGACCGGCAGCGCGTGCGCGTCCTCGGCGGCGCGGGCCTTGTCGAAAAAGGCGGCGGCGAAGCGGGCGCTGCCCGCGGCGGCCAGGATCCGCGCGCACTCCTCGTAGAACGGCGGCAGCAGCTCGGGCGCGTGCGTCTCCAGGTCGTCGCCGGTCCGGGTGAGCGCGGTGCGCGCGAGGCCGGGCTTGCGGGCGGCCAGGCCGCAGGCGGCCCGCAGGTCGGTGTGCGCGGCCAGGATGCGGGCGCGGTGCGCCGGGTACCGGTGCAGGGCGGAGGCGAGGAAGCCGAGCGGGCCCGCGTGCACGGTGCCGACGCCGGTCTCCGCCACCGGGTCCAGGTCGTACAGCGACTTCTCGGCCTTGTCGCCGTCGACGGCCGCGCGCCGGACGAGTTCGACGACCGGCTCGTCCAGGACGGAGTGCTCGTAGCGGACGGTGACGCACGTGTCCTCGCCGGAGCCGGCGGGCGTGCCCGGCAGCACCGCCCCGGCGCGCAGCAGCACCTCGCGCGTCGGGCCGGTGATGCCGGAGGGCGCCACGGTGCCGGGCTCGCCTTGGTGGGCGTCGCAGTAGGCGGAGTACGCCTCGGCCGCCTCCACCACCGGCTCCGTCTCCTCCACGGTGCGCTCCGCGTACAGAGCCATGAGAATGCGGACGCCCTCGGACCAGGCGATGTCGCCGATCTCCCGGCCGCCCGCGGCGAAGCTCAGCCACGCCATATAGGCCGGGCTCATCGGTCCGCTCCAGTCCAGGTCGATCTCGACGCCGAGCGGCTCGGGCGCGTGCACGGTGAAGCACGCCCTGTCCCCCTTGATGCGCCCGCCCAGCTCGTGCACGCGGCGCTCGAACGCGGCGCCGCTCTCGTACCGGGCGTCCATGTATCCGAAGCTGTCGATTCCGCCGAACGTACGGTCCATGCTCGCCGGACGCGTCCACACCTCGCGGCGTACCTGCTCGACAACCTGCGTGAGGTTCCGTCCCCGCCAGATGGGCAGCTCGTCGCCGAGCAGCAGCGGGTGCGGGATCGCGAAGGCGTCCGCGCCCGTCCACGCGCCCTCGCGCAGGAGCGCGCAGCGGGCGAGGTCGGGCGCGCCGTCGACGATCGGGGCGATGACCAGGCCGGTGAGCGTCTCGCGCCACACCGGGTCGTCCCACACGGCCGCGAACACCGCGGCCGGGACGGGCAGCGACCGCACCATCCAGGACTCGATCCGGTCGTGCACCGCCCGCGCGTGCTCGCCGAGCCGGTCGCAGAGAGCGGCGAGTCGTACCGCGGTCGGGTCCTTCCTGACGTTGGCGGGCACCTTGGCCAGCACGCGGCCCGCGGCCGTCCGGCAGGCGAGCACCGGCCGCCGCGTCCCCTCGACGGTGAGCTCGTGGCCCGTCGCGATCCCGATCCATCCCATGGCCCACCATTCTTGATCATTCCTATGACATTCTTCGGGAAACGGATGATTTACCCGCAGTTGTGGGGGCAGCCGGTAGGGCGCGGGGAAAACATCGATCTTGTCTTTGTCATCGCGGGTGCCGGCGCGCTCGGCTGCGCGGGTTGATGGAAGCGATGACGCGAATCATCGGGCGCCGTGCTCCATGCCTCGTGCGCGTGCCGGCGCGGCGCTGCTGTCCCGCTGCGGGTGCAAGAGGTCTTTCCAGTCGGCCGGCCAGTTCGCCAGGGCGACCATGGCCATGATCACCAGGTGGATGGGGGCGGAGACCTCTTCGTACAGGGCCGCGTCATCGATGAGGTGCGTGGTGACCGCGGCGGTGAGGAGGAAGACCAGCCCCGCGGCACCGATGAATCTGAACCGTTTGGATGGGATGACCAGCAAGATCGCACAGACCAACTCGATGGCGCCGGCGACGAATCTGAACCAGGCGGGAAACCCCCACTCAACGAACTTCACCGAGTACGCCGGGCCGAAAAACGTCGGGCCGGGCCAGAACTTGGTGACGAAGCCGATGACGAATTCCGCGGCCAGGACCCAGTAGAAGGCTGTGCGCAGCCAAGACGGGATGCGTGCGGACATGATGCTTCCTCCGATGGGGAACAGGTACGCGCCGGCCGCATGAACGGCACTGCGGGCTCACCGCCCAACTTGGTCGTCCTGCTGCTGGTCACACCCGCGACGTTTCGCGAGTCATAGACAATGACTGGCCGCGACGGAGGGATGTGACCGATGAACGAGCACGATTTTCTGACCGATCGGTTCGAGGAGTATCGCGGGCATCTGCGTGCGGTGGCCTACCAGATCCTCGGCTCCGTGGCCGAGGCTGACGATGCCGTCCAGGAAGCGTGGCTCAGGCTCAACCGGTCCTACAGCAGCGAGGTGGAGAACCTGGGCGGGTGGCTCACCACCATCGTCGCCCGTGTTGCGCTGACCATGCTGCGCTCACGCACCGCCCGGAGCGAAGATCCATTGGACGTGCCCGTGCCGCAACCAGCCCAACGCGGCGACGCCACAGACGTCGATCCCGAGCACCATGCGATCGTGTCCGACTCGGTGGGCCTGGCACTGCTGGTGGTGCTGGACACGTTGGCTCCCAACGAGCGCCTGGCCTTCGTGCTGCACGACATCTTCGCCGTGCCGTTCGAGGAGATCGCTCCCATCGTCGACCGGACGCCCGCCACGGCCAGAAAACTCGCCAGCCGAGCCCGACGCCGCATCCAGGGCGCGGCACCGCCCCCCGGCGCCGACCTGGCCCGGCAGCGGGAGATCGTCCATGCTTTTCTCTCCGCTTCACGGCACGGCGACTTCAACGCGTTGCTCGATCTGCTGCACCCGGACGCCGTGCTCCGCGCCGACCGCGCCGCCATCGGTATGGGCGCCTCTGGGCTGGTCCATGGCGCTTCGGCGGTCGCCGACACCATCTCCGGCCGCGCCCTCCACGCACGCCTGGCACTGATCGACGGGGTCCCCGGCGCATTGTGGGCTCAGGCCGGCCGACCACGCGTGGCCTTCGTCTTCACGACCTCCGCAGGCAAAATCACCGAGATCAATCTGATCGCGAACTCCGAGCACCTCCACACGCTCGATCTGGTGATGCTCGACGACTGATGGGCCCAGTAATCTCGCGGGGCATCCTTGGCTGACCTGCGGAAACGTAGGTCAGCTCGTCGGGGTCTCTACGGCGGCGAGGGAGCGGTAGAGGGTGGATCGGCCTCGGGCGATGGCGAGTCGCCAGGTCGGGTTTTGGCCGGCCCACCTCGGCGACTCGCCGTTGCGGCAAGCGCGTCAAAGAAGCGTCAGCGCCTTGGCCACGCCCGGGTCGCGTCCGGTGGCCAGGTCGAGGGCGGTCATGGGGGCGTGGTGGTCGACCGGGACGCCGATCGTGTCGATGATCTCGCGGGCGGGCCCGAGGTGCCGGACCTTGGGCAAGAGCAGGACGCTGCCGTCGTCGAGGAGGTATCCCTCGCTGGGGCCGGAGACGGCCCCAGCGGTGCGGGTCCCGATGAGGGTGCCCAGGCCGTTGTCCTTGACGGCCGCGCTGAAGTCCTCGCAGGCCGAGGCGCATCCGCGGTCGGTGAGGACGACCAGGCGCGAGCCGAGCAGCGGGACGCTGTCGTCGGTCCGGTTGGGCACGCAGTCGCCCTTGAGCGGGCAGAAGTAGCTGGTGACCTTGCCGTGCGCGAACGCGCCGAGCAGCCGCGTCACCTCGCGAGGTGACCCGCCGCCGTTGCCGCGCAGATCGAGGACCACCGCCTTCGGCTTACCCTGCAGCTTGGCGATGACCTGGTCGGCGGCGCCTTCGTAGAATTTGGGCAGTTGGACGTATGCGACGCCGTCGGTGAGCATCTTTGACGTCACCGCCGGAGGCTGCTGCGTGATGGGGCCCTCTCTGAGCTTGATGGTGCGGGTCTGTCCCGTTGTGGGGCGCTTGAGCGTGAGCGTTACCGTGCCGGCGGTGAAGGCTTGGACGATGCTCTGGTTCACGGTGTCCCCGATGAACGGCGGCATGCCGTTGACCTTGACGATGATGTCGCCGGGCCTGATGTCGGCCTTGGTGGCGGGGCTGCCGGGCAGGACACGGGTGATGAACAACGGCGGCTTGGCCGCCGGGTCGAGTTGCGGGCCCTGCTGGGCCGACACACCCACGATGCCCGTCCCGGTCGGCCCGCCTTCCGGTGGGGGAGTCGGCCTGACCGCGCGGGCGTGGTTGTCGTGCAGTCCGGCGACCATCGCGGTGATCGCGGCGCGCAGCGCGGGCACGTCACCGGCGGCGAGGACTTTCGCGAAGGCGGCCCAGTCGGTGTCGCGGTTCCCGGTCAGTTCGGGCAGTTGGAGTTCGGGCCGATCGGCGCCGCGCCGCATCAGGTCCTGGGTATAGGCGGCGAAGGCGCTCTTCAGCAGCGCCTTCGAATCCATGGCTGGACCGCTGTAGTAGTTGTCCAGCACGCAGAAGTACGCCTGCCGGAGCGTGTTCACCGAGGTCGGCGGCGCCGACTCCGGCGGTGGCCCGGTGACGGCGGTGCAGCGCTCAGCAGGCGCGGACGCGGGTGCGGACATGGAGCAGGCCACCATCAGGATGGCGGCGCAGAGGGATTTGATCATGCCGCCAGCGTGGCCGGAAGCGGGTTGCGCGGCTGTGAACGGATCCGTTAACGCCGCTGTTACCCAGGTTCGGGTACGAACATCGCTATGCGGGTTCTGGTGGCCGAAGACGAACGAGACCTGGCCGATCTCGTGGCGGTGGGGTTACGTCGCCACGCCATGGCCGTCGACGTCGTGTACGACGGGGTCGCTGCGTCAGAGCGGCTGGCGGTGAGCGACTACGACGTTCTCGTACTGGACCGGGATCTCCCAGAGATGCACGGCGACCTCGTGTGTCGTGAGCTGGTGGCGCGCGGGAGCCGTACGCGGATCCTGATGATGACGGCGGCCGCGGCGGTGCCGGAGCGGGTGGCCGGCCTCGGGATGGGGGCCGACGACTACCTGCCCAAGCCGTTCGACTACGCCGAACTGGTCGCACGGGTGCAGGCGCTGGGGCGGCGCAGCCAGGCGCAGGTGCCGCCGGTGCTGACGCGGCACGGGATCGTGGTCGATACCCACCGGCTGCAGGCGTCGCGAGATGGGAGGCACCTGCATCTGTCGCTCAAGGAGTTCGCCGTCCTTGAGGTGCTGATGAGGGCGGACGGCGCGGTCGTGAGCTCTGAACGACTGCTCGAAGAGGCATGGGACGAGAACGTCGACCCGTTCACGACGGTGGTGCGGGTCGTGGTCAGCCGCCTACGCGCGAAGCTGGGCGATCCGCCCTGCATCCAGACGGTTCCCGGCGCGGGTTACGTGCTGTGACGACCGTCCGGGTACGGCTCACCCTGATCTACTCCGGATTGTTCTTGCTGACCTCGACCGTGCTGCTGGTCACGGTCAACCTGCTGCTGCGCCACGCGCTGGACAGGAGGATCGGCCGGATCGGGCCGATCCCGGTGGCGCCGGCGGCGCCGGGCCTCCCGGACCATCAGCCGCCGACGCTGCCCGATCTGGTGGACGAGGTGATCGACTACCAGTGGGGGGTGACCGTGGCGACGGTCGGAATCCTGACACTGGTGTCAGTGATCGTCGGCTGGCTGGTCGCCGGGCGGATCCTGCGGCCCGTCCACCGGATCACCGCCACGGCGCAGCGGCTGTCCATGTCGACCCTGCACGAACGCATCGCGCTCATCGGGCCGAAGGACGAACTGAAGGAACTGGCCGATACGTTTGACGCGATGCTCGACCGCCTCCAACGCTCCGTCGAGGGGCAGCGGCGGTTCATCGCGAACGCGTCCCACGAGCTACGGACCCCGTTGGCCGTCCAGCGAGCGGCGATCGAGATCGGCCTTCCTGAAGACGTCGGTGAGATCCGCGACAAGCTCCTGTTCCACAACCACCGCACTGAGAGCCTCATCAACGCCCTGCTGGTCCTGGCCCAGGCGGAGCACGGCCTTGAGAAGAGGACACCGGTGGCCCTGGACGAGGTGGTGCTGCTCGTCCTGGCCGAAGGCGGCTCGGACGAGGTCACCGTGACGACGCGGATCGAACCGATGGTCGTCGATGGGGATCCGATCCTGCTGAGCCGGCTCGTCACGAACCTCGTCGACAACGCGACCCGCTACAACCATCCCGGCGGAACCGTTGAGGTAACGCTCTCCCATGGAGTTTTGACGGTCCGTAACACCGGCCCGCATGTGCCCCAGGAAAGTTTCGGCGATCTCTTCGAGCCCTTCCGGCGGCTGCAAACGACCCGTGGACAGGGCGCCGGGCTCGGGTTGTCGATCGTCGCGTCGATCGCGAAGGCTCACGGAGCCGACGTGCGAGCGAGCCGCAACCCGGGGGGCGGGTTGGAGCTCGTCGTGATTTTCGCGGGAACTGAGGATGCGGTGCCTGCCACAGACGGCAGTAGCCGGCGCTGACCCCGAGCGCGAGCCTGATGGTGATCGGGCAGGGTGAGCGTGGCGCCTGACGCGATCTCAACTCTTGCCGCCTATCAGCCTGGCCCTTGCCAGCCCGGCCGGCGATCGCAGCCGGCTCGACACGCCGGCAACAGCGCCGCGCCGCCTGGAGCCGGGCAGCCAGTGTCCGTTCGCCGATCCGCGACACGCTCGCCATATAAACTTAGCGTAATGGTATAGTCACCGTCAGGCGATGGTCGTGGACCTCGATCACGAATGTGAGTCCTTCAGCTGACGGTCAGCGCTGACTCACCAGGCGGGCATGCCGGGCAGACCCGGAGGGGACACATGGGCTTTTGGGGCACCTACATCGTGGCGCGTGCGAACCAGCCGCTGACCGGGCTCCCGGCACTGCGGCAATCGGCGGCCAACGCCAGCTGGCACTGGCAGGGACCAGACCGATGGCGTGCCGTGCAGGTCGACCGCGGCCCCGCCGGCTGGGACTCGCCGACCCTTCCCCACGCCTGGGACGCCCTGCTCACAGGGCTGATGCGGCAGGCAGGGCACCCGGTCCTGGCAGCCGTCATCAAGCACAGCGAGGGCGCCCAGCTCCTCGGCCGCAGCCCCGTGGCCGGCCACTGGGGCGGCTGGCTCATGGCCGACGGCATCACTTGGCGCTCCCTGCCCGCCGACGGACCGGCCCAGTCCTGGGACGAAAACGGCGAGCAACATGCCGAGGACCCCGCCGAGTACCAGCGACGCCGCCAAGCGGCGCTCGACCGCCTCTACACGACTGCGGGGCCGCCCGGCTCCGCAGCCGCACCATCAGCCCTCGCATGGGCCAGAGAAGCCGGCCTCACGCCCGACCCCGCCGCCGTAACCACCGCCCTGGACGCCAAAGGCGTCTTCGCCGAGGACGTGCTCTTCCAACTCCTAGCCGCCCTCGGCCTACCAGACCTCCCCTACCACAACTAGCCGTATCTCCGACTTGACAGCCCACCCCCGCCACTTAACTACGTGCCCTTTCGGTACTGGCTCAGGCGGACGACTGGTCACCAGGGGTCGCGGTGGTGAACTGTCCGGGATCACCTACCGACGCGTATGGGCCAAAGCCAGAAAGGAGGCGCTGACGAGGAAGGAGGCACAATCACCAAGAATCGCGGGAAACTGCAGGTGGGGTGGTCGGGCTCCTGGGGCTCGAACTCGGAACCTACGGATTAGTCTTCCGTGGACTGGTCCATCACGTAGATGGTCGCGCCGCCCGGATCCTGGTAGGCGGCCAGGAAACCGCCGGGGATCTCCGAGGGTGCTTCGAGCACGGCGAGCGTCTCCGGGCGAGCCGCATGGAAGGCCTTGAGGCTGTCGACGACGAACAGCGGCCCCGTGGGAGCGCCGGGGTCGTGGGCGTCGAGCATGAGCTGCACCCCGGTGTCCGGCAAGGCGAGCGCGACGGTCGCGTCGCCCTCGCGCCACATCTCGGTGAAACCGAGACTGTCGCGGTAGAGAGCGAGCGATGCCTTCAGATCGGACGTGGGGACGAACAGGAACTCAAGCTTCACGGAACATCCTTTTCCTACATAACTGGATTTTGGGAGAGCATAACGGCATTATGTCCATGTGCGCGAGTGGATCCCGATATCGACCTCCCCGAGGGGCAGGCTGGCGCTTGCCGCGGTCAAGGAGTTCGGAACCCGCCCCTTCGACGAGGTCACGGTTGCTGAGCTGGCGGCGGCGGCAAAGGTCACCACAGGGGCCCTGTACCACCACTTCGACAGCAAGCTCGGGCTGTACGTCTTCGTCCGGGAGGACGTCGAACGGCGCCTGCTGGACCGGATGGAAGGCGCGATGGCGGCCTTTGGGCCGGAGTCGGATCACTCCGTAGCCGTGACGTCCGCGTTGCTTGTCGGCCTGGACTTCGCCGTACGCGAGGGCTTCCTCCGCATCCTGGGAGACCCGCCGCCGGGTACCGAACATGACCGGCTGGCCGAGATGCTCAGCCGGAGCGTCGTCCCGGCGGTGCCGCTTCTCGGCCGGATACTCGCGGCGGCCTGGCGTGCGGCACTGGCGGCGATCGCCGAAGGCGCGGAGCCGGAGCACGCCCGCGCCGCCGTAGCGGCTCTCAGACTCCACCTGCCTGCCGGCGAATGAAGGTCGGGACGCTGAACGGGTGCGCGAGGTTCTGGACACCTCGTCCCAGGATGCGCACGCGCGGTTGGCTTTCTGGATGTGATGGCGGCGTTGCCGGCTCAGGCCGGGTGGTCGTCTGCGAGGTGGGTTGGCCGATCTCGTCGAGGTTGGCGGCCCAGGCGGCCAGGAAGAGGGCACCGAACCGGTCCGGATCCTCCGTCATCGCCGGGCCTTGCGAACCAGGGCGCGGCGACGACGGCCAGCTCGTTCCCACAGTAGGGCGTCAATGGCCGGCATGGCCGTCGCCGACCGCCGTCTCGTCGCGCCGGAGGGCGTGGTGGGTGGGGCCGTGTGGGTCGGCGCAGTGCCGTATGAGTCGTCGCGGGGCGCCGTCGTCGTCGAAGGCGTGGCTGTCGGGCGAGGCGTGGTCGACCTGCAACGTGGTGTGCACGATGCCGTGTCCTTCGTGCAGCAGATCCTCGACGGTCAGGCGCGTGGCGTGGCAGTCGGCGCCCGGGGTGACCAGCACATGTGCCGACAGGGCGGCGTATCCGGAGGTGACCTCCCAGATGTGCAGGTCGTGGACCTCGACCACGGTGTCCAGGGCGGCGATCTGGCGGCCGATTTCGGCGGGGTTCACTTCGGCCGGTGCGGCTTCCATGAACACCCGTCCGGCGTCGCGGACCAGGCCCCAGCCGGCTTTGAGCATCAGCGCCGCGACCACCATCGCGGCGATGGCGTCGGCACGGGTCCAGCCGGTCAGCCAGACGATCAGGCCGGCCAGCGTGGTGGCGATGAAGGCGTACAGGTCGTTGAGGATGTGCTGGAAGGCGCCCTCGACGTTGAGGCTGGAGCGGTTGGCCTTGGACAGCAGCCAGGTGGCGGCCACGTTGACGGCGATGCCGGCCAGCCCGGTGACCACCACGAGCAGGCCCTCGACCTGGGGTGGCTCGATCAGGCGGCGGATGCCCTCGTAGCTGAAGTAGACAGCGAGCAGCAGCAGTGTGATGCCGTTGACCTGGGCGGAGAGGATCTCGGCACGCTTGAGGCCGTAGGTGAAGCCGCCGCGCGGCGGGCGGGCCGCGATGCGCATCGCGGCCAGCGCCAGCACGATCGCCATCGCGTCGGTGAGCATGTGGCCGGCGTCGGAGATCAGCGCCAGTGACCGGGCGATCAAGCCGATCACTACCTCGACGGCCATGAATCCGGCGATCAAGGCCAGTGCGCCGCTCAGATACCGGCGATCGGCATCTGCGCTCACCCCGTGACCGTGACCGTGGCCGCTGTCACGCCCTGCGTGCGGACTGTGGTCGTGGTGCCGGTCGTGCCTGTCTTGTTCAGACATCTGGGAAGCTCCTCGGGGGGTGGGTGACATGGGTGATCGCCAGTTGCAGCAGGCTGCGCACGTGCGTGTCGGCCAGCCGGTAGTAAGCGAGCCGACCGGCGCGGCGCACCCGCACGATCCGATGGCCGCGCAGCATCCGCAGCGCATGCGAGACAGCCGAGGCGTTGCGACCGATGACGTCGGCCAGGTCGCGGACGCACAACTCATCGGCCGCGGAGAGCGCCGCAAGTAGCCGGATCCGGCCGGGATCGCCCAGCAGCGCCAGCAGGTGACCCGCGTCTTGCGCGATCGCCGACGAGGGCAGGCCGCGGCGGACCGCCTCGATGCGCCCGGCGGCAAGATCGCTCACTTCAACATCTGATGAGATGTTCATATATACATATGCTCTCTGTCGCGGCGTACCTGGTCAAGGCTCGCCGGAGGGTCGTGTTGGCGCGATGTATTACTCATGAACATCTGATCAGATGTTTAAACCAGCCGTAATGAGTCAACTACATTGCGTAGAAGTTGGCAGGTCAGTCAGTCAGGGACTGGCCTCGGCTGTACCGGGGTTCCGTAACCCGCACAGCCACGCGTACAGGAAGGGTTCGCGCCGATGAAAACCGTCCACGCCGCCACCACCATCGCCATCGCCGCAACGAGCGGCTGGCTGGCGCTGGCCGGGCTGCCCGCCCAGGCCGCCCCCGTCCGCCCGGCCACCACCACACCGGCCGGCTCGTGCCGCTACCAGCCCAACCATCTGCGGCGCGGCGAATCGATCACCGTCCGCTCCGCGCCCCGCCGGAGCGCACGCAGGCTCGCACAACTCCGCTCGGGCGACCGCGCCATCGCCGGGGACTGCGCCGGCAAGCGCGGCTGGCTGCGGGTCACCACGCCCGCCGGGGTACGCGGCTGGGCATCAGCGCACCATCTGCGCAAGCTGCCCGTCAGCACAAGCGGCGCGAGCCGGACGGCCGCCCCCACCGGCGCCTGCCGCTACGCCGTGACCAGGGTGCGCCGCACCAGCCACCTCAACGTCCGCTCCGGCGCCGGGCTCGGCTACCGTCCGATCGCCACGCTAAAGGCTGGCGACCGTGCCATCGCCGGGGACTGCGCCGGCAAGCGCGGCTGGCTGCGGGTCACCACGCCCGCCGGGGTACGCGGCTGGGCATGGAACGGCTATCTGCACAAGAGCGCCGCCAGTTCGCGTTCCATCAAGTGACACGCGGCTCGCGTCCAGGGCGGCATGACCGACAACCGTAGCCGTCGCAATGCCCCCGCCCCCTCGCGGCCCGTGCTCCTGTCCTCGCCGCTGCCGCGCCGGCCAGGCAGCGGCGAGCGCCACCTCCCGACTCCCTCACTATCACCTCGTCGCCGATCGGCTCACCAGCCCTCAGGCCCCGAAAACGCCCCGAAGGCGCCTGTAGAGAGAGGAACGTCGATGACCGAACCACACCAGCATCACGATGACCCCGCCTGCGCCCATGACACCACCCACAGCGCCGCCAATCATGCCGAGGCGCCCGCCGACCGCACCATCGTCGATGGCGACGCGGACGCCGCGCAGAGCCAGGGCCCCGGCTGCGGGCCGGGGCACTGCCACGACGATCAGGGCCCCACCGCGCACTAGTCCCCATGTCGGCCTGTCCCTGGTGGTCAGACCGTTACCTCCGCTCCCGCGGCTGACTCGTGGTCCTGGCGGTACCGCCAGGACCACACCTGCTGCCCTGTTGAGTCACGGCTACGAGTCGACGGTGAAAGGTTGGACAGTCCACCATGCATGTCGAGCACGAAGAACACGACCACGGCCCCCACCTTCCACACAGCCACGCCGCCGCCGAGGGCGCCACCTCACCACACCTCCAGGCGGTCACGCCCGGCCACCTCGCCCTGCTGACCGCCGCCGCGGTGCACCACCAGGTCTTCACCGTGGTCCGGTTGCGCGCCGGCTACGACCTGGCCGAAGTAGACGCCTTCCTGGCCCGCGTGGAGACCGCACTCAGCCTGCTCTGGCAGGACAACGCCCAGTTGCGCGAGCGCCTGGACGCCGCCGCGCCGCCGGAGGCGTCCGCCGGGACCGAGGCCCTGGCCGCGGCGCGCCGCAGTGCCGAGGAGACCATCGCGGCCGCCCAGCACGAAGCCCGTCAGATCCTCACGGCCGCCCACGCCGACGCCCAGCAGGTGCGGCGCGAGGCCGAGGCGGCCGCCGACGCGCTGGCCAAGGCCGCCCGTCAGGCCGTTGAAGACCAACTCGACGAGCTCGACCGCGCCGTCACCGACCAGGGCAGAAACCTGCAGCAGTCGCTGCACGACCAACTCGCCCAGGTACGCGCCGAGCTCAATGATCTCACCATGCCCAGCCACGGCGCCCACGAAGCCACACCCATGCCCGCACTGCCGGCCATCGCGCCGCTACGCACGCCCAGCGTCCCCGACAGCTTCATCGGCCACTGACGGACACTCCCGGACGGGGGTGTCCCGCTCGATCCCGGTCCCGGTGTCCCCTCGTCACCGCGCCACCGTGCGACCGCCCCAAACCCGTACTTCGCCGGAAAGGCGTGTGTCATGTTCGTGCCGCTCGGGGGCCCCGCGATACCGGCGCCCCTGCACGCCCTGACCCTGTACGACCTGGGCCAGAAAACCTCCCCCCTGGACGCCGCCCTGCCCGCCTGGACCACGTGGGCCGCCGTCGTCCTGGTCGCCCTGTCCACACTCGCCGGCGCGCATCTGGCCCGCCGCAAGAGCGCCACGATCAGCATCTGGCTGGCCGTCGCCTCAGCGCTGATGCTCATCACCGCCCTGGTCGACCTGCTGCCCGACGCCTGGCGGGAAGCCGAGGCCACCCGCGTGCCGCTGTGGGTGGTGGGCCTGGCGGGGCTGTTCGGCTTCGCCGTGATCACCTTCTTCACCCGTAAGGGCTGCGGTCACAGCCACGACCACGGCGCCACCAGCGGTGGCCGCCACGCGCCCGGACTGCACCGCCGGGTCAAGCAGGCCGTCAGCGCCGCCGTCTATGGCGGAGTCGGCACCGCCGCCGCGCTGTCCCTGCACCGCATGATCGAGGGCGCCACCCTGGCGCTGGCCGCCTCCGCCGTCGTGGTGGCCGCCCTGGTGATCCACTCGGCCAGCGAAGGGCTGGCGCTGACCGCCATGCTCGACCTCGCGCGCAAGCCGGCGTCCCCTTGGCTGACCCTGTCCTGCCTGGCCCCGGTCGCCGGCGTCGTCCTGGCCACCGTGGCGCCCCTGCCCGCCCAGAGCGTGCCGATCCTGCTCGGCATGATCACCGGCGTGCTGCTCAGAACCGCCGTCATCGGGCTCGCCATCGCCCGCGACGGCCGGCGCCTGTCCCGGCGCCACCTCGTCATCGCCTCCGCCGCCGTGGCCTTCATCGGCGGCCTGCTCGTCACAGCACAAACCCTGCTCGCCGACGGGCCGCCCCAGCCCATCGCCGCTGCTCATGGCAGCGCCCAAGCACTCGCTCCACCCGCCGTCCCACTGCCCCAGCAGATGACGGCGACCCAAGTGCGTGCCGCCGTCACAACCGGCCGGCTGAGCCTCGAACAACTGCTCGCTCGCCGAGATCCGGTCACCATCGGCGCCGACGCCGTCACCCTGCTGCGCGTTCTGCCCGGGCACAGCCCCGAGCAGATCACCCAGACACTGCGCCAGGCCAAGATCGACACTGCCGCCACCATCGGCGATCTCACCCTGCGCCAACGCCACCTCCTGCTCAGCGCGCTGAGCGACGCGCCGGACCCGCAGCACCGGTAAAGCTGATCAGCGCCGCCGGACGTCCTCCCGAGGCGTGAACATCAGGACGCCCCCGATTTCGATGTCGGCCGGCGCCGGTGCGTGGCGTGCTGCGGCGGGTCCACCCCGACCAGGGCAGGACTCTGCCGCGGGCGAGGTGCGTGACAGGAAAACCGGTCGGCGCTGACCCGGGGGTCGGCCAGGATCTGCCGCACGTCCTCATGGCTGATGATCAGCCAGGCTGTCCGCCCGGTCGGCAACGTCACGGCGATATGGGCTTGTCCGCACGCAGTCGTGCCTACTCCGCCGGTGGGTCGAATGGGCTCGCCCGGTGTATCGGAAGGGCCGGACACTCAGCGGCCGGCGGTGAGTCGTCATAGTGCGACCTCCATCGATATCGGTGAACGCCCCCACGACCGTCCCGGCCGCCGATCACCGAGACTCCTCAGCGGCGGGCGAGCAGCAACCGTCGGTGCAGTCCCCGGTCCCGCCGCCCCCGCCGGCGCCGGTCGCGATCGGCAGGAGCGTCCTGCCGGCCGGTTGCGGGGCTGTGTGGGCTCGGGCGGCGGCGCGCAGCGCGGCGTGGTGGGGCAGGTGGATGCGGCGTCCGGCGCGGATGCCGTTGGCGATGACCAGGACTTCGGCGAGCTCGTGCGTGGCGACCACGGTGGCCAGGCCGAGGACGCCGGCGGCGGCCAGTGGTACGAGGGTGATGAGGATGGCGCCGGACATCAGCAGGTTCTGGGTGAAGATGGCGCGGGCGGCGCGGGTGTGGGCGATGGCGTCGGGCAGGCGGCGCAGGTCCTCGCCCATGAGGGCGATGTCGGCGGCCTCGATGGCGACGTCGCTGCCCATGGCGCCCATGGCGACCCCGGCCTCGGCGGTGGCCAGGGCGGGGGCGTCGTTGATGCCGTCGCCGACCATCGCCACCGGTCCCCGGGCTTTCAGTTCGGTGACGATGCGGGCCTTGTCGGCGGGCAGGAGTTCGGCGCGGACGTCGGTGATGCCGGCTTCGGCGGCGATCGCGGCGGCGGTGCGGGCGTTGTCGCCGGTGAGCATGACGACCTCGATGCCCTGCCGCTTGAGCTGGGCGACGGCTTCGGCGGCCTCGGGGCGGACCTCGTCGCGGACGGCCACGGCGCCGAGCAGGGTGCCGTCGTGTTCGACGAGGACGACGGTGGCGCCGGCGTCCTGCAGCCTGCTCACCTCACCGGCGAGCGAGCCAGGGTTGACGAAGCCGGGCTTGCCCAGGCGTGCGGGATGCCCGCCGACCTGTCCGCGCAGTCCGTTACCGGGTACGGCCTCCACCTCACCGGCCGTCTGGGGGACGGGGTGGGCGGCCAGGATCGCGGCGGCGAGCGGATGTTCGCTGCGGGCCTCCAGCGCGGCGGCCACGGCCAGGACGTGGTCACGGTCACTGCCCGGTGCGGCCACGACGTCGATGACGGCGGGTTCGTTGCGGGTCAGGGTGCCGGTCTTGTCCAGCGCGACGATCTTGACCTTGCCCAGCGCCTCGACCGCGGCGCCTCCCTTGATCAGCACGCCTGCCTTGGAGGCGGCGCCGATGGCGGCGACAACGGCGACCGGGACGGACAGGGCGAACGCGCAGGGGGCGGCGGCGACCAGCACCACCAGGGCACGCTCGATCCACACGTCGGGCTCGCCCAGCAGGCTGCCCAGGCCGGCCACCAGCGCGGCCAGCACGAGCACACCGGGCACCAGCGGGCGGGCGAAGCGCTCGGCCAGGCGCTGGCTGGCGCCCTTGCGTTCCTGGGCCTCGTGCACGATGTGGACCAGCCTGGCCAGCGAGTTGTCGCGGGCGGTGGCGGTGACGGTGACCTCCAGCGCTCCGGCGCCGTTGACCGTCCCGGCGAAGACCTCCGCGCCGGGACCCACCTCGACGGGCACCGACTCGCCGGTGACGACCGAGGTGTCCAGCGCGCTGCGGCCGGAGGCCACCACGCCGTCGGTGGCGATCTTCTCACCTGGCCGTACCAGCAGCACGTCGCCGACGCGCAGGTCGGCGGGCGCGACTTCGTATTCGGCGCTGTCGCGCAGCACGCGGGCGGTGGGCGGCACCAGGTCGAGCAGAGCGCGCAGGCCGTGCTGGGTGCGGGCCACCGCGTAACCTTCCAGCCCTTCGGCGATGGCGAACAGGAACGCCAGCGCGGCGGCCTCGCCGTACTCGCCCAGGGCCACCGCGCCGACGGCGGCGATGGTCATCAGCAGCCCGACCCCGAGCCGGCCCCGGATCAGGGCGCGCACGGTTGCGGGGACGAAGGTGGCCGCACCGGTCACCAGCGCCGCCAGCTGCAGCACCGTCGCCCACATGCCGGACGCCGGCAGGGAGGCCAGCAGCAGCACCCCGGAGGCTGCAGCGGCCTGCAGTTCCCGTACCTGCCAGATCGCCGAAGGAGCCGCCGCGTCCTCAGCTTCCGAGCTCGTGGTGGCGGGGGTGTCGGCGGCGCAGCACGCGTCAGACACGGTCCACCTTTTCCTCCTGGGCCGGGGGGTCCTGCGCCGTGCGGGCGTGGTCGCCGGGCGTGCACGCCTCGTCGGCGGGGGCGCTCTCGCCCTGGTCGACCAGCAGTACCAGGGAGGCGAGCTCCGCCAGCGCGTGCGCGAGCTTGGCGTCGGCCAGCTCGTAGCGCACCCGGCGGCCCACCGGGACGGTGCGCACCAGACCGCAGCCGCGCAGGCAAGCCAGATGGTTCGACACGTTGCCACGGGTCATGCCCAGCCGTTCGGCCAGGTCGGCGGGGTAGGCGGGCTCGTTCAGCAGCTCCAGCAGCAGCCGCCGCCGGTTCTCGTCGGCCAGCGCGGTGCCCACCCGAGCCAGTGCCTCGGCGTTCACGGCCACCGCCAGGGCATGGGGGTTGGTCATCTCCATACCTTCGACGATACAGTCGATCCTGAATCAAGCCCAGAGTTGATTCAGGATCTGCTGTATCAAAGTTGGAGTCAGTGTGCTCCAGTGGAACCCGAACCGGACGCCGATCGCGACGTCATCGGTGTCGCGCGATGATCTCGGCCAGCCGTCGTTCCACGGCGGCCAGGCGGTCGGCGAACGGGCGGGTGTGCAGCACCTCGGCGAGCTGGTCGGCCTCGTCGGCGTCCAGGGTCACGGAGTGCGTCGGCTGGTCGGGGTCGGCGCCGTCGTAGACGAGGAGCGTCCGCTCACCTGATGCGCCGGTGATGAGCCCGAGCCGCTCACCACGCCGAGTGCTGAAGTGGTGAACTGTCCCGGTGCCTGGGACGGTGACAGGTACGTGTTCCATGTGTGGCGCCTCTGTTCGGGATGGGGCGGGCAGGTCGGTGGAGGTCGCCGCGTTCGCCGCGCAGGCGGTTCGGCTGACGGCGTGGCGTGCTGCGCCAGTCCCCGTACGGCTGCTGCGAAGTCACTGTCGCTCTCACGACCCCTTTCTGGGCCTGCCTTCGGCGTCGTTCGTCCAGGTCGGCCTTGTCGTTGTCGTCCGTCGTCGTGCTGCTGTTCGAACCGTGGTGGGGATCCCCATCCGTCAGTCTCGCGGCCGGAGCCCGGGGGCCGCTATCGGTGTCGGCACCCATTTCGGCTGGTTGCGGATGTGTAGCCGGGGACGACCGGCGCGGGGTCACTAGCGCTTTCGCCGCCGCTCGAAGCCGGAGGTTTGACAGCACGCTGATCATGGATGTGGATATAGGCATGAGTGACGATTCAGAGCTCCGCCTCGCACTCGTCCTGAGCCTGCCCGACGACTTCGAACCGGAGGAGATCGACGAGGAGACCGCCTCGCTCGCACAGTCCTTGAGCCCGCTCGGCACGGTCGTGGGAACGACCACCTCCGCTCGCGATCCTGCCGGTGCGAAGGGGATCGAGGTCGTGATCGGCGTCCTCATGCTCACCGTCACCGCCTCCCGCCAACTCCTGGAGAACGTGGTCGCGGTCGTCAAGGCATGGACCGAGCGTTCGTCGGCCCGATCGGTCGTCATCGAGTTCGCCGGCGACCGCCTCGAGATCACCGGCGCGAGCGCAGCCGACCTGGACCGGCTGATCGAGCTGTTCGTGGACCGGCACACCACAAGAGAGCCATGACGCGCCGGGCGCTTCTGATCGCGAACTCGTCGTACGACGACCCACGGCTGCGGCGGTTACGCGCGCCGCCCGCGGACGTGGCGGAGTTGGAACGCGTTCTGGCCGACCCGGCCGTCGGCGCGTTCGAGGTCGAGGTCCTGCAGGAGGAGACAGCCGCGCGCGTACAGGAGCGGATCGGCGCCCTGTTCGCCGGGCGTCGTCCGAACGACGTCCTCCTGCTCTACTTCTCCGGGCACGGGCTCAAGGACGCCACCGGCGGGCTGTACCTGGCTGCGCGCGACAGCCTCGTCTCAGATCTGGCGGGGACCGGCGTGACGTCGGACTTCGTCAACACGTGCGTCCGGCACAGTCGCTCACGCCGGATTGTGATCATCCTCGACTGCTGCTACAGCGGCGCGTTCGCGCGCGGCATCGTGGTGCGGGGAGACCGGGCGGTGCACGTGCAGGAGCGCTTTCACGGCAGGGGCTTTGCGATCATCACGGCATCCTCGGCTATCGAGTACGCGTTCGAGGACGGCGTACTGACCGAGACCGCCCCCCGCCCCTCCACCTTCACCCGCGCGCTGATCGAAGGTCTCGACAGCGGAGCGGCAGACCTCGACCGCGACCAGGACATCACGCTCGACGAGCTCTACGGCTACGTCTTCAACGAGGTCAAGCGGGAGAATCCGGCACAGACTCCGTGCTGCTGGGTGTTCGGCGGCCAGGGGCGCTTCGTGATAGGCCGCCGTCGTGGTCCCACACCCGATCCGCCGCCCATGCCCGTACCGCAACCGGACGAGTTGCGCCCGCCCCGCCGGGCCGGCCTGCTGGCCGCGCTGCCGCTCGCCGCGGGCGCGGGCCTGGTCTGGCTCGGTGCCTGGGCCGAGCTGATCGCCCTGCTGCTGGCGGGCGGGTGGCTGGCGGGTCGCGGCCTGCTTTGGCTGGCGATGTCGCAGTTCGGCTCGACGAGCGTCGGACACGAGGGCATCCGTATCCGTCCGGCACTGTCGGAGCTGGTGCGGTGGCCGTCGGTGCTGGCGATCGAGGTGTGGCCGGGTTCGTTCGGCGGGAAGGTCGCTGTGCGGAGGGCAGACACCACCCTGGTGCACCGCCGCATGCTTCCGGGGCCGTGGTTTCCCGAGGAGATCGAGAAGATCCGCGAGTGGAGCCATGCCTGGGGGTCTCCGGCGCCTGTACTGCATCTGTCCCGGTGGGCGGTGAGCCGGCGCGTGCTGACCTCGGTCGTGCTCGTGCTCGCCCTGCTGGCCGCGGTGGACCAGCCCTGGACCCGGTTGACGGGGCCGGAAGCAGTGGCCGTGCCTCGTGCCTGCGAGGTCCTCGACAAGAGCACGGTCGACAAACTCGAGGTGCCCCTGTCGTTCATGATCGCGTCAACGCCATCGGAGGACGCACTCACCTCGCAGAGCAGCCGGTGCAGGTGGCGCGTGATGGCGATGATCTTCGACGCGGGCGGCGTGACCCTGCAGTACGACCGGTACGAGCGGGATCCCCGCCGCTCCGGAGCGCAGCGTGCCGCAAGCCAGCTCACCGAACACCGCAACCGGGACGGTGCGGCGGGACTGCGTCGACACGCGACCTCACGCAGGCTGGGCGAGGAGTCGTACGCGGCGGTGCCCGGTGGTGCGCCCGGGATGTGGATCGTCCGGGCCCGACGGGCGAACGTGGTGGTCACGGTCGAACTGGATTCCCGTCATGAGATGCTGACCTTGTCCACCCCCTCCACCCTGGAGGGTGTCGCCGACGCTGCGCTTGGCCGCGTACGTCTGCGGTGAGCCCTGCGCATCCGCGCGGCGTCTTCACGGCCCAAGACCGAACGCCGGCGGGTCTCCAGCCGGGCGACGGTGTGCGACAACCGCGCTTTCCAGGCTGCTCGAATCCAAGCAGGGCCTGGCGGCGAGGATGACGTGCGCACGTCATTCGCCACCAGTGCACAGTTTGTTGTCGATCGCTGCACACCTGGGTTCTCGGTGAGGCGGTCACGCTGTGTCTGCTGGATCTGAAGCTGCCGCGATTCTGGCACGCCGACCTGGTCAAGGCCGGTGGCAGTCAGCGCGCCATTGATCCAGAACCTCTGTGTCCCGTCCAAGCCACCCGGAGGTATAGGTCAGGATTGCTCGCGGACGCGGTGCAGTGCGGTAGTGGCGGCGGTGAATTGGGAGTCGTCCAGGAGTGTGCGGCCCCAGTCGAGCAGTGGCCGGCGCGCCTGCTGGATGCGGGTGGCCATCTCGCGGCCGTGGCGGGTCAGGGTGAGTTCGACGTGGCGGCGGTCGTTCAGGGACGGACGGCGGTGCACGAGGCCGGCGGTGTGGAGGCGGTCGGCGAGCCGGCTGGGGTTGCCGGTTTCGGCGATGAGGCGGCTGCCGAGTTCACCGAGGGTGAGGGGTTGATCGTCGGCGAGGATGAGGATCGCTTCGGCTTGGACCACCGTGATGCCCAGGGGTTTCAGGGCTTCGCTGAAGCGCCGGTTGATCTCTCGATGCGCGGCCTTGACGGCGAGTACGAATTCCAGCACCTGGTCCACGGGCGGCAGTCTACTTGAATCGATGACATGACATAGATATTGTGCGTCATGTCGTTAGATGTCATGACATATTTCTGGAGAGTGGTATGCGCGGCCCCGTCCTGTCACGAACATCAACGTTTCACTTCGAAGCGGTCCGGGCACTGTGGTCCGGCCCGTTCGACGGAGCCGATTACGGCGAGGTCGTCTCCGCGGTCTCACGGGTACGACCGGGCGACTTCGAATCGTGGCACGGGCAATGGAACCGCCTGGCCATGACCGCACACGGCCGCGGCGAACAGCTGAGCGACCGCGTCTCGCGGGGCAAGGCGCTGCTGCGGGCGAGCAACTACATGCGAACCGCCGAGTTCTCCCGCGAGCCCGGCGACTCTCGTCGCATGGAGTGCGCGAGCCGTTCCCGGACATGGTTCGATGCCGGACTGGCGACCCTCGGCGTGGACGCCACTCGCTCGCGCACTCCGTACGAGGGCGCCGAGATGGAGACGATCTTCCTACGGTCACCGCACCCGGGCGCCCGGGACGTGTTGGTGGTTCATGGGGGCTTCGACTCGACGCCGGAGGAGCTGTACTTCGTCATCGGCGCCGGCGCGATCGTGCTGATCGACTACTTCCCCGGCATGTTACGAGCCTTCGCGATGCCCCGGCTGCTACGCGGTCGGATCGGCGCCATGCCCGCCTGGCTTCAGCTGCTGATCAGGTTGAACGCACGTTATGACGCCGAGCTGCGCTGGGCGCTCGGCAACGCGCTGTGGACGTTCGGAGTGGCCACTCTTCCCGACCTCATCGCAGAGATCGGCAGATACGACGACGGCCAGTGGGCGTCCACCATCAAGGGAGCAGGCCGATGAGCGAGCCGATCAAGCACGGGCGGATCGTGGTGCGGCGCTTCGGCGATGCCGGGGTGCTGAAACAGGCCGATGCGGTCACCTCCGCCCCTGGGCGGGGCCAGGTCCGCGTCAGGGTTCTGGCCGCGGCGGTCGGCTACACCGACGTGATGGCGCGCAAGGGCGAGTACATCTTCCAGCGCGGGCTGCCATTCACGCCCGGATACGAGGTCGTGGGCCAGGTGGTCGACCACGACGCGGGGCCGGTGCCGCCCTGGCTGGTGCCCGGTGCCCGGGTTGCCGCCTGCCTGACCAGGATGGGCGGCTACACGGAATACGCCAACCTTCCCGTGCAACTGCTGGCCCCCGTACCGGATGGCCTGGACACCCGAGCGGCGGCGGCGCTCCCGCTGGACTACCTGACCGCGCTGAGTCTCCTTGACCGCCACAGCCGGGCCCGTCCGGGCGACACCGTGCTCATCCACGGCGCGACCGGCGGCGTGGGTGACGCGCTGTGCCAACTTGGCGCTCACCGAGGCCTGGTCATGTACGGCACCGCTTCCGAGCGCAGCCTGCACCGGCTGCGCGACTACGACATCGTGCCCATCGACTACCGCCGCCAGGACGTCGCCCAGGTCGTAAGCGCCAAGCACCCCGAAGGCGTCCGGATCGTCTACGACCACCTCGGCGGCTCCAGCATGCGCGCCAACCATCGCCTCCTGGCGCCGGGCGGCGTGCTGGTCAGTTACGCCTTCATGGGCCGGCCAGGACACGTGCTGGCCGACACCGTCCGCGGCGCGCTGCGCAACAGAATGCTGAACCTGCTGCCCGGCAAGCGCACGGCCCTCTGCACGCTGCCCCGGGAGATCGCCTCGGACCCGTCCCGGCACCAGGCATTACTCACGCACCTCTTCGAGCTCGCACTGGGGCGTCACATCCGACCACGAATCGGGGCCTGCTTCCCACTCTCCGAGGCCGCCGAGGCGCACCGCGCTCTGGAACGGCGCGAAGCCCCAGGCAAGATCATTCTCACCACGTCATGAACCGGCCAGGAACGCCGAACCGGTCAGCACGCCGGTGTTGATCATTCAGACTCGTGATCCACGGGACAGGGCAGTTGGCGGCGGAATTCGCCCCACCCGCAGTCGGAGATGGCCTTGGCGAGCCTGATTGGTCCATTGCCCGCGCTGTGCACGGAAAGCGTATTCCCCCTTTCCCGGCCGCCTCTTGACAAAGTCAGATGATTACGTAAACGATCTGCGGCAAGACGCCTCAAACGTCGCGCGCAATTCGGTCGTCCCAGTTCCCCCAGGGGGATCCTGTCTCAGGCTCTTCGTGGGACTCGCAGCTCTCTGTTAACGCTAACAAATGTTTCTGCCGCGGATTCCGGAGGGTGGTCCCGTGTCCCTGTGCCGAATGCTCACCGCGCCAGTCGTGGTCCTGTTGAGCTCGGTCGCATCCTGCCGGTGCAGGGCATCTCGACGACAAGTCTCTCCATGGGCGACCGGCGGGCGCGCGCGGGGCGGCCGCGTGAACGGCTCGCAGGACGTGCGGCTGCCGATCACGTTCCCGTCCGCGACGAGCATGAGCCTGAGCCGGCACTCGCAGACCACGATCGAGGTCGCCATCGGCGTGATCACGGGCTCAGGCGCCACGCCGTCGTACCGGACCACGGCCCGGCACAGCCGCAATGCCGGGACGTGTCCGGCGCCTCGGCCGCCGACATCCAGCAGTACACCTGCGGTAGTGGCACCGACCAGCAGTGGACCCGCACCTCCTCCTGACCCCACCGCATCTTCGGAGCGACCATGACACACCTCTTACGGCGAACGGCGCTGATCTGCCTGGCCGGCGCCCTGCTGCTCGCCCTCGGCCTTCCCGTTCTCGAACGCCCTGCCAAGGCCGCGGCCCCCTACACCGCCTATCTGATGGCGCACTTCACCGGCGAGAGCGCCAACGGCGAGCAGATCTACTTCGCCACCAGCGCCGACGGCCTGCACTGGACCGATCTCAATAGTTCGCTGCCGGTGCTTACCTCCAGCATCGGCGAACTCGGCGTCCGCGACCCCGCCATCGTCCGTGCGCCGTCCGGCGACCGGTTCTATCTGATCGCCACCGACCTGCGTATCGCCGCCGGCAAGGGCTGGGACGTCGCCCAGCACGATGGCAGCACCTCGCTCGTCGTATGGGAGTCACCTGACCTCGTCACCTGGTCGGCGCCGCGCCTGGTGAACGTCGCCGGGACCATCCCCGACGCCGGCTGCGCGTGGGCGCCCGAGGCGATCTACGACCCGGCGAGCGGCGACTACGTCGTCTACTGGGCGACGATCTCGCCGCGGAACGGCGTCGACAAAGCCCGCATCTACTACTCCCGCACCCGCGACTTCCGCACGTTCACCGCCGCGCAACTCTACATCGACCGGCCGGGCACCCAGGGCATCATAGACACGCAGATCCTGGAGATCCCCGGCAGCGTTGGCGGCTACCGCTACATCCGCGCGTCCGGCGACGGTCAGATCACGATCGAGGGCAGCAACCAGATCCTCACCGGCTGGACCCGGCTCGGCGACATCTCCCACCTCGGCTACACGGGCGCGCAGGTCGAGGGCCCGATCCTGCACCAGTACAACGGCCGCGACGAGTGGGGCCTGTGGGTCGACCAGTACGCCGCCGGCCGCGGCTACCTTCCGCTGACCACGACCAATCTCGCCGCTCCCAGCGGCTACCGCGTCCGCGTCGCCTCGGAATACGCGCTCGGCGCCAGCCGCAAACGGCACGGTTCGATCATTGGCATCACCCAGGCGCAGCTCATCGCGCTGCAGGCCAAGTGGGGCGGCCCCGCCTCGGCCGGCACCCGGCGCCTGCAGTCGGTCAACTTCCCCGACCGCTACCTGCGGCACAGCAACTTCGATGTCCGTATCGACCCGAACGTGAGCCCGCTCGCCGACTCGCAGTGGCGTATCGTGCCGGGCCTGGCCGATCCGGCGGGGGTGTCGCTCGAGTCGTCGAACTTCCCCGGCTGGTACCTGCGGCACTACGACTACGACTTCGTTCTGGCCAAGTATGACGGCACCGCCACCTTCCGCGGGGACGCGACCTTCCGCCGGGTGGCGGGCCTGGCCGACTCCTCGGCGGCGTCGTTCCAGTCATACAACTTCCCGGACCGGTACATCCGCCATTCCAACTACCTGCTTCGCCTGGATCCGATCAGCACGGCCACCGGTCGGGCGGACGCCACCTTCCGGATCACCAGCTGATTCCTCCGGTGGCAGGGAGCCTCGCACAGCGATCGGTGCAGCCCGGGCCGGGGAGCCGCCGGCCCTGCTCCTGGAGCAGCACGATGCGGCTTGGACGTACGTCAGCAACATGATCTTCACAGACCCAGGAACTCAGATCCAGTGATGGGAATTTCATGACACCGACCAAGGCGTCTGACGCCTACTCGCCAGGACCGTCGCGGAGCACCCGGTCGTCGCGCCGGTTACTGGTCCCTCTCGTGGTGACCGCGCTCGCCGCAGTGGCAAGCCTCGTCATTCCCGCGCCGCCGGCCAACGCCGCCACCAGCCAATTCCGAGGAATGAACTGGGCCGTGCTGGGTGACAACTTCAGCACCGGTACGCTCGTCGTGCAGGGCCTGAGCCAGTCCGACAGCAACGCGACAGTACGGGCCAAGGCCAACGCCCTCTACGACGACATGGCCTCCACCATGGGGGTCAACACCGTCCGGCTGCCTATCAACACTCACACTGTGGCCAACACGACCTGGTGGAACGCCTACCGCGGAGCCATTGACGCCGCCACCGCCCGTGGCTTCAAGGTCATCCTCGCCTATTGGGAGGACGGCGCCGCCTCCGGCGGCAAGATCACGAACCTCGCCGCATGGAACACGATGTGGTCCAGCGTGACCAACACCTACGGCTCGAACAGCAACGTCTACTTCGAGCCGATGAACGAGCCGCACGGCTACACCTCGGCGGACTGGCGCAACGTCGCAGCGAACTGGCTCAGCTACCACACCTCGGCAGTGCCCGGACGGGTGCTCATCGGTGGCACCGGCTACAGCCAGGACCTGCGGGACGTCTGCAACGACAGCCGCTTCAACTCGACGCTGCTGTCCTTCCACCATTACGCCTTCTTCTACAGCGCGATGACCTACGACGCCTTCCGAACCCACATTCAGACGCGTCTGGGCAACTGCGCCTCCCGCGCGGTCGCGACCGAGTTCGGCGCACCGATGTCTACCGGCCTCAACTACGGCGAGGCCAACAGCACCGACAACTTCGTGCGCCATATCCGCGCCATGGCCCAGGTCATGCGCGACAACCACATGGGCGGTACCTACTGGCCCGCTCTCGGCGGCAAGCCAACCGAAAGCCTCGGCTACGACTACTACTCGATGTACGCCCTGAGCGGCAGCGGCACCAATCTCAACTTGACCGTCCGCAACGCCTCCGGCGCTGACCGGATCCGATATGGCTGGGGCGACACCATCGGCGACCCGACCCCTCCGCCGACGGTCTACACGATAAACGCGCGCCACAGCGGCAAGGCCATGGACGTCCAGCAACCGAACACCGACAACGGTGCGCGCATCGGCCAGTACACGTACGGCGGCAACGCGTGGCAGCAGTGGCAGTTCCAGGACGCCGGCAGCGGCTACTGGCGCATCATCAGCCGTCACAGCGGAAAGTGCCTTGATGTGGTGAGCGCTTCAACCGCCGACGGTGCCGAGCTCATCCAGTACACCTGCGGCACCGGCACCAACCAGCAGTTCCAGATGGTCGCCAACGGCAGCTACTTCCAGCTCCGGGCACGACACAGCAGCAAATGCGTGGACGTACCGTCCGCATCGACCGCGGACGGCGTGATCCTCAAGCAGTATCCGTGCAACACCGGCACCAATCAGCAGTGGTCGCGCACGGCCGTCTCGACGTGACCACGGACCCGCGGTGGCGGGTGCTGGAGCCCCCGCTGGAAGGCGAGATCACCGATCACCTCGGCTACGACCGGCACGACTGACCGGGAGGAACAGCGGAATAGCCGCGACGGCAGCCGCACCGAGACTGTGGTGACCAACGTCGGCCCGGTGGAGGTGTGGGTGCCGCGCGACGTGGCGGGCAGCTTCGATCCCCAGCAGGTGTGCAAGCGGTAGTGCCAGCTGTCGGGAGTGGATGCTCTTGTCGCTGCCGGCCTGGCGATGGCCTTCAAGCTGATCGAGTCCGCCCAGCGGTGGCGGACGGCGACATCGCCCACCTCAGGCTGAGCGGCTTCGCCCCCGGCACCGCCGACCGGGCCTTGGCGGCTCTCGCCGACCTGCGCAAAGACAGGCGGCTCCGCGGCGTCGTGCTGGACCTGCGCGGCAACAACGGCGGCGCGGCCGTCGAGGTCACCCGGCTGCTGAGCTCGTTCGTACACGGCAAGGTGTTCAGCTACAACGACAACTGCGACGCCGACGACGTGTGCACCGGCCGGGTCGACGGTGATGTCGTCCGACCGGCCGCTGATCCACTCTGCGGGCTCGGGTAGCGGCTCGAGGATTTATTTGTCCACGTAGGTCTCGCGCCGTGGCGAGGAGAACAGGTCCAGGCAGATACGACCGGCGACCGTGGTACAACCAGCCGCCGGGGGATGCGATGGTGTCCCGCTGCTGCCGGGACATGGCATACCAGCGGGCAGTTCGACAGGACAGCGGAGTGGACCTGTGAGGCTGGCGCGTCGCCCCACAGGTCGCCTCACCTTCCGGGATGTTGCGTTGCCGGATCAGCCGGCGGGATCACATCCCTGATGCGGTTTGTCCAGATGCGGAAGGGCGTCGGGAGATATCGGTTGAGCCGTGGTTATCGGGTTTCTTCCGCAGAGGAGGTGTTTGCGGCCTCTGGGCCGGCGGAGTCCCAGATCACATGAGGCGAACCCGTCAGCGCAGTGGTGTCGAGGTACCTGGGATCGAGGACGCGCTCGGTGAACTTCCAGCCATCCGGGGTGCGCTGGTAGCGGTCGTGGAACAGGCCGTACATGAGGACCGACCTGCCGTCGCGCTGGCGACCGATCTCGAAGATGGATTCCCGGCCGGTCGCGGTGTCACCATCGAGTTGGATCGTGCCCGGGTGCACGTTCTGCACCCAGAACTCCCACGCACCTTGCAGCCGTTCGATACCGGCGCGGATCTCCTTCCGCCCGGTGAACTCGATGTTGGCGGGGGGGGATCCGCCACACCGCGTCCCTGGTGAACAGCGATGCGAAACGGTCGTAGTCGCCGATCATTGCCGCGTCGGCGTGTTCGCCCCGCAGCGTCTCGATCTCGACGCGGTCGGCGATAGTCTGCAGATCTCTCATCGGTTCTCTCTCTCCTGCGAACGTGATGGATGACGGCATCGGGCTCCTGCCGGAGGGTGCTGCAGGGTGCGTCCGCACCAGCGCGCTTCACTGAACGTCTAGGTCTGGTGGCTGGGCCTGCCTCCCAGTTCGCCGCGCCATCTGCCCCTATCCGCTTGCCGGCTCAGCCGGAGCGATCGTCCATGGTGATCTTCTTGCCGCGGTGGCGGTTACAGATCATCGACGGATGAGTCCGGCGCGTCGGGACGGCCGGCGAACGTGATGAGGCTCACACTGCGGTGGCGAATTGGCGCGGCGGCGTTCATGACGTTGATCGCCGCAGGTTCTCGGCATTCTCCACCTTGTGATGGAGAACCTCGATCGTGTCGGTGTATCGCTCTGGTGGTCACTCCGCGGTGCTGCTGGAATGGCGACAAGGGCCGGACGGCGGCTGACACGGCGTCGCGGTCATCCGTCGTCCCTGCAGAAGCGGTCGTACGCGGTGACGAAGCCCAGTGCTGACCTCCGGGTGCTGAGCCGATCAGCCCCTGAGACCGACCTCGATGGAAGGCCATTCGAGGTATCCCGGCTCGGCCGATCCCATGGTCGCTCGGGACCTCGACCGGCCGGCCGGGCGCTGTGCGCCTGCCGCTTTCCCCGGTAGATCGCCGGCTCCGGCCGCATCGACACGGCCACCTCGATCCATCCCGCAGCCAGGGCAAAGACGACGGCTGCTCCTACGGGCGTGATCAAGGGCAGAAGCCATCAGATCACGAACCAGCCGACACCACAGGCGGCCGGACGGTGTCCTGGTCGCGCAGAGCACGGCAACACGCGTGCTACACGCCCCCGTACGCCTGAGACCTGGGCACCTCGTCCAGCAGCGGTGCGAGCCTGTCCGCACAGGGCGCGTGCCCGATCTGCCGGCACAGCTGCAGGGCCTGACCGGCCAGGTGCGCCGCCGCCGCGGGATCGCCTCGCCGCCGTTCCAGCCGGGCCAGCACCGTCAGCGCTGCCAGTTCCGGCAGCCGGTAGGTGTGCTCGGCCGCCACGGCATGCCCCCGCAGCGCATGCCGGACGGCGCCCTCGAGGTCGCCCAAGGCGTCGTCCAGCCGGGCGCGGGCGAGCAGCGCGTAGGCCAGATGCCAGCTCAGGTCGCCCGTGCTGATGAGACTGTCGGCCAGGTTCAGGCTGTCGGCGGCCTCCGCGGTCAGGCCGAGGGGGATGCCGGCATCGGCCAGGGCGACCAGTGCCGCCGCCTCCACCAGCCGGTCACCCTGGCTGCGGCACACGTCGAGGGCGCGCAGCGCCTCCTCCCGCGACTGCGCCCACCGGTCGTTCTCCCAGTGCAGCCGGCTGATCCAGACCAGAGTCGTGGCCGCGCCGTGGCCGCCGATTGAGGTGATCAGGGCGGCCGACCGACGCAGGCGGACCCCGGCTTCGTCGTAGCGGCCCTGGTCGAGCAGTACGGAGCCGAGCTCCCGCAGGTCTGCGGCCTCGGCGTAGGGCAGGTGGTGGCGCCGGCTGAGCGCGAGGGCCTGACGGCAGTGCTCCTCGGCCAGGTCGAGCCGGCCCAGGTGGTGGTACTGGTTGCCGAGCGCGCTGAGCGCCCGGATGTAGCCGGGCACTGACCCGAGCTCAGCGAAGAGCCGCGTGGCCCGTACGTTGTCGGCCATCGCCTCGGTGAGGTCGCCCGTCCACGCTCGCGCGAAGCTCAGCCCCATCCTGGCCGCCGCCTCGCTCTCCCGCCCGCCGCTGTCACGGGCGATGCGGACGGCCTGCTCCAGGTGCACGATGGCCTCCTTGCGCCGGCCGGTGCGGAACAGACCGTCCCCCATGCCGGTGTGCAGCATGGCGATGACGGCCGGCACGTCGTGGGCGGAGGCGGCCTCCAGCAGCGCCGGCGCGATCTCCACCCACTCACCGATGCGGCCGGTACGGGCGCAGATGGCGCGCACCATGTCGGCCAGCCGCCAGACCTCGGGGCCCGGGTGCCGGTCGATCGCGCGCACCAGCGCGGCCATCAGGTTGATGACGTCGGCCGCCTCGGGAAAAGCCCGCTCAAGGAGGTCGGGGTGCGGCTGAGGGCCGGGAAGCAGGACCTCGCCGGGCGCGCACTGGGCGGCGACGGTGGCGCCCAGCTCCAGGTAGTGGACGAACAGGCGGCGCCACGCGGGCCCACGCTCGGGATCGCGCCCGGCTTCGGCCACGGCGTAGAGCCGGACCAGGTCGTGAAAGCGGTACCGGCCGGTGACGTGCTGTTCGAGCAGATGCGCCGCGGCCAGCGCCTTGAGCGAGGCCCGCGCCGCGTCCAGGGGCAGGCCGATAGCCGCCGCGGCGGCCCTCACGGTGACGTCGGGGCCCGGAACGAGCCCGAGCAGACGGAAGGCCCGCTGTTCGTCGGGGGCGAGCACGCGGTAGGAGGCGGAGAAGGCGAGGGTGACGGTGTTGTGCTTGGCGCCGTCCACGGTCAGGCCCGACAGCGGGTCCCCGGCGGCCAGCTCCGCCGCGACCGCCGCGGTGCCGTCGGCGGGGCGAGTGGCGGCATTCGCGGCGGCGATGCGCAGCGCGAGCGGCAGCCCGCCGCACACGCGTACCAGCTCGCCGCGCGCGTCCGACTCGGCAGGCCCGGACGCCGGGCCGAGCACGCCGTCCAGCAGCGCCCGGCCGTCATCCTCGGACAGCGGGCCGAGCGAGTGCTGCCTGGCACCCGCGTACGCCACCAGCTCCCCGAGCCGGTGCCTGCTGGTCACGAGCGTCACGCCGGTCGGGGGCAGGAGCTGCTCGATCTGGGCCGCCGAGCGGGCGTTGTCCAGGACCAGCAGGTACGAGTGCTCCGCCAGCAGGGAGCGGTAAAGGCCGAGCTGGGTCTCGAAGTCGCCCGGTGCCCGTTCGGGATCGACGCCGAGCGAGACCAGCAGCCGGGTCAGCGCGGCGGTCGTGGTCAGCGGCTCGTGGTCCGGGTCGTAGCCGCGAAGGTCGAGGTAGAGCTGGCCGTCGGTGAAACGGTCCTTGGCCTGGTGCGCCCAGCGCAGCGCGAGGGCCGTCTTGCCCATGCCGGCCGTGCCGCTCAGCACGCACACGCCGTCGCCGCCGCCCAGGCACTCCTCCAGCCACGCCAGCTCCGCGTCGCGGGCGGCGAACCCGGGCATGTCTCTGGGCAGCTCGGCCGGCCGTGGCACGAGGGGGCGCTGCGGCGGGGGAGTGGTGAACCGGGCGGCTGGGGTGTCCGGTTTGTCCTCCAGGAGCCGCTGGTGCAGCAGGCGCAGCGGCTGGCCTGGCTCGATGCCCAGCTCGTCCACCAGCCGCGCTCTCGCGTCACGGTACACGGCCAGCGCCTGGGCGCGGCGCTCGCACCGAGCCAGGGCCAGCATGAGCTGCCCGAGCAGCCGCTCGCGCAGCGGGTGCTCGGCCACCGCCGTGTGCAGCTCAGCGACAACCTCGGCGTGCCGCCCGGACGCCAGCTCCGCGTCGTACAACTCCTCCAGCGCGCAGAGCCGGCTGTCCTCCAGGCCGGGGCGTTCCTGGTCGATCAGCGCGGCGCTGGTCCCGGCCAGCGCAGGCCCGCGCCACAAATCGGCTACCGCGCGTAATCGTGTCGCGGCGTCGGCATGGCGCCCCTCCATGGCATCGGCGCGCGCGGCGGCCCGGTAGCGTTCAGACAGGTGCAGGTCGAGTTCGTCGGCGCCGATGCGGATGCGGTAGCCGGCGCCGCCCCGGCTGATACGCTCCTTGCCGATCAGCGCCCTTAGCTCGTGGACGTACACCTGCAGGCGTGCGACCGCCGTGCGCGGCGCGCGATCGCCCCAGGTCAGGGCGACGAGCCGGCTGCCCGACACCGTACGGTTCGCGCTGAGAAGCAGGGCGGCCAGCACAGTCCGCTGTTTCGGGGAGCCCAGCACGATCGGCCCGTCAGGCCCTTCGGCTGACACCGGCCCGAGCAGCGCGAACCGAGTCTCCGACTCCATGTGTCCCCTTCACATCCCTCGGTTCCACAAGATTGTAGTGAAGGCGCTCAGATGGAGGCTCCCCATGGATGCGGACACAACTTCAGGCGGTGAGCCTGTGCCAAGCGCGTAACTGGGCGTGAGATCGTCAAGGCGGCCAGGCATTGACATGGGCCTCGCCGGGGGTTCCGGCCGCGTCGATCGAGCGCCTGCGGGCGGAGTTACGGGCCGCTGGCGGCAGGCGACGCGGGCGGTGATGGTGCTGTTGTCGCTGCACGGGTTGTCGGCGGCGGAAATCGCTGACCTGCTCGGCTACGCCGGCACGGTGCGCCGCTGGATCGGGCGGTTCAACCGGCTGGGCCTGGCCGACCGTCCCGGCTTGGACGTCCGCGGCGCGGTGGCCGACGGCTGGTGCAGCGCATCGCCGCGCTACTGGCCCGGCCGGGACCGTGGACCCTCGCCGACATCACCGCACGGCTCCGCGCGCTGCCGCGTGGGGCGGTGATGTGGGCCGCCGATGAGACCCACGTGCACATCGAGAAGTTGACGTCCGGGTCTGTGAGGGCGGGCAGGTGAGATTCCTGCCCGCTACCCGGCAGGCCTGTGAGGTCTGAGTGACCTGATCAACCGGCGGCCGAGCAGGCCCAGGTAGAGCAGCCACCCGGCGGCCACCAGGGCGAGCGTGGCCACTGGCTGCCACCCGGGCAACTCGGCGATCGACTGCCGGCATACCGCCATGGTGACCGGCACCGTGTACGCGGCGAAGAACCCCAGGCCGAGCACCCGCCCGATCACCAGAAACCATGCGTACACACGCACGCTCAAGGGCGCCTTCCCCGTCTCCGCCGAACGCGCCTTTCTGGCGAGCGTGGCTCGCAGGTGCGCTTGCGCGTCGTCCATGAGGTTCTTGTTCCCGCTGGCATTGGCGAAGACGTAGTAGACGTCGGTCCGCATGAAGAACATGAACTGCCAGGCGATCTGCGACAGGCAAAGGACCAAGACCAGCCGTACGAGGGGGAGTTCGACGATGTACAGCGTGCACGTCGCGGCGCAGACGAGGAACCAGTCGACCCGCATGCCGGCCAGATACGCGCGGTAGCGCGCCCGCCTGGGCACTGCCCAGATGCCGGTGATCTTGGTCTGTGCGACGAGGAACTGCAGGCGAGTCCCGAGCGACAGCTCCGCCCGCACGCCCAGGGACCTGGCGGCGGAGATGTGGCCGAGCTCGTGCACCAGCACGAGGAGCCACGAGCCGGCCACGAACGCGACAGTGAACGTGAGACTGTCGGACCACACCAGGTCGGACAGGCTCGGCAGGATGCCAGGGTCGGCAACGGCGGCGGCGATGGCACAGGCGGTCAGCAGGATCAGCACGGCGTGCGCGGGCCTGGAGAAGAGCCAGGCCACGTGGTGTGGCCGGATCCGGTCCCACCGGTTCGGCGGCCGCTCGGGACGGTTGAGCAGCCCCGCGCTTCCAAGCCCGGTGAGGAACGCGTCCACGTCCACGTCCACGCCCTGCTCGGCCAGCACCCGGGCACGCGCCTCCGCGACCGTTCTGGTGCCGTCGAGCGATGCGATGACGGCTGCCGCCACTCCCGGCACGTTGACGAACGTCTCGCCGTTGCCTATCACGTAGTCGTCGGGTCCGTCGGCGACCACGGTAAGGAACGACAGATCGGTCTTCGAATCCAGCCCTGCGGACGTCACGCGCAGACCTCGCAGTCGTCCAGCCGGTCGAAGTCCCTGGCGGTGGTGGTGAGCGTGAGCAGGTCCAGCCAGACGGTCCTGCCCTCGATCGCGGGCGCGCCGGTGCCGGTCAGGTGGCGGATCACCTCGGCGGCGAGCATGCCGGACACGATCGTGCACAGCGGGCCGAACGACGGGATCATCCGCCCGGCGTTGTCGGCGACCGGCAGCTCGGCGGAGCCGTACCGCTCGGAGAGCGCGCGTTCCTGGCAGGTCAGGCAGCCGGTCTTGCCGGGCACGACCAGCGGCCCGACCAGGCCGACGTGCTGGTTGAAGCCGCCGGTGACGAACGGTGTGCCCGCCTGGACGCACGCCTGGTTGACCCATCGGCGGATGTGCGGCTGCGGCGTGTCGACGGTGTTCACCACGAGATCGGCGTCGGTGATCACGTCCTCGGGGCCGGTGATACGCCGCTCGACCTGCCGGACCTCCAGCTGGGGGCAGTGCTCGGCCAGCGTGCGCGCGGCCGCGGCCGTCTTGAGCTCACCGAGATCGCGCATGGCGTAGAGATGCTGCCGGTGCAGGTTGCTGAGCTCCACCCGGTCGTCGTCCAGGATGGTCAGCCGGCCCACGCCGGAGGTGGCGAGCTGGAGGGCGACATGGCCGCCGATCGCGCCGGCGCCGAGCACCGCGACGTGGCTGTCCGCCAGGTCGCCGAGCGCGGCGGCGGCTCGTTCGGCCGGGTGGAACATCGACAACCACAGCGCGAACCTGGACAGGGCGGCGTCGGCGGCCAGTGTGCCAAGGTCGGCGTCGGTGACAAGGATCCGGCTGGCGCGCAGTCGTTCGACGGCGGTGTCGATGTCCTCGGGAGTGACGTCGTCGATGAGGGCGTACAGGTCGCTCTGCTCGACGGGGGCCTGCGCGCACAGGTGGATCAGGCGACGCAGCGGCGGCTGCGCGCGTTCCAGCGTCTGGCCTGTTGGCGGGAAATCACCGAGCCGCACGCGCTCGCCGGCATCGTCGATGAAAAGAGGGAAGGCCGGATTCACTTGAATCCTCGGCATGGAAGCGACTCCCGACGGTTCGAGGCAGGGCCTCCTGCGGGCGTGGGAGCTCCGCAGGAGGCCGCGTGAGGGTCAGCAGTTGGCGCCGGAGGCGGTGGTCTCGACTTCTTCGACCTTCTTGATCTCGATCGTCATGCTGTGTTCCTTTCATCGATCTTGGACTTCCCTAGAAGGGATCGCGGACGATGTTAGGAGCGGCCACTTCCGATCTCCTTCTCGTTTCCTTCCGCTGCGAGGAGGTCACGCGGTTGCTCGGCATCTCCGGGGCCAAGGGCGGACGGGGCGATGTTGGGAGAGTGCTACCGGTTGAGGCGCGCTCAGCATCGGCGATCAGCTAGACGTCGCAGGTGGGCTCGGGCCGGTAGTCGCTGGTGGTCAGCCCGAGTTGGGCGGTCGGCTCGGCGCGGGCGGAGTCGGTGTCCGAACACCATGCCGAGGCCCTGAGCAGCGCCGGCACCGACTCCTAAGTCGAATGCTGCTGTCGGTGATCTAAGAAGGCTGGAGTCTGACGGTAGCTACGACGCAGACAAGGCCGCAGATCTACGCGACCTTGATCCCGAAGAACTGATAGCCGCAGCCCGGCAGGCTGACTTGGAGCATGGGATGTACATTTACAAAGGTAGCAATACGGTCGGGAATGGCAATCACCGAATGCGCAAGCTTTTGAGACGGGCGGATATTCTGGGTTCAGATATTACAGATGACACACCTATCTACATTAGAGGTTTCGATCGGTGATACGTTTCTGGTGGGCTAGGCGCCGCAAGCGCGTCTGGCCTCAGGTCGAGAATCGAGCTGGTGTCCTCGGCAGGGGAGACATCAAAGGGATTACTCTTGATGAGGTCGAGCGCATGGCTCGACAGGCGAAGGTTCATCATTGGAGCGGCCAAGGGCGCCCAGCCTGGCTGGATGAGCATCGTGCATCAATCTCAAATCTCTACCTTACGTTCCTGCACGAGGAGTCCGAAGGCTGCTTTCGGTGCTCCGTAACGGTGCTATTCAGAGGAGGGGGAGGGGGTTGTTTCGGGCTTGATGTCGCGCGAGATGAATTTAATTCACTTCCAGATCTGCAAGAATTCGCCGTAATTGAACTTGCGCATCGCTTCCTAGGGTCATTTCCCGCTATTCGGCTAGATGTCGAGCAGCAGGCTGCATGGGACCGTGGCTGCGGCGATATTTAGGGTGGTATGTCGCCAAACTCGACTTTCGCTGTTCTAAATGAGAGTCATGCGGCGTCTTCCCAGGCCGGCAGGTCGGCCAGGATTTCTTCGGGTTTTGGCTGGTCAGGGTGAAGCTACCGTGTTGGTGCGCCGGGTGGGCACCGCCCACTCGCGTATCGGCGGACGGTCCAGGGGGGCAGGCACTGGACCGCGTACCTTTGATGTGGCGTGGCACTGCGGTCAGTCCCACCAAAAGGACCAGACGGGAGCGTCCACGATCTCGGCCGAGTACTCTTCGAAATCGTTGTCTTGACGTAGGTCGGGACAGAACGCGTAATGCTCGACGGCGACGCGGCGCGCGTGCTCCAGAGTGCGAGGCGGCCAGGCAACGGTGACATTGAGCGTGTCTGGGCCGAGTGAGAAGAGCCGCACGCCGAACCGCTTCTGCCAGGATCGCAGCACGATGGTTGCCCTCTCTCCACCCGCCTCTGAGCTCCATCCGACGGCGATGATGGCTTCGGCGCCGTCACTGGCCGGAACCAGACCGAGGAAGGGACCGACGCAGCTCCCGCCGACGATCCCGGACAGCAAGCCACGGGTGCCGGGCTTGCTGGTGGCCAGCTCGATGGCCCGCCGGCTGGGGTCTGAGTTCGGCTCACCCGCCAGGGCCAGACCGGGCCACGTGTCAATCGGGGGCGGCTCCGCCTCAAATTGGCGAGCGAACTCCCGCTCCTTTTCCCACGTCTTGGACAGCTCGCCTTCCACGTCCAGCTCATCGGCCCAGCTCGACGGAACGGGGGCCAGGTCTCCGGTGTGCCAGGGAGTACCGCGGTCTCCATGGTTGCCCAGCAAAAGGGGCCACAGGCCGGTCTCGTGGTGGCAGGTTAGAAGGTCGGCCCAAAGCTGTTTTGCCTCCTGATGGCGCAACAGGTCCTCGCTGATCCACAGCACCGGCTCGGTCGTCGGCTCGTCTGTCAAGGCGTTAGCAGGGTTCGGCGTGATGAGGCGGCCCGGTAGGTCGTCTGGCACCTGGAATATGGTCATCGGCGGGTTTCGCAGGGCGCAGAGCTCCGAAGTGTGAGATCCGGGTTGGAGCTGGCGGGGTCCCTGTCAGCCAGGCATCTATCCGGGTGAGGTTCATCGCGGTGGCGATGAGCAGGTGCTGGAGATGGGTCTTGGACGTCCCGCGATAGCGAGAGCGCCGCAGGCCGAAACCCTTGACACCCTGGGCGATGGTGCTCTCGACGCCTGCCCGGATCGCGTAGCGTTGCCGCCATTCGTCGGTGCTGTGCCTCTCTCGTGCGCGTTGTCGGGCATTGTCGACGTCAGTTGAATCCGAAGAGTTCTCTCGTGGCCTGGACGGCGTCGGGTCTTCCTCGTACGTGGAGGCGGCCGGTGGAGATGGCGGTGAGCGACGCGGCGGGATCGCGCCCTATCTCCGCGAGCGCCGCGGCATCGGTGAAGGTCAGGACCACGTCGGGATCGTCGGCGTGGCCGGGGAAGGTGTGCAGCGTGCCTTCGGTGACGCGGGCGTGCATGGCGTCGGTGTCCACGCGGAACTCGACGGTGAGGGACATGGCCGGGGCCCGCTCGGGCCGGAACATCGCCTGCAGGGACGGTGTGATCCAGTGAATCTGGAAGGCGTCGTCGTCGCCCTGCTCTCCGAGCACGCGCATGCCGAACCGGGCGAGCTCGGTCATCGCCGGTTGCAGGTCTCGGCCGAGCGGCGTCAACTCGTACACCTTTGATGCGGCCGGCGCGGGAAGCGTGCGCCGGCCGATGATTCCGGCTTCCTCCAGAGCTTTCAGGCGGGTGGCGAGCATGTCGGTGGAGATGCCCACGAGCCCGGCGAGCAGATCGACGTAACGCTTCGGCCCGTCCAGCAGCTCACGGACGACTAGCAGGGACCACCGCTCGCCGACTACGTCGAGCGTCTTGGCCACCGCGCAGTAGTGACCGTAGGACCGCGATGCCATGAGGGCAGCTTACCGCGGGCTTCATGACATCCAAGCATCTACTTGGAAAAACAGAGTTAAGACTTGATTTCTCCAAGTTATTCCCTGAAGGTGATGCACGGCAGGGCGCACGATCCGGACCTGCTCCCACGAACGAACCCAGGGGACCCCATGACCCTTGTCGACAGCGATCCAGCCGCCACCATGATCACAGTTGAGCACCTGTGCGACTTCGCCATCAGGTTCCAGACCATGCAGACGTTCGTCACCTCGCTGGGCACGCGGATGATCGCGGTCATCGACCATGGAACTGTCGAGGGACCGCGGCTGCGCGGCGAGTTTCTGCCCGGGGGTGGTGACTGGATCACCATCGGATCCGACCGCGTCGCCCGCCTCGACGTACGGGCGACGATCCGCACCCATGACGACGCGTTGGTGTTCGTCACCGTCACAGGCCGCGCCACGCTCCCGGACGAGGCGATCGGCCGGCTGTGGGCCGGGGAGACGGTCGGCTGGAAAGAGATGCACGCACGGTCCGCGCCGCTGTTCGAGACCGGCGCGGATCCCTACACGTGGCTGAACTCCACCGTCGCCATCGCCGTCAACGAACTGTCCCTCGACCACGTCAACTACCGCATCTACAGCATCAAGTGACCAGCAACCGGCCTGCCGAACGAGCCGAAGGACAGAAAACAGAGCGCCATGCCCACCACCACACCGCCCTCACTCGAGGCCAGGGAAGTCTTCGACACTTATGTCATGACCTTCGCCACTCGCGACGTGGACGCGATCGTCGCGTTGCACTCGCCAGAAACCCAGTACTGGCTACACAGCGGCGAGCAGCCGGTCCGCGGTCGATCCGCGCTCCGCGACACCTTCGCCGCGCTGTTCGCCCAGTGGCCGGAGATGGGGTTCGACATTCAACGGGCCATCATCGGTGACCGCCACTGGGTACTTGACTGGGTGCTCACCGCTGTTCTCTCCGGCCCGGACGGCCGTCAGCGGCCGATCCGCTTCGATTGCCTCGATGTGGTCACGCTCGCCGAGGACGGACTGGTCGAACGCAAGGACACCTTCATCGATCTGCCCCAGGCACAGGCGGCGCTGACCGCCGTGACGGCCGGGTCCAGGGGTCGTTCATGACACCGATGGTCGGCGTGTTCTTGCCCGCCAGAGAAGCGCTCCTCAACGGCACAAGCATCACCGAACTGCTCGACTTCGCAGCACAGGCGGAGGCCGCCGGGTTCGACTCGGTGTGGACGGGCGACTCATTGCTCGCCACTCCCATCCCCGAACCGCTGACCTTGCTGAGTGCGGTTGCGGCGCGAACAACCAGAGTCACCATCGGCACGGCCGCCCTCCTGCCCGTCCTGCGCAACCCGATCACGCTCGCGCACACCCTGGCCACACTCGACCGGCTGGCCAATGGCCGGCTGGCGCTCGCGCTGGGCAGCGGCTTCAGCCTGCCCGCCAACCGCGCCGAATTCGAAGCCGTCGGCGCACCCTTCGATCAGCGCGTCGGACGGTTGCTGGAAACCGCCGAAATCTGGCGACGGCTGTGGACCGGTGCCCGAGTCACCTTCACCGGCCGATACTGGACCCTCAACGACATCAGTATCGCACCGACACCGCAGCAAGCGGGTGGCCCGCCATTGTGGCTGGCGACCGGCACGGCCGCCGGAGCCCGCCGAGCCGGCGAACGGTTCGACGGCATCCTGCCCTACCCGCCCACCGCCGAGCAGTACCGCGAGCTGACAACCACCATGCACGCCGCCGCAGGCAACGCCGACCGCGACAGCGACCGCATAACACCCGCGCTGATGGTCACAGTTGCCATCAACGACGACCCGGAACAAGCCGGCATCGAACTGGACCACTACGTCCGAAACTTCTACGGCTTCTCGTCAGACGCTGTATCGCTCCTGCAGGCCTGCTACGCCGGCCCCCTTGACGGCTGCGTCGACTGGCTGCGGTCCTACTGGAACGCCGGCGCTCGCCACATCCTTCTCCGCATCGGAAACCTCGACCCAACCATGCAGCTGAGCATCGCCACGCGGGTCCTGGACAAAATCCAACAGGGTCTGTCCAGTGAACGGCTCTGGCCCGTAATCGGTGGTGGCGCTGCGTGATCCCTGCCAGGCTGGGCCGTGCTGAAGATCGGCGATCTTGCGGGTGTGGTGTTTGCGGGACTGTCTGCCCTGGTCATCGAGGGAGTATAGGACGAGGATGACCTCATTCGGGTCATGGCCCGTACTCGTGACGAGGCGGCGCCGTGCCCGGTGTGTGGGGCGCTGACCGGTCGGGTGCACGGCTACGCCGGCCGGACGGTCACCGATGTCCTACACATCAACACCGGGAGGCCAGAAGAAGCGATACAGAGTGTCCGAAAAGCTCGTTGGGCAAATGTCCGGCTTATGTCCGGGTAGCGCCCTGGCTGGCCGATGGCGTGATCTTCACAATCGTGCCGTGAACCTCCAGCGGATCATTCGGTCCTTACACATCACGACCCTCTCCCTCCTGATGGTCGCCTCCTCAGCGGTGCTCTGGGCAGGGGCGACGCCGGCCCAGGCCGTCAAGGGAGCCGGCCCGGTGGCCGACGGCACGTACGGTTTCGTAGCGAAGGTGAACGTCGGCGAGACGCATAGCTGCACCGGAGCCCTCGTCAGCCCGCAATGGGTGATCACCGCCACCAGTTGTTTCGCCTCCCAAGGGCAGTCCGTCACGAGCGGAGCGCCGAAGACGGCGACGACGGTGACGGTCGGCAGGACGGACCTGTCCGGTACGGGCGGGCGGGTACTGCCCGTGGAATGGATCCACCCGCACCGCGACCGGGACGTCGTGCTGGTCAAGCTGGCGCTGCGGGCCGTCGGCATCACGCCTGCCGTGTTCGGCTCCACCGTTCCTGCCGCGGGGGACGCGCTGCAGGTCGTGGGCTATGGACGAACGGCTGAGCAGTGGGCACCCAACCGGGTGCATGCCGCGCCGGTCGTGGCGGGGGCCGTGGCCGCCGGCTCGTTCGGCTGGACCGGGGCGAACGGCAGTGACGTGAGCGCCTGTCAGGGGGACGCGGGCACGCCGGTGCTGCGCACGAGCGGGGACCGCGCGGAACTCGTCGGGCTCAGCTCCGGCGCGGGCCAGGGAGGCTGCCTGGGCGCGGCCGGCGACGGGGCGCGCGGGGGAGATGCGGCGCGGGTGGACGACCTGGCGAGCTGGATCCGCACGGTCGCGATCGAGCCCACCACGTCCTTCTCACAGTACGGCGGCAGCGTGACCGGTATCGGCGGCTATGACCTGAAGGACAACCGTGATCAGGCGGTGGCCTTCGATTACGACCATTCGGGAAAGCTGGATCACCTGCTGCTCTACCGTCCGGGCTCGCAGATCGTCTTCATCGTCAAGCGGAGGACGGACGGCACCTACGCCCCGGTCTTCTCCTCGACCACTGGTATCGGTGGCTATGACCTGAAGGACAATCGGGACCGCATCATCGCCTTTGACTACACGGGTTCGGGAAAGCTGGACCATCTTCTGCTCTACCGTCCGGGCGGGAAGACGGCCTGGATCCTGAAGCACGGCGCGGGCAATTCGTTCACAGCGGTGTTCCACAGCTCGACCGGCATCGGTGGCTACGACCTTGAGCTGGCGAAGGACCGCATTATCGCCTTCGATTACAGGAGCACGGGCGGGCAGAGCCATTTGTTCGCCTACCGTCCGGGGGACCAGATCGCCTATTTCGCGGGACGGGCTCTTCCTCCTGTACGGGTGGTTCCGGTCACCGTGACGCCCGTCATCGGCCCGGACTCCATCGTGGAGAGGTTCGCCTACCCCGCGCACTTCCCGCACGAATACGCGGGCACCTCCGGTCAGACCGATTGGGGTACGGAAAAGGCCGAGGAGAAGAACTTCGAGCTGATCTCCGGGAACGGCGGGATCATCTGGGTCTCGTGCAGCTCGTCCCCGGAGAACGGGGTCGGCGTGCTCAAGGTGTTCCCGGGCCTGCTGAACGGCCAGCCCGTGGTCGGTGAGCCGCACCTGGGTGTGATGGCGGTGTGCTTCAAGGTCCTCGCTCCCACGGGATGGGTGAAGCTCCGGATCCCGAACGTCTTCGAGGTTCAAGGAGACAGTCGCTCGCCGGGCGCCGGCCACGACGTGGACGCGACAGTCGTCAACGTGGAGACCGGAACGGAGCGGACCAAGCTCGTCGAACGGGACGAGAGCGAGCAGTTCGGACGCTCAGATGCCACCACCTGTGACGCGAGCCACCCCGATTATCCCCAGAACTGTAGCGAGACCCTCCTGGAACTGCGGGTCGTCGGCTGAGGACGGAACGGCCGGCCGGGCGCATGAGCTCCGGCCGGCCGTTCCGCCCATTCATTGACCACATCGATGGAAATGGTGGAAATGAATACGATTCGAGCGTTACGTGGTGGTGGCAGGACGGCAGGGATCATCGGCACCGTGCTCTCGCTGCTTCTCGCAGGCAGCCCCATCACCGAGGCGAAAGCGGCGGCGGACCCGCCCCCAGCACCGGTATGCGAACGTCAGGTGGTTCTGGAAGCGTGGGTGACGGGCGGCGTGAACGTGCGTCCGGCCGCCGAGAGGGCGCTGCTCGGGGACAGAGCGGCGGTCTGTGCCCTGCTCGCCGAGCTTCCCCGGCTCGTGGCGCAGGACGATCGTGAGCAGGTCGGCCGCATCAAGTCCCAGGGCGAGCCTGAGGTGGCCGCCGCTGCCAATGCCGCCCTGCTCTCGGACGACCCCGGCGCCGTGGCGAAGTTTCTCGACGGTGGCTGGGAGACTGCCCGGGAGATCGACCTGCGCGCCAGCGTGAACAAGATGAAGGCGGCCGGCGGACCGGAGGTCAAGGCTGCCGCGAACGCGGTGCTGCGCAACGGGTCGCGTGCGGACCTGGGGAAGTTCATCGACTCTGGCTGGCGGGTGCCGTACCGGATCGACCTGCGCGTGGTCGTCAACCGGGCGATGTCCGAAGGGGGCCCGCAGGTGCAGGCCGCGGCGAACCAGGCACTCCAGGACGGCAGCCAGGAGATGCTGGAGCGTTTCGCCCAGATCGACTGGGGTGTGGCCCAGGCCCGGGACAACGAGAACCAGACCTTGAACGATCTGCGGGCGAGCGCCACCGAGGCGACCCGCCGCGCGGCGTTCGAGACGATCTCCGCGGTCGCGCAGGCCGACCGTGCGAAAGCCGAGGCCGCGGCGGCCAAGAGCGACGCGGAAGAGGCGCAACGTCTCGCCTCGCTGGCCGGGCAGGAGTCGGTGGAGGCCAAGCGTCAGGCCCAACGCGCTGCTGAGGCCGCCGACCGGGCCGCGGCCGCGTCCCGGGTCGCCGTACAGGCCGCGCGGACAGCGGCGACGGCCGCGCGTGCGGCCGCCGTGGCCGCCGTACGCGCGGCGACCGCGGCGGCGCGGGCGCACACGAAGTCGGACGAGGCGTGGTCGGCCGCGACGGCGGCAGAGCTGGACGCGGCAGCCGCTGCCAAAGCGGAGAAGTACAACCGGGACATGCAGCGGATCGGTCCGGAGATCACCGCGTTGATCTCGCCCATCAATCAGATCATCACCGTGACCGAGCAGGCGCGCGCCGCGGTCGCCGCCGCCGATTCGGCCAGGGCGAACACCGAGGCCGCCGGACGCGCGGCCGAGGCCGCCGGGCGTTATGCGGGGCAGGCCAGCGCCGAGGCCCGAAACGCGTTCGCAGCGGCCGCGCGGGCGAAAGCGAGCGCGGACCAGGCGAGGCGTGCCACCGAGGAGACGGTACGTCAGGCCGACATCGCCAAGGACGCGGCCGGAAAGGCGCGCGACGCGGCGACGCGCGCCGTGACCTACGCCGAGCAGTCGGCGAGCGCCGCGGCGAGCGCGGCCCAGCATGCGGGCAGCGCCGTCAACGCGGCCGAGCTGGCGACGCAGCACGCGAACAACGCCTACCGCGCGGCGGAGGACGCGTTGCGGGCGGCTGAGACGGCCCAGATCGTTTACAAAGCGGCGCGTGAGGCGGACGCCGAACGACTCCAGAAGGAGCTGGAACTTGAGCTGTCCTTCGCCCGGTACATCAGCCAGAAAGCCGCCGAGGCCCGATTGGGGGAGGCTCGCGGCTTCGATGTGCCAATGGGCCAGTACCACACCCCGCAGATCGACGCGCTGATCGCCGAGGTCGCCAACGCGCCGGAGACCGAGGCCGCATCGGCGGCCCTCAAGGCGCGGGAGGTGGCCCGCTACTTCGCGACCGTGCCCGGCACGTGGACCAGTTCGGCGGCCATGGCAGCTCTCGGCCAGGACGATGACCTCCTTGTCATCGGGTTCGTCAAGAGCGGACTCGCCTCCGCCGAAGAGCAGGACGACCGCACGACGCTGACCGGCCTCATGATCACCGGCAGCGCGGCCATGAGAGCAGCCGCTCAGGACGCTCTCGACAGCGGATGGTCCGACGTCATCGAGTTCCTCAAGGACCCGGACTACCCCGAGCGAGCCGCCGAGGACCGGGAGGAGGTCAACGGCATCCTTTCTGAGGCCCGCAGCACCGGCCACACCCACATCGAGGAAGCGGCGAACCTCGCCCTGCGTTCGGACGACCCGGACGCCCTCAAGAAGTTCCTCGACAAGGAGCACAACACCGCTTACGCGATCGACGTCCGGGCGAAGGCCGGCGCGATCGCCGGGGACGACTCTCACGGGACCGAGGTGCGCAACGGCGCCCAAATCGCGCTGGCCGGCACGACGGCGATGCAGGTCGAATTCCTGGAGGTGGAGCGGCACCGTGCGGCCCAGCGCGACTACGCGACCGCGACGCACAACTACATCGCCAGTTCCTTGATGATCGAGACCTCGCAGATCGCGCAGCAGGCCGTCGACTTCGCGCGCACCGCGCAGGCTGCGGCGGCGCAGGCCCGCGGTGCGGCGCAGGAGGCCATCGGTTACGCGAACGACGCCGGCAAGGCGGCCGAGGAGGCGAAGAAGTTCGCGACCGATGCCGTCGCCCACGCCCGCGACGCCGCCGCGTCCGCGGAACGGGCAGCAGCGGCCGTCCGCACCGCCGCCGCAGCGACCAAGCAGGCCCAGCAGTCGGCCAGGTCGGCGTCCCTCTCGGCCCGCTGGGCCCGCGCCTCGGCCGTCTCGGCGGCAAAGGACGCGGCCGGCGCCTACGCCGCCTATGACACCGCGTACGCCGCGCAAATCGCGGCCGGCAAGAGCGCGTCCGAGGCGGCTCGCATCGCCGCAGAAGTGTTCGAGACCTATCGGCAAGAGGCCGAGGGACATTTGCGCGAGCTCAAGCGGGAATTGAAAGAGCACTGCGAGAATGCCCCCGAACTCGGCAATCCTGGATACCACGACTGCGATGCACGCGCTGAAGAGATCCTGAACGACCCCAAGGGGCTGCTCCACGATCCGGACGGCTTCGCCAAGGAGAACGTCGAGCACTGCAAGAGGCAGTTCGTCGGCAAAGCCCAGGACGCCTGTATGTCCATCGTCCTGAGCCCGATATTCTCCTTCGCGGCAAGGGAAATCGGTAACCGGGAGACCGACGCTCAACGCCTTGCCGAAGAGTACATAGCCCTGACCGGCGCGGACCTGTTCAACGCCGCCTCCCAGTACGGCTTGGCCGGCGACTGCAAGAACGCCCTCAAGGGCGGTGTCGTGGGTGCGGCGCTGTCGATCACGGACTGCCTCACTGGAGCCATGGAACTGTCCGAAGATCCCGACTGGGACAAGTATGCGTCCCAATGGAGGGGGACCTTCGTGGCGTCGCACGTCCCGGAGGAACTCCGGTTCGGCGAGTACAACTCGATCTGGGGAACGATGTACCTGCTCGCGCGCCAATCTGATCTGTCCATCCTCTGGGCGACCCGCGAGAGCGAGCTGGCAACGTCGATACTGCGCACTGTTCCGATCGGATGCGTCCAGGAAGGCGGGCACTGCCCGTTCGAGGACGCGGCGCAGCAGCTCAAGGACGTGAGCGAGACCATCAAACGGCTCAACAACCAGGGCTACATCGTGGACGCGTCCGGACGGGTGCTCGATGCGAACGGTCTGCCGATCGCGACTCTGCCACCGGTCACCGATCTGGAGAAGTGGGCGAACTACACCGTCGAGAGCGGTCTGCACGACGGCCTCGCGGCCCTCGAACAACGTCTCAGCCTGCTGTACACGCAGCAGTTCGGCCTGCCCATGGCGCCCCCGGCCTGGCACCTCGAGACGCAGCTCGCCTACCGCGTCGCCACGCGGGAGGTGGCGCTGAAGGAGAACACGCTGCGGCTCGTCATGAACAACCGCGGCGGCGTCTGCGACGCGGTGCCGATCAGCGGCACCGGGCCCGATGCGCAGCGTCAGACCGTGGCCGGGTGCATCCAGGCCATCAAACTGCTGCTGCCGGCCGGCACCACCATGATCATCTACTATCCGGATCCGGACAATCCGGCGGAACTGCTGGAGGTCACCGTGCGTGGGGTCGGCCGCTGGCTGGACTGATCCTGCGGGATGCATACGGATGGAGGCGCGGTCGCCGAGGGACGCCGCGCCTTCATCCTGCGGCAGCTCTGCGCCTGGCGATGCAGACCTTCGCGTGGCGTGCGCGAGCTCCGACCATCAGGAGAAGAAGAACGTGCGGCATGATGATCAGTCGTGCTCCTTCGCCGGGCCTACTTGACCGTCACGAACGCCTTCGCCGCGTTGCGGTTCTTCCCCATGGGCGATCGCCCCTCGGTCTGCGGGAGCTTGTATTGCTGCTGTTTCCAGTGTGACGTTGTCCAACAAGTTGATTTTTGCCCGACGGGCTATTGCGTACCGCTCCGTGATCGGGTTCGCTGTTCGTGAGTTTGCGCTTACCGGTTGCAAGGAAGTGGAATGGACGCTTGCTGTAGCGAGTGACGCTGACCCGTTGCTCGGGCGTCATCTCGTAGGAGGTGCTGGTCGCCTGTTCGTCGGTTCTCGGCCGTCTTCTGCGAGGCGCAGGTGGCCGAGTTCATGCTCGTCACATGCTCTTCGGCGCGCGTTCGGCACATCAGCGGGCAGAAAGTCCAGGTCAGATGGGGTGTGGAGTGAATTCGTAGGGTTGGTGTAGGTGAATTTCGGTGGCTCGGATCGCTGATTGCCAGACCTGAAAATCGCCGGTCACTCGGCCATGAGGCCCACGTCGTTGAGTCGCTTGATGAGGCTGGGCTTGCCCTGGTGTCGTTCCCGGAGGTGGGTGAGGCGCTCGGTGAAGGTACCGGCATGCTTGTCGCGGATGGCCAGGACGTGCAGGTCGCGGAGGAGATCGACGGCTTGGTCGTATTCGCGGGGCTTCTTGGTGCCGATGGAGGCCTCCACCCGGTCCCACGCCGCTTCCAGGTCCTGGGCGAGCCGGTTCAGGTGGAGTTCCCTGGCCTGCTGTCGCTCCTGTTCCCGGCGGGCCTGCTCGTCGGCGCGCCGGGCCGACTCCTGTTGCTCGCGGGCGTGACGACGGGCGGCGGCGGTGTCCAGCGGTTCGGCGACCGTCCGCCCCGTCTCCACCTCCTGGTCGGTGGTTTCGCCGCCGAACTCGCGCAGCAGTTCCCAGCGAACCCTTGAGGCGTCCTCCTCGACCACCCGCAACAGCAGCGCGTCCTTGCGCTTGGCGGGCAGAGTGCCGATCCAGGCGGCCAGGGTCTTTCGATCGTGCTGTACGGGTTGCGCCGGTTGGCTGGCCTCGGCGGCGGCCGCGAGCAAGTCGTGGTCCAGGCGCAGGAAGTCGGCCAGGGCCCGTTGCGGCGCGCTGAGCGAACCCAGCCCCGACGGGACGGGCGGCTCCAGTTCGTCCTCGTCCTCATAGTCGAAGGCGTCCTCGTCACGCTCCCAGCCCCCGTACGCCGACAGCCAGGCCAGATAGAGCGGACGCAGGTCGCCGGCGGCCAGTTCGGCGCGGATGCCGACGATCGCCGACAGCGAGCGTTCGACGTCGTCTTCCCAGTACTCTTCTTCCGCTTCGCTGGTGAAGTCGAGGATGAGGTGTTCGCCGCTGGTCCAGGCGCTGATCTGGTCGCCTACGCAGTAGCGTTCGGCCTGCTTGGGGTTCAGCACGGCCTTGGGGAGGCGGAGCATGACCCGGTGGGTGCCCCAGTTGGCCAGGTACAGGTGGGCGTCGTAGTAGCGCTCCATCATGCGCCGCGTATCGCCGTGAAAGTCGCCCCAGTGGTATTCGTTGGTGAAGCTGGTGGCGGTGATGTGGGCCCGAGTGGACAGGGCACGAACCTCGGCCTGCTGTCGGTCGGTGAGCGGCCGGTCGAGGGCCAGGAATTCGTAGTACTGGTACTCGCTCACGCTCTCACCCGGCCCAGCGCCGCAACGCGTGAATCCATTCGGCTCCGGCCGGTGGCGGATCGGGCAGCGGCAGGTCGAGGATGCCGATCGCCTGCTTGTGCATGGCGGCAGGTCGCCACGATGCCACTACCTGCCAGGGAGTCGATCCCGGTGACGTGACCTGCAGACCGAGCACGGTCGTCTCGGCTACATGGAACTCGACCGGCACGGCGCCGAACTCCTCTTCCAGGTCCTCACCGAACGCGAAGAGGAGAACAGCGTCGCCATCGCCAGCAACGAGTCCTTCTCCAGATGGCTGGACCCGCACCTTCACCGACCCGCGCCTCTGCGCCGCGATCGTCGACCGGCTCACCTTCGCCGGCAACATCATCGAGACCGGCACCGACTCCTACCGCCTTGCCCAAACCCGAGCCAGAGCCGAACAAGCCAGCTGGCCACACTCACAGGGGTGGGACCGGAATACGCCAGAAACCTGCCGTGGTGACCGGTAAGCGCTGGTCAGCGGGTGGCCGAGCTTGGACTGACCAGATCACTCCGTCACGGGCAGGCACTCGGCGAGCAGGTCGACGACGTCGCGCCAGGCTCGCTGCGCGTGCCGTGGGTGGTGGCCGACGCCGGGGACCACGGGGTGGTCGACCGGTGGGTGGTGGAAGGCGTGCAAGGCGCCGCCGTAGACCACGAGGCGCCAGTCGACGCCCGCGGCCTGCATCTCGGCGGTGAACGCGTCCCGTTGCGCGGGCGGCATGATCGGGTCTTCCGACCCGACCCCGGCCCACACCGGGCAGCGAATGCGCGCCGCCTCGCCCGGTCGGCTCGTGGTCAGTGCGTTGACTGTCCCGATGGCGCGGAGGTCGACGCCGTCGCGCCCGAGTTCCAGCCCGATGGCGCCCCCGGTGCCGTAGCCGACGGCGGCGATCCGGTCGGGGTCGGTCCGCGGTTCGGCGCGCAGCACGTCGAGCGCCGCGTGGCCGATGCCCCGCATCCGGTCGGGGTCGGCGAGCAGCGGCATGCAACGGGCCAGCATCTCCTCGGGGTCGGTGAGCAAGCGCCCGCCGTGGAGGTCGAAGGCCAGCGCCACGTATCCCAGCTCGGCGAGCGCATCGGCTCGGCGGCGCTCGACGTCGCTGAGCCCTGGGCCCTCTGGTCCGAGCAGCACCGCGGGGCGGCGCCCGGTGCCGGAGGGCAGCGCGAGGTGCCCGATCATCGTCAGGCCGTCGGCCGGGTACTCGACCGTGCGGGTTGTCACTGTCGTCATGAGACTGGACCGTAGTGATCGTCGAGCCCGGTCGGGCCGGTGTTCACCGCTGGCAGAGTTCACCGCTGGCAGAACAGCGCGGGTGTGCCTCTGAAATGCGGCGATGGCTCACAAGGTCCGTCCTCGCGGCAGCGTTATCGGATCATCTGCCCTGGCCGCGGTGCTGGAGACTGACCCTCGCAGCAGGTTTCTGGCATATTCCGGCCCACCCCTCACACAGCGTCACGAACGCCTGGATCCTGTGGGCGGTCAAGACTCGCAGCCACTTCCCCTACGCCCAGGCCGCTGACGCGCGTCTACATGGCTCGATGAGAGCTTCTGCCGGCATTGCTCTGTGGTGCGCCTCGGCCGGGTCGAGGATGGTGGTAATCAGCCGGATGTGTCGTCCCTTGGCCAGAGCACACGTCTGAGGAAAATTCTAGTTCTTAGCGCCACCCCTCACCTGGCACCGTTTCCGCGGATATAAACGAGCGGGGGTATTTCCTCTCCCGTAAGGAGCGCGATGAGTGCCCGGTTACTGACAGACGAGCAGGTCGAAAAATTCGTCCAGGATGGATTCGTCAAGGTGGATGGTGCGTTCCCCAAAGACCTTGCCGCCGAGGCGTGCGGCCTCCTGTGGGAGCAGCTCGGCATGGATCCGGATGACCCGGGGACGTGGACCAGAGAAGTGGTCAGACTGGGACTCCAGGACGCCGAGCCGTTCGTGCGCAGCGCCAACACCCCGGAACTGCACGCCGCCTTCGATCAGCTGGTCGGGCCCGGACGGTGGACGCCCATCGAGAAGGTCGGCACGTTTCCGGTGCGCTTTCCGCGGACGAAGCCGCCGGAGGAGGCCGAGGACTACGGCTGGCACATCGACGCCAGTTTCCTGACGGCCGAGGCGGAGGCGGCGAACGCGCTGAACTGGGAGGGCGAACTAGCGCTCGTGCCGCCCAACTACGACGAGATCCTTCGCTGCAACGTGACCTCGCGGGGCCGGTCGTTGCTGCTGCTCCTGCTCTACACCGACACCGGCGAGCGTGACGCGCCGACGCTCCTGCGCGTTGGTTCCCATCTGGACGTGCCGCCGCTGCTCGCGCCGTACGGCCCAGAGGGGACGTACCTGGAGGCGGCAGGGGTGGGTGTGGAGAGGCCGCTCGCGTCGGCCACGGGCGAGGCGGGCGATGCCTACCTCTGCCATCCGTTCCTGGTGCACACGCCCATCTCCAACACGGGCCTGCGCCCACGGTTCATGGCCCAGCCGTCGCTGCTGCCGGTCGGGGAGTTGGACCTCGACCGGGCGGACGGAGGGTGTTCGCCGGTCGAGCGTGCGATCCGCCTCGGCCTGGGCCGTGAGGAAGAGAGCTAGCGCCATGGAAGAGCGGACGAAAACCCCCCCGTGGCAGAGCCTGGTGCGGCTCGTCTTCGGCAGCATGGCCACGCAGGTGGTGGGCCTGGCGGCGCGGCTCAAGCTGCCCGACGCGATCGGCGACGGCGAGCGCGGCGCGGGCGACCTCGCAGCCGAGTACGGCATGCGCGAGAGCACGATGCTCCGGCTGCTGCGCGCGCTGGTCGCGCTGGAGGTCCTGACGGAGGCGAGTCCGGGCCGGTTCGGCGTCGCCCAGGTGGGGGAGCTCCTGCGAGCCGACCGGCCCGGGTCGATGTACGCGCTCGCCCGGCTGATCACTGAGCCCGTCATGCTGACCGCCTGGCAGAACCTGGAGTTCAGCCTGCGCGCCGGCAGCCCCGCCTTCGAGGAGACGTTCAAGGCAGACTTCTTCGGCTATCTGGCCGACCACCCCGAACTGTCGCAGCTGTACAACGCCGCGATGAGCCAGGGCACGCTGAGCGTGGCCGAAACGGTCGCGAAAGGCTATGACTTCAGCAGGTTCGAGACCGTCGTGGACGTGGGCGGTGGAGACGGCACGCTGATCTCCGCCGTGCTGCGGGCGTACCCGGGGCTGCGAGGAGTGGTCTACGACAGCGCCGCGGGCGCGTCGGCGGCGAAGCAGACCCTTGACAGAGCGGCGGTGGCGGAACGCTGTGTGGTCGAGACCGGCGACTTCTTCGCCGGCGTACCCGGCGGCGCCGACCTCTACCTGCTCAAGAGCATCGTGCACGGCTGGGACGACCACCGGGCGGGGACGATCCTGCGGCACTGCGGGCAGAGCGTCGCCCCCCACGGGCGAATCCTGATGATCGAACACGTTCTTCCCGACGCGGTGCCGCCGGGCGCGAATCCGCTCACCTACCTCAACGACCTCAACTTGCTCGTCAACGGCCACGGCCTGGAGCGGACCCGCGCCGACTTCGAGCGGCTGTGCGCCGGCGGCGGCCTCACCCTGACCGGGATCGAGCCCTTGCCGCCAACCGGCTTCTGCTGGATCGAGGCGCGGCCGGGGTAATCTGGGGGCCTCGACGACAAGGACGGGCAGATTGGTATACCTGTACGAGACGGCGCGGGTGGATTACAGCGACCTCGCCAGCGGCTCCGTCCTCCACTCCGCCCCCGGCATGCCCGCCTTCCCGGTACGGCTCGCCACCGAGATCTTCCAGCGTGCCCTGGCCCTGCGCGGTGGCGCGGATCCGGCCGTGGTGTGGGACCCCTGCTGCGGGAGCGGCTACCTGCTGACCGTGCTGGCCCTGCTCCACCGCCCGCGCGTCAAGACGCTGCTGGCCTCCGACCTGTCCGAGGACGTACTGGGTACGGCACGGGCCAACCTGAACCTGCTGACCGAGACCGGCCTGCGGGACAGGGCGGCAGAACTGGCAGACCGGGCGGAACGCTTCGGGAAACCCGGCTACGCGCTGGCCGCCGAGGCGGCGGAGCGGCTGGCCCGCCGGCTGGCCGCGAGCGGTGGCCCGGTGCCCCACCACGTGCTCCGGCCGGCCGACGTCTTCGACCCCGCCCAGCTGGCCGCGGCGATCGACGGCGACGAGCCGGACATCGTGCTCACCGATCCGCCCTATGACGAGCAGACCAGCTGGCAGGGAAGTCATCAGGACAAGAACCTGCCGGCGATGATGGCGGCGCTGGGGGAGGTCCTGCCCCCGCACACGGTGGTCGCCGTGGCCGTCCGCGGCCGCCGCGTGCCCGCGGGGGCGGGCGTCCGCCCGCGTCAGTCACTGCGGATCGGCACCAGAGCCGTCGCCTTCTTCGCCGCCGCCGACCTCACTGTGGCCGGCCGCCGGTCCTCGCCACGGTGATCCGCTGCCGGGACGCCTCATAAAGGATGGCGGTGGCCGCGTTCGCGGCGTTCAGCGAACTCGCGGCTCCGACCATGGGGATGCTCACCATCGTGTCGCACGCCTCGCGCCATGCGCTGCTGAGCCCGCTGGTCTCGTTGCCGACCAGCAGGAGCGTCGGCTGGGTGAAGTCGAAGTCGAAGACGTCGCAGTCGCCGTGCTCGTCGGTGCCCACCACGACGATCGGCTTGCCGCGGTCACGCTGCGCGGCCACCCAGCCGACCACGTCGCCCGGCGCGGGCACCCGGACCGCGGGCAGGGAGAACAACGAGCCCGTGCTCGCCCTGACCGATTTCGGGTCGTACACGTCGGCCGCGTGACCCGCCACGATCAGCCCGTGCGCGCCCAGGGCGTCGGCCGAGCGGATGATGCTGCCGATGTTTCCGGGGCTCGTCGGGCGGTCGAACACGACGCCCAGGAAGTCGTCCCCGACCGCGATGCGGCCGAGGTCGTCGGCGGGCATTCCGACGACGGCGACGGCCTCGGGCGGCGCCTCGTTCTTCTCACCCAGGTCCGCCAGCATCTCGGGAGCCATCGCGATCCGGTCGACCCGCACGGCGCGCAGCAGCTCCTCCAGCCACTTCGACGGGTTGCGCTGCCCGTCGTAGATGAGCGCGTGGACGGGCCAGCCGTGCTCCACCGCGAGTGAGATCGGACGGACTCCCTGGACCAGGAATTCGCGGGCTCGGGTCCGCTTGTTGCGGTTGGTGAGCAGAGACTCCCACTGCTGGAACCGAGCATTGCGCGTGGTGATTCGCTGAACCGCCGGCACCTGTGTCCTATCAGTCGTAGCGGGTCGCTGCAGGGCGGACTCGCTGGTTGGCGGCCGTCTGGCGGATGAGCATCGTGTCCTGCTGAAAGACAGTGCCCCCGCCGGCCGGCCGGAATAGATGGTCGCTGCTGGTTTGTGGTCGCCCACTGTTTCGGCGTGGGCGCTGCTTGATGTGGGTCGCTGACAATTCTCTTGCCGGCTGCTGATGTCGGGGATCGGGTGCCCTACGCGGTCACCACCTCCAGTTCGGGCAGGGGGAAGACCAGTTTCCCACCTGAGCGCAGGAAGTCGCGCTCGCGGGCGATCATCGGCTCCCTGTAGATCCACGGGAGGACCAGGAACTGGTCGGGGTGGCGTGCCCTGGCCTCCTCGTCGGAGACGATCGGGATGCCAGTGGCAGGGGTGTAGCAGCCGAACTTGTCCTGGTTCACCTCAGCGATGCAGGGTAGGTCGGCCTCGCCGAGCCCGCAGTACTGCAGGATCACGTTGCCTTTCGTCGAGGCGCCGTACCCGAGGGTGAGCAGGCCGTTCTTCCGCGACTCGGCGAGGAAGTTGAGCAGCCGGTCGCGGTGCTCCACGGTCCGCCGCGCGAACGAGGCGAGTGGGAGATCCTCTTCTCCGCTGCGGATGGCTGCCAGGGCCGCTTCGTTGACCTGGGAACCGGCCGTATGCCTGGCCAGGACGACCGAGAGGCTTCCGCCGTAGACCGCGTTCAGTTCGGCGTCCAGGACCTTCAGCCCTGCGCGCTCGGCCATCCACTCGATCTGGCGCAGCGCGTAGTAGTCCAGGTGTTCGTGGCAAACCACGTCGTAGGCGGTGGCGCGGAGCATCGCGGGCATGTAGCTCTGCTCGATGATCCAGATGCCGTCGTCAGTCAGCAGTTCCCGCACCTCGCGCATGAAGTCCAGCGGCCGTGGCAGGTCGTAGAACATCGCGATGCAGGTGACGACTTTGGCGCGGCGCCCGCCGAGCAGGTCGCGGGAAAAGAAGTCGGTGATCCGCTCGACGTGCGGGGGGTAGAACTCGGCGAAGGCGGAGGCCGCGGGATCCACGCCGACCAGGGTGGGGCCGCCGACGGGGTAGGCCGACAACAGGGTGCCGTCGTTGCTGCCGATGTCCACCACCAGGTCGCCGGCGCCGAGCTCGACCATGTCCATGATGGCGGCGACCTTGCCGCGCAGGTGCTCGACCATGGAACGGTTCAGACCTGACCGGTAGCCGTAGCGCTCGCCGTACATGAGACCGAAGTCCGCGGTGTGGCGCAGCTGCACCAGCCCGCAGCCGCTCGGCGAGCAGACCACCAGCTCCAGCGGGACCTGCGGCACAGGCTCGTCGAGGGTGCGCGGGAAGACGCCGGTGAGGGCCTGCGCGCCCAGGTCGAGTACGGGCAGCAGGTCGGTGTTGTCGCAGATGCGGCAGCGGTCGATGACCGTCATGTGCGGTTGACTTGTCATGATTCTCCAGGACGGCTGTGATTTTTGAGCCAGCAGACCACGTCCGAGGCGTCCGGCCAGTCGGCCTCGGGGCCGGTGACCACGGGGAACTGGTCATCGACCCAGTCGCTGTCGAAGGTGGAGCGCGAGCCGACGGCGTCCCTGATCTCCCTCAAGGTGATCGTCGTCCGCGCGCCCACTTCCCACAGCCCCTCGGAGTTGAGATGCCCAGCCACCCACCGGCCGCACCAGTCGACCGGCGCGAAGCTCTGCCGTGATGACCCCGCCGCGTAGACCGGCCGGTCGCCGACCATGTCCTGCAGGACGCCCTTGTTGTAGCCGGTGCCGTACATGGGGCCCAGGCGGACGATGAGCCGGCCCGCGCAGAGCTCCTCGGCCTCGGCCCGGTGCCGGCCGTAGGGGGTGTCCAGCTGGGTGCGCGCGGAGATGGTGCTGATCTGGACAAAGCTCTTCCACTCCCAGTCGCGCAGGAACGCCTCGGTCTTGGCCACCGTCTCGCGGTGGTCGTCCTCGGGGTGGTGGCGCGCCCAGTAGCGGCGGGACGGGCAGGCCGCGTTGACCAGCACGTCGAACGGGCCGCTGCGGCGTGCCTCCTCGTAGTTCTCACGATCGACGGGTACGGCCGCGCCGCCGAGGGCGCGGACGATGGCCGATCCGACGAAGCCGCGCCCGCCGGCGACGGCGACTCTCACACGCGCTCCAAGGTGTGCGGCAAGGGCTCGACCTGCACCAGCGGCGGGTCACACTCGTCCCACGGCTTGGTGAGCATGGCGATGAACGTCAGCGACGAGATGGCGTGTACGGCATGCATGACTCCGCTCGGCGTCCTGGTGCACACCCCACGGGCGACGTGGATGAACTCCTCGGGGCACTTCGGGTCGTCGGGGTCGTCCTTGGTGACCAGCACGCCCTCGCCCTCGACGAAGAGCAGGTATTCGACAAAGTGCGGATGGTAGTGCAGGCCGCGCACCTTTCCAGGGTGCATGTGCAGCATGTTGAATTCCAGGATGGGGTCGGGCGGCACCCACGTGAAAATGCCGCCGCGCCCATCTCTGACGGTATCCAAGTTGCAGGACGGTTTGAGGACTTCGATTTTCATGCGACCTCCACTCAGGTCGTTCCTCCGGGCGCAGGAGTAACCGAGGCTAACGTGCCCCGGCGGCATTGGAGCTGAGGGAAATGCTAGATTTTGGCGCCGGTCGGCCGTGACGGCGTCTGCCCAGGGCAGACGCGCCAGGCGCCGGCGGCGCTCACTAGTAGATTCACTACACTGTTTTGCCGATTCGTGATGTCGGAAAGAATGTTGCGTATCGTGAAGCGCGATAAGGGCAACGCGTCCGTTTCAACTATGGCTGGATGACAGTTGACCGTCGGCGCAAGGCGATACCTCGCGCGGATGGCCTCATGGCTGGAGATTATCCTGACTAAGCGCGCACTGATCACTGGGATTACCGGCCAAGACGGCACTTATCTCGCTGAGCACCTTCTTGCCGCCGGTTATGAGGTATTCGGGATGATACGGGGCCAGGCGCCGCCTGCCACCCGTGGGAAGAAGCGGCCCAATCCGGAGGTCAGGCTCGTCAGCGGTGACCTGCTGGACCAGTCGAGTCTGATCGCGTCGATCGAGCAGGTGCAGCCGGCCGAGGTCTACAACCTCGGCGCGCTGTCCTATGTCCCCATCTCGTGGCAGCAGGCGGCGACCACGGCGGAGATCACGGGGATGGGCGTTCTCCGTGTTCTGGAAGCGCTCAGGATCGTCAGCGGGGTGACCGCCTCCCAGGCTCCGGGGCCGGGGCAGCCGCGCTTTTACCAGGCGTCCTCGTCGGAGATGTTCGGAAAGACCAGGGAGACCCCGCAGAGCGAGCTCACGCCGTTTCACCCGCGTAGCCCGTACGGCGTCGCGAAGACGTTCGGCCATTACACGGTGCAGAACTACCGTGAGTCGTACGGCATGTTCGCGGTCTCCGGCATTCTGTTCAACCACGAGTCGCCGGTGCGCGGCGCCGAGTTCGTGACGCGGAAGGTGTCGCTCGGCGTGGCCGCCATCAAGCTCGGCCTGCGGGACACCCTGCAACTGGGCAACCTGGACGCGGAACGCGACTGGGGGTTCGCCGGGGACTACGTGCGGGGCATGGCACTGATGCTGGCGCGGGACGAGCCAGAGGACTTCGTGCTGGGCACCGGCGTCACGCACAGCGTGAAAGAGCTGGTCGCGTCGGCCTTCGCCCACGTCGGCCTGGACTGGCGCGAGCACGTGGTGGTGGACCCCTCGCTGCTGCGTCCGGCCGAGGTCGACCAGCTGTGCGCCGATCCGGCTAAGGCGGGGGAGAAGCTCGGCTGGAAGCCCGCCGTCTCCTTCGAGGAGCTGGTCGCCATGATGGTGGACAGCGATCTGCGGCTGCTGTGGGACTCGCGCCACGACCTCGACACCAAGGCGCCCGAGGTGGCCTCGTTGTGGTGAGCCCTCGTGCCGGACGGCTCGAAGACCTAAGGACACGTGATGACCTCAGCAGATCTGGATAGCCACCATAACCTCGCTGCCGGCGGAGGCGGCCGAAGCGAGGGATTCCTCTCCTGGTTCGCGGAGCGGACCCGGATGTCCGGCTGCCACGTGGACCGCGCGCCGCTGACCGAGCTGCGCGGATGGGCGTTCGACGAGGCCACAGGGAACCTGGGGCACGAGAGCGGCCGGTTCTTCGTGGTCGAAGGGCTGCATGTCCGCACGAGCTACGGCGCGGTTCGCGAGTGGAGCCAGCCGATCATCAACCAGCCGGAGATCGGTATCCTCGGCCTGTTGGTGAAGATGGTGGACGGCGTTCCCCACTGCCTAGTGCAGGCCAAGATGGAGCCGGGCGACCTCAACACGATGCAGCTCTCGCCGATCGTCCAGGCCACGCGGAGCAACTACGCCGGCGTCCACCGCGGCAGCCGCGTGAAGTACCTCGAGTACTTCACCCGCCCGCCCGCCGGGCAGGTCCTGGTCGACGACGACCTGCACGTCTCCGACGAGCACCGCTGGCTGTCCCTGCCGGAGATCAGGCGATTGCTGCGGATCGACGGGCTCGTGAACACGGACACCAGGACTGTGCTGTCCTGCCTGCCCGCCTTCTTCTTCTCCGACGTCGGCAGCGCACTCACGGAGGAGGGGATGGCCGCGGCACTGGCCCGGTCCGTCAACGGGCAGGGCACGCCCCACCACGGGACGGTGGACGTCCTGAGCTGGTTCACCTCGGCCAAGAGCCGCCACGAGCTGGCCGTCCGTCGCGTTCCCCTGCGCGGGCTGCCGGGTTGGCGGGGCCCCGGGGAGGAGATCACCCACGAAGACGGACGCCACTTCAGCATCGTCGGGGTCACCGTACGCGCGAACCACCGTGAGGCGGCCGAGTGGGACCAGCCGCTGCTGCACCCGCAGGGGTGCGGGCTGGTCGCCTTCGTGGTGAAGAACGTCGACGGGGTGGCGCACCTGCTCGTCCACGCGCGCTTCCAGGCGGGCCTCCTGGACGCCATGGAGATGGGACCAACCGTCCAGTGTAACCCGGAGAACCATCCCGGCGGCCCGCCGATCTTCCTCGACTACGTGCTGGGCGTCTCCGCCGAGCGGATCCTGTACGACACCGTCCTCGCCGAGGAGGGCGGCAGGTTCCATCACTCGCAGAACCGCTACCTGCTGGTGGAAGCCGACGAGGACTTCCCGCTGGAGGTGCCGGTGGACTTCTGCTGGGTCACCGCCCACCAGCTCACCACCCTGCTGCGGCACGGCTACTACGTCAACGTGGAAGCACGCAGCCTGCTGACCTGCCTGCACAGTCTGTGGTGAGCGTCGTGTCCACGCATCCGCTCAGGCTCGGCCTGCTGGGCTGCGCCGACATCGCCTGGCGCCGCACCCTACCGGTGATCCAGTGTGAGCCCGCGGTCGAACTGGTGGCCGTCGCGGCCAGGGACATGGCCAAGGCCAAGGTGTTCGCCGACCGATTCGGCGGCCAGGCCGTGGAGGACTACCGGGCGCTCCTGGAACGGCCGGACATCGACGCCGTCTACATCCCGCTGCCCGCCGGACTCCATCGGGAGTGGATCGTCAGGACGCTGAACGCCGGCAAGCACGTGCTCGTGGAGAAGCCGCTCACCACGCGACACGTCGACACGGTCGAGGTTTTGGAGCTGGCCGGGTCACGCGGGCTGACGCTGATGGAGAACCTCACATCTCTCCGGCACGGCCTGCACACCGCCGTCCAGGACCTGGTGTCCGGTGGGGAGGTCGGTGAACTGCGCATGCTCAGCGCCGCCTTCGGCTTCCCCCCGCTCAGCCCGAAGGACATCCGATACCGGCCAGACCTGGGCGGCGGCGCGCTGCTCGACGTCGGCGTGTACCCGCTCAGCACGGCCCAGCGCTTCCTCGGCCCCGATCTCGAAGTGGTCGGCGCGACGCTGAAGCAGGATCCGGAGTACGGCGTCGACGTGTCGGGCGACGTGTTGCTGCGTACGCCCGACGGCAGGACGGCTCATGTCGCCTTCGGGTTCGAGCATGGCTACCGCTGCGATTACGCGTTGTGGGGCAGCGGGGGGCGGATCTTCGTCGACCGCGCTTACACGCCTCCGCCGACCTGGCATCCGGTGATCAGGCTGGAGCGCCAGGACGAGGTGCGGGAGCTGACCCTGCCGCCCGAGGACCAGTTCGCCACCACCCTCCGCGCGTTCCTCCGCGCTGTGAGCACTTCGGAGCAGCCCGCCGACGCGGAGGTGGCGATCCGTGTTCAGGCGCAGCTGGTCGACCAGATCAGGGATCGGGCGCAGGCTTAGTTCGCTCCGCGAACCGATCAGGAGACACAGCTGAGCGGAGGGCATGTCGTCCTGCTCGGCGGCACAGGTGTCCTGGGACGCCAGGGGTGCGCGGATCTCGCCGGGTGATGACCTGCTCGCCGTGGCCAGGATCGCTCCTCACCCCCCGCTGTGGCTTCGCTGCCGGCCGATGACCTCGCCGTTCTTCTTGACCTCATGAATTCGTGCGCCCAGCAGAACGGACGCGAAGCCTGCGGCGTCGTTAGAGGTCCGCTTGCAAAGGCGGGAACAGGAAGAGCCGAGCCCCCGAATCCAGGGGGAAGGCCACGGAAGCGGTGAAGAGCCTGGAGCGCTGCCGCGAAGAACTTCCCCGCGTATGGGGCGCGGAACGTATCGACAGTGGCGGCGGGAACTGGGGAGGCCCTCCCCGGTCCGGTGACCTGCGGAAGATGTTGCCGGAGCGTGGCGTCCTATAACCGGTCCGAGCCGGGAAGTGGATGGCCGGCCGGGTGGGCGTCGGAGACGGCCATAGTACTGCTTGACCTGACCGGACAACACAACCGGCGGGGAGGGAAGGGCCGCTGCTTCGTCGATGCGTCATGGTGCACGGAGGTGGCCCGGTGAGTGCCGGTCAGGTTAGTCCCGCCGCGTCGGGGTCGCGGGAACCACGGGTTCCGCGTGATCCGGTCCGAGTCCTGCAGCATGCGCTGTACCGGGCGGCCAAGGCCGACCCCGGACGTGGATTCCACGCGCTGATGGACACGGTCTACCGCAGAGACGTTCTGTGGCGCGGGTGGGTGGCGTTTAGTAAATCCACTAGAGCGATTTCAAGATCATCATTGGTCCGGTTTTGCGTGCTATCGTTGCTAAGTGTTCCGAACTAGTTGAGTTAGGCATACTTACCGAGTGCTTGACAACTATGTTCCCAATAGAGTATGGGCCACCAAATCGTGCCTTTGGCGTGGGTCAGCGCTCTCTTGTGTAGCGGCATGACATCACTGTGTAACGCGGCATGACCGGCCCTCGGTCCGACGAGAGGGGGATGCCATGTGAAAACAAATTAGAGGACGAGGACGTCGATCGCATTGATCGACGCCAGCAGGCATGGACAAGGTCGATAGATAAGAGGACCATGCACTCCAACTCTGCTACCCCCTTATCGGAATTGCACGTCAAAATCATCGAAAGCATCGCCGCGGGTGAGCGAACCCTTAAGATCGCCGGCAAGCTGTATCTGAGTCGCCAAGGGGTCGAATACCACGTCAGCAAGCTCCTGCAGCAGCTTCGAGTGCCGAACCGTCCGGCGCTCGTCGCCAAAGCGTATTCGATGGGAATTCTCCTCCCCGGCACGTGGCCGCCGGAAGCGCCGCGGCACGACGGCCGCATCCCGCCGCCCCGCTTGGAACGCTTTACCGTTCCTTGAGAGTTGGAACGAAGTCGATCAGGCTGCGCTGGAAGGCGTCTGTCGCAGAAGTTGATGACCGGGCAGCAGGAAATGAGATCCACTGGCAGGTCTCGCGTCAGCGGACTGCAGAACGGCCGTATCTGGCAGCCCGCTCCCATGGCCGGCGAGGTCAGATCCGGTTTCAGAGACCGGGCGACCGCGGCGGGCCAGGTGCGACTGGGTGAGAGGGTTCCCCGCCCCTGAGACTCAGCAGAACCGCAGTGCACCCACCGGGGAGCCGATGAGGCGGGCAGCGTGTCCACCGGGAAGTCGTGGACCGCCTCCCCGTCTCGATCGGAACGCCCGCCACGAGGTCTTGGTCCACCACGACGTCCACCCGCCCGACGATGGGCGGCTGCTCCGCCTCGGGCGCCGGCTTGGCCGTATGACGGCGGTGCCGCCATCTCGCGTCGGTCGCGAGCGTCACCCGCACCGCCGAGGGCGTCGCCGCCCGGCCCGCGCCGCCTTCGGAAAGAAGAGGAGGAGGTCGGCGAAAGGCATCCGCCATGGCGCGACGCCGTTCTCGGTTTCCTGCGGCGACACTGCGCGCGAGAGGTGAGCGGCGGATCTCCCGCAGCCACTCGGTGCGCCCGTGGAAACATGCCCGACCTCCATCGGAAAGCTTACTTTCATATTCTCAGGCATACGCATAATAAGCTTGATAATAGGCTAGGAATTTCCCTATAAAACTACGGCAAGACTGGCCTCGAACTTTCAATGCCTACCGGTGGAGACTGAACGATGCGAGACGACGACCCGCGGGACCGGCCGATGGTGGTGGCGATTTGCGCTTTCCGCTGTGAGAACGTGCTCAAGCATGTGAGTCATAACCTGGCCCAGTTGTCCGGAGACGAGTATTTCGTGCTCCTCGATCGGCCTGCCAGCCCGGAGGCGGAGAAGGTGGCCGCCGAAGTGCGCGCGGCGGGCGGAACCATGCGCATCATCGGCGCCACCCGGGGGCTGTCGGCCTCCCGCAACGAAGTGCTCGCGGAATGGCCGGAGCATCATGTGATGTTCGCCGACGACGACGTCCGGCTCGACAAGGCGGCCGTCACCGCCGTCCGCGAGTCCCTGCGCGCCGGCGCTCACATGGCCGGCGTCCGGCTGCGCCGGCCGCCGTGCCGCCTGCCGTGGTACTTCACCCCGGGCCAGTTCCACCTCGTCGGCTGGCACCGCGACGAAGGCGAGATCAAGATCTGGGGGGCCTGCATGGCGGTGGACACCGCCTTCGCCCATGCCCACGGCCTCCGCTTCGACCTGAAGCTCAGCCGTACCGGAAAGAGCCTCCAGTCCGGCGAGGACACCACCTTCATCAAGCTGATGAGACGGGCGGGCGGGCGGGAGGCGCTGCTGCCGGAGCACTCCGTCGTGCACGACGTGGACCGCGGCAGGCTGCGGCTGCGCTATCTCCTGCGGCGGGCCTACTGGCAGGGGAGGACGGAGGCTGGCAGGAACGAGACGGTCCCGGGACTGCGCAAAGAGTGGAACAGGCACCGCACCGCGGGCTGGCCGCTGGCCTGCCTGTACGGCGCCGCCACCGCCGCCGGCGCCGTCCACGGGCTTCTGCTGCGGCTGCGCCGGTCCCGCACGCCGATCTCCTCCCAGCACCGGCCCGACCAGATGTGATCACAGGCTGCCGATCACGTCCACGCTCGACTGGGCCTGCATCACCTGCTTCCAGTACTGGCGCACGCCCTCATCGAGACTGGTCGTCGCCTGCCACCCCAGCGAGGCGGCGGCCAAGGAGGAGTCCAGCCAGGTGCTGCGCTGGTCGAAGTGCCGGCCGCGCTCCCGGATCACGGTGAGCTCGCGCCCGACCGAGGCCGAGACGATGTCCAGCAGCCCGGCCAGGGAGGTGGGCACGCCGGAGCCGACGTTCAGGATGGCGGGCACCCGGTCGGCCTTGTCGTCCCTGACGTACCGGTGGAGCGTCGCCAGGAGCCCGGTGACGTCGTCCACGTGCACGTAGTCCCTGACCACCTGAGGATCGCCGATGAGGCGGACCGGCTCGTCGCGGGCCGCGGCCGCCAGCCAGTTGGCGAGCACGCCGAAGCCCTGCGTGGGCCGCTGGCCCGGCCCGTAGACGTTGCCCAGTCGCAGCACCACCGGCTGCACCCGGTCCGCGTAGTGCAGCAGATCGCGCTCCAACTGCAGCTTCGCCCGGCCGTACGCGGAGGTCGGTCCCGTGGGCGCGGACTCCGCGTGCGGCGGCCAGGCGTGCGGGGCGTAGACCGTGCCTCCCGAACTGGCGAGCACGAACACCGGCCGACGGCCCGATTTCGCCACTTCCTCCAGCACGCTGATGAGCAGCGCCCGCTCCGCCGCGATCTCCCCGGGCCGGTACTCCGCGAGCGCCGGGGTCGTCCGCGTCGCGAGGAAGAAGGCGATCTCGGCTTCGCGCAACCCCAGCGCGGGACGGCCGTCGGTCACGGGTGGGCGGGTGCGGTTGAACGAGGCCGGCTCATGCCCGGCCCGGCGCAGCCCGGACACGAGCCGGGATCCGATGAATCCGGTGGCCCCGATCACTGCCGGCGGGCGCTTTCGCACGTGCGCTCCTTCCTCTCGGTCAGTCAGACCCGTGTACTCAGCTCGGCCAGGGAGGGGATGATCGTGACCCGCTCTCCCTCGGTGGGAACGGGCCTGGACGAGCGGATCGCGCGATACGCCCTGTCCAGATCCGGATGCACCCCAGATGGGCGGCGGTAACCCGCGTCCTCCATGACGAAGGCCACGGCACACCCCAGGCCCAGTGCGGGCAGGACGTCGTGGTCGACCCGGTTGCCCACCACCAGCAGGTCGGCCGGAGGCAGGCCGAGGTGGTCCAGAGCCATCCCGAGCAGCGCCGGGTCAGGCTTGGCCACCCCCACGAGCGAGTCGAGGAACACCGCCTCGCAGGCGGCGCCGACCCCCCAGGCCGAAAGGACGCCGGCGCACTCCGGCGGCTGGTTGGCCACGATGACCGTGCGCGTCTCCCGGGACAGCTCGGCGATGGCCCGCACCGCCCCGGGAATCTCCTGGGCCAGTTCGCTCCAGGCGCCGCGGACGCGCATCCAGCTCTCCGCCGCCTCCTCGGAACGGGTGAGGATCTCATCACCCGAGTAGTGCCGATCGACCTGTTCGGTGAAAGTCCCGAGAGTCATTCCCGGGTCGGTGGCGCACAGCCGTTCGAACGTGCCCTGGAGCCAGGCCAGCTCGAAAGGTTCGTCATAGTAAATGACTCCGCCGACGTCCAACGCGGTGGCGCTGTATCCAGTCACGGCAACTCGCTCCAGCATCATCAGGGCATCGTGGCGAGTCTTGCACGGCGATTATTGAATAATCGACCGTAGTCGGGAATCACTAGTTGATTCCCTATTCTCCGGCGCAAAATCGCGACCGATATCCTGGCCCCGTGTATCGTCTGTGGCCGGAGCTTTTTGCGTGCGGGGAGTAGCGCGGGTGAGCTTCCCCGGCGGAATTCCAGCGCAGCGCTTTCACCATTGTCCGCGGCTTGCCGACGGCGACGAGCTCGCATGGCCACGCGGGGTCCACGACCGGCGGCCGGTACGGAACCGGTGTGACGGTCAGTCCTTCATGACGCCGGCTGTCACTTCAGTACGGCGCGAAGGGCTCCGATGAGCTGTTGCGCGCTGGGCAGCAGTGCGTGATCCAGTGCGAGCGCGTACGGGATGACCGCCCCGTCCGGCCGTGACACCCGCTTCGGCGCGGTGACCAGCGCGAACTCCTCAGCCGCCGTGGCCACGATCTCGCCGCCCAGGCCGCACGCGCGGTTGGAGTCGTCCATCACCACCAACCGCCCGGTCTTCGCGACGGACGTGCCCAGCGTCGCCCAGTCGATCGGGTAGACGGTCCTGGGGTCGACGACCTCGATCGAGGCCTCGTCGGCCAGCTCGGCCGCGACCTGCAGGGCGGTCTGCACCAGGTGACCGACGGCGACCACGGTGACGTCGGTGCCCTCGCGGTGGACCCTGGCGCTGCCGAGCGGAACCGGCCCCAGCTCTCCGGTGATCTCCTCGGCCGCCCCCATCAGGAACGTGGGGACGAACACGGCGACGGGGTCGGGGTCGCGGATCGCCGACAGCATCAGGCCATAGGCGTCCGACGGCGTCGCCGGCACGACGGTCTTGATCCCCACGTGCGCGAAGAGACTGTAGGGATGGTCGGAGTGCTGCCCGGCCATGCCGGAGCGCGAGCCCGAGCCGGGCACCAGGTAGGTGACGGGAACGCTCACCTGGCCGCCGGTCATCAGGGAGAACTTGTGCGCCTGGTTGGCGATCTGCTCGAACACCAGGTACAGCAGGGACGGGATCTGGTAGTCCACGACCGGGCGCTGGCCCGCCATCGCCGCGCCGGTCGCGAGGCTGGTGAAGCCCTGTTCCGACAGCGGCATGTCGACCACGCGGTCCTCGCCGTGGGCGGCGGCCAGCCCTGACGTGATGCCGGTCAGGCCGAGCCGTACGTCCTCCCCGAAGACGCACACCCGCTCGTCGCGGCCCATCTCGTCGTGCAGCGCCTGGTGCAGCGCGCCGATGTATGTCAGATGCGTCATCAGAGCACCGCCCCGGTCCGCGTTCCCATCGGATTGGCGTAGAGGTAGCGCAGCGCGTCTCCTGGATCCGGCGCCGGGCTCGATCGGGCGAACGCCACGGCGTCGGCGAGGAGTGCGGCGATCTCCTCGTCCGCGGCCTCGACGACATCTGCCGGGAGGCGGCCGGCCTGCAGCGTCAGCGGATCGCGATCCCGCCAGCGGGCGACCTCGTCGTCGTCGCGGTAGTTGAGTCCCACCTGGTGCTCGTAGGAGTGGTGACCGTTGAAGCGGTAGGTCCGGCACTCCAGGAAGTAGGGGCCGGCGCCGCGTCGGCAGCCGTCGACCGCCTCGGACGCCGCCTCGGCCACCGCCTCGACGTCCATGCCGTCGACCGCGCGCGCTGTGACGCCGAAGCCGGCGGCCCGCCGCACCGGATCGCCCGCCAGTCCCGCGGTGACCGGCAGGCTGGTCGCGTACCCGTTGTTCTCGCAGACGAACACGACCGGCAGCGACCAGAGCGCGGCCAGGTTGAACGCCTCCAGCACGACCCCCTGGCTCAGCGCCCCGTCTCCGAAGAAGCTCACCGCCACCTGATCGCGGCCGGCCCGTCTGGCCGCCCACGCCGCGCCGACCGCGATGGGCGCGCCCGCTCCCACGATCCCGTTCGCGCCGAAGATCCCCAAGCTGACGTCGGCCGCGTGCATCGAGCCGCCGCGGCCGTGGTTGAGGCCCTCGGTGCTGCCGCACAGCTCGGCCAGCATCCGCTTCGGATCGGCCCCTTTGGCCAACACATGCCCGTGTCCCCGGTGGGTGCTGGTGATGACGTCGTTCACGGCCAGGCGGGAGCACACGCCCACCGCTACCGCTTCCTGGCCGATGTACGGATGAATTCCACCCACAAGTTCCCCGGAAAGGGCCATTTCAAGGCAGAGTTCTTCGAATTCGCGGATCAGGCGCATCTCTCGATAAAGGTGACGGGATCGTTCCGGCGCGCTCGTCAAAGAACTACCTTTCCCGATGAAGACATAGCATCACTGTACGCGGAGGAAATCTCCGGGAAACTGAGGAAAACCCCAAAATATTAGCGCTGGGCGCGCACGGGGCTGTCGGCCGCCGCCCATGAGTAAACCTGGGCGATCCCTTCATCGAGGGAGGTGCGGGTGCGCCATTTCAGCTCGGCGGCCGCGCTGCTCACCTCCAGCGCGGAGTGCAGCAGTTCACCGGCGCGGGGGCGGGCGAACAACGGCTCCGGGGTACGGCCGGCGACCCGCCCGATGACCTCCAGCACGTCCAAGACGGTGGCCGGGGTCCCGGTGCCGATGTTCCACACCCCGGGGCCCCCATGCTCGATCGCGGCGAGGAACGCCTCGACGATGTCGCCGACGTAGACGTAGTCGCGGGTCTGCCTGCCGTCGCCGTACACGGTCGGCCGTTGCTCGCGCAGGATCTGGCCGCAGAAGATCGCCACGACGCCGGCCTCTCCCGACGGGTCCTGGCGCGGGCCGTAGACGTTGCCGAGCCGGAGCACGGCGTGACCGGTGCCGTACAACCTGTTGTAGAGGCCGATGTACTGCTCGGCGCAGTATTTGGCGGTGCCGTAGGGGGACTCGGGCCTCGGCGTGAGCTCTTCGGGGGAAGGGCTCACGGTGGTGGTGCCGTACAGGGCGCCGCCGGTGGAGGCGAAGACGACCCTGGCGCCGACCGCGCGCGCGGCCTCCAGCACGTTGACGGTGCCGACCACGTTGATCCCCGCGTCCGCCGCGGGCGCGGCGACCGAGACCCGCACGTCGGGCTGGGCCGCCAGATGGCAGATCACGGCCGGGCGGACCCGCTGGACCACGCCGGTGAGCGCCGCGGCGTCCGCGATCGACTGTCGGTGGACGGTGACCTGCGGGTTCACCCGTCCGGCCAGGCCGGTGGACAGGTCGTCGAGAACGGTTACGGCGTCTCCCCGCTCGAACAACGCGTCCGTCAGGTGTGAACCTATGAACCCGCATCCGCCGGTCACGAGCACACGCATGCCACTCCTAGGCTTTCACGAGCTCTTCCAGGACGCCGACGACGTCGGTGGGCGCGGGCATTTCGGCGATCTCCCTGGCGATCTCGCCCGCTCCCCGGACGTATCGGGGGTCGCTCAGCAGTTCCCGGCCGGCGGCGGCCAGGACGTCAGGGGTGTCCTCTCCGGGCGGCAGCGTGATCGCGGCGTGCGCGGCGGCCAGCATCTGCGCCCACTCGATGAACCTGCTCTCCTGCGGGATGATCAGCTGCGGCACCCCGGCGTGCAGCGCGGCCAGCGCGGTCATGGTGCCGGAGTGGTGGACGATCAGGTCGCAGGTGTGCAGCACCACATCCAGCGGGAACCAGCCGGCGTGGGCGACGCCGCGCTCGTCGCGCAACCCTTCGGCCACCTCGTCCGGCGCCGCGATCACCACCTCCACGTCCAGGGCCGAGAAGGCGTCGACGAGGCCGAGGAGGAAGCCGAAGTTGTGGTCGGTGGTCGCGAGGCTGCCTGCGGTCACCACCACCCTGCGGCGTTCTCCCTGGCTGAACATCCACGGTTCGAGCGGACGCTGCTCGTTCATCGGGGTCCACCGCAATGGCTGCACAGGGCCGGCGCCCTCGGGCAGCAGGCTCGCCGGGAAGATGTCGACGGCCAGGTCGAAGGCGGGGACGTGATCGAGTTTCAGTTTGTCCAGCTCGGGGCGGAGCTCCTCCTCCACGCCGGGGTGGACGCCTTCCCTGTCGACCGTGTTCCCGGTCAGCAAGTGCCGTACGCAGGGCACGCCGAGCGGGCCGGCGAGCATGGGCGCGACGTAGGAATGCGGGCCGCCGACGATGAGGTCGGGCCGCCAGTCGGTCACCAGGTCGTGCAGGCGGTCGAAGCCGGCGGCGGCCATCCGCCCGAACATGCCGCCGAGGAAGAGCGGCAGCTCCGCCTCGTTCTGCGGGATGCGCAGGTCATTGCCCGCGCGATCCAGCGTCATCAGCTCCGTCAGGGTCAGCGAAGTCATCGAGTACGCCGGCACGCCGATGCCCACGGCCGCGGAGACGCCCTCCAGCGAGGAGGCGAGGATGATGCGATGGCCGCGCGCCTGGGCGGCGGTCGCGAGGGGAGCGAGGCCGAATACGCTCGACTTCGTCGGTCCGGCGACAAACAGTATCTTCACAGGTCCTCCGATCCGGGTCGGCTAAATGTATATTCAACCGACCGGTCGTCGCGCAACGCCTCGGTAAGGTCAAGTGTTTTTCCTAGACTTCTCGATCATCTCCAATTGGATGCTTTCAAATCGGCCCGCAGGCATATTTTATGGTGCTCTGTGCCGGGGCTTCGCGGAGCGGTCCGCGTGGCAGGAAGGGCTCGTCTGGCTTTTGCGGGATGGATGGAGGTTATTATGGGGCCAGGGCACCCGGCCACAACAGTCGCTTGGATGAGCTACGGGCGGAAATACTGCGGCGGAAACTCATCGGCCGATACATCGAGGGCCGCCGCCGGGTGCCGCACAGTATGCCGAGAAGCTGAGTGACGCTGAATATCAGCCGTCCACGGCCAGTCCCTACGATGTCGGGGTTCGCGCGTCCCGGATACCGGGATGGGTCACTGAGCGACTGGCCAAAGACGTCTTCTCCCTTCCCATGTATCCGTCGATGTCCACCGACGCTCTGCGTGAGGTGCCGCCGACACTGTGAAACCGAAGGAGATCGTGATGAGCACGTGCCGGGTGTGCGACGGCGACGTCGTGGAGTTCCTCGACCTCGGCCGCCAGCCGCTTTCCGACCACTTCCAGAGCGAGCCCGGCCTGCCCGGCGAGTTCTTATATCGCCTCGCCGTCGGCGTGTGCGAGGCCTGCACGATGGTGCAGCTCATGGAGGAGGTGCCGCGGGAGAAGATGTTTCACGAGGACTACCCGTACTACTCCTCCGGCTCGTCGGTGATGCAGAAGCACTTCGAGGGCACTGCGCGCCGCTTTCTGCAAACCGAGCTGACCGGACAAGACCCCTTCATCGTCGAGATCGGCTCCAACGACGGGGTGCTGCTGCGCACCATCCACGAGGCGGGCGTCCGGCACCTGGGATTCGAGCCGTCGGGCAAGGTGGCCGACGTGGCGCGGGCAAGCGGCCTGCGGGTGCGCGGTGACTTCTTCGAAGAGGCGAACGCGATCGAGGTCCACCGGAGCGAGGGCTTCGCCGACGTCATCTACGGAGCCAACACGATCTGCCACATCCCCTACCTGAAGTCGGTCTTCCGCGGCGTCGACGCGCTGCTCGCCCCCGACGGCGTCTTCGTCTTCGAAGACCCCTACCTGGGCGACATTCTGGAGAAGAGGTCCTTCGACCAGATCTACGACGAGCACTTCTTCTTTTTCACCGCGCGATCGGTGCAGGCGGCGGCGGCGCGCTTCGGGTTCGAGCTGATCGACGTCGAGCGGCTGCCGGTGCACGGCGGCGAGGTGCGCTACACGATCGCCCGCGGCGGCGCGCGCCGCCCCTCGGAGGCTCTTGCGCGGCTGATCGCCGAGGAGGATGCGCGCGGCCTGTCGGACCTGCACCGGCTGCGCCGCTTCGTCGCTGAAATCAACGACATCCGCGACAATCTGGTCGGCCTGCTGCGCCGGCTGAAGGACGAGGGGAAGACAGTCGTCGCGTACGGCGCGACGGCCAAGAGCGCCACCGTGACCAACTTCTGCGGCATCGGCCCCGACCTGGTGGCGTGGGTGTGCGACACGACGCCGGCCAAGCAGGGACGGCTGACGCCGGGGATGCACATCCCCATCCGGCCGCCGGACGCCTTCGCCGCCGAACCCGCCGACTACGCGCTGCTGTTCGCCTGGAACCACGCCGAGGAGATCATGGCCAAGGAGCAGGAGTTCCGCAGGGCGGGCGGCCAGTGGATCCTCTATGTTCCCGAGGTCCACGTTGCAGGCGCGTGAGCTGGCGGTCGAGGGCGCCTTCGTCTTCGCATCGGCCGTCTACCCGGATGAGCGGGGCTTCTTCCTCTCGCCGTTCCTGAAGTCGGTGTTCGCCGAGACGGTCGGGCATCCGTTGTTCCCGGTGGGCCAGATCAGCTACAGCGTCTCCCGCAGGGGCGTCGTGCGGGGTGTGCACTTCACGGCCACCCCGCCGGGCACGGCCAAGCTCGTCTGCTGTCCCCGGGGGCGGGTGCTGGACGTGGTCGTGGACGTGCGGGTCGGTTCTCCCACGTTCGGGCGGTGGGACAGCGTCACCCTCGACGCCGCCAACCGTGCCTCCCTCTACCTTCCCGTGGGCGTCGGCCACCTGTTCGTCGCGCTGGAGGACGACAGCATGATGTCCTACACCCTGTCCCAGGAGTACGTGCCGGAGAACGAGCTGGCGCTGTCGCCCTTCGACCCCGCACTGCGGCTTCCCCTGCCCGACGGCGCCGGGGGCATCCTGTCCGACCGTGACCGGGCGGCACCGAGCCTCGAACAGGCCCGGAGCGCGGGCATGCTGCCCGACTACCGGCGCTGCCGCGAACTTACCGCGCACTTTCGGCAAGAGCCCGCGTCATCATGGTGAGCGCCTCGTCCAGGGGCAGCCTGGGGCGCCATCCCGTGACCGAGCGGAAGGCCGAGGCGTCCACCGACACGCCGGCGAAGTCGGTGCCCGGGGCGTCGGCCGGCGGCGGGACGGAGACCACCGGGACGGGCGGCCGCCCGGTGTGCGCGGACGCCAGTTCGGCGATCATCCTGAAGACCTCGCCGATCGGCGTGCTACGGCCGCGCCCGAGCAGCCAGTGCCGGCCGGTCAGGGCGTCGGCGTGATCGAGCGCCGCGACGAAGGCGTCGGCCACGTCGCGGACGTGGAGCAGGTCCCTTTCCACCGTCCCGTCGTGCCACATGCTGATCGGTTCGCCGGCCAGGGCCCGCCGCGCCATCGCCGCCAGGACCCCCCGGTCGCCGCCGCCGCCGAACACCGTGGGCAGCCGCAGGGAGAGACCCCGGACGACGCCCGCGCCCGAGGCCTGCTTGAGCAGATTCTCCGCCGACTGTTTCTGGCGGTCGTAAACGGTCTGGGGACGATCGGGCTCGGTGCCGTCGATGGGCATCTTGAGCACCGGGCCCACCTGGGAGACGGAACCGGCGAAGGCGACCACGGGGGGTCGCCCCCGCCGGGGCGACGACCGGAGACAGTCGAGGAGATCGCGCATCACGCCCACGTTGACCCGGGCGCTCGCGAGGGGGTCGGCGTCACGCCAGCCCACGGTGTCGAGCACGAGATGGACCACCGCGTCCGCGCCCGCCACCGCGGCCGAGAGGTTGCCGGCGACGGTCAGGTCGGCCGCGCGCGTCTCGAAGTCGGCCCGGCCCGTCCACGACACCGTCGCGGGCCTGCGCGCGACGGCCCGCACGGTGACGGGACGTTCGGCGAGCGCCGACAGCACTGCGGAACCCACGAACCCGGACGCGCCGAGCACCGTGATCAGTGGCCGGGTCATCTGTCGTTCCGGTAGAGCGCCTGCCAGTAGTACGGCCACGCTACGGTCCGGCTCTCGGCGACGCAGCGCCAGTCGTCGCCGGGCAGATAAGCGGTGACGAACTTACGCGACTGGGCCTCGACCGCCCGGTTGTCGTGGATATCGACGATGTCGCGCAGAAGTCCTGTCCGCAGCGCCAGGGCGACCACCTCGTTCCCTTGGGAGTGGCCGTCCAGGCTCTTGTCCATATACTTCCCGACCGGATTGTTCACGTAGAGGTGGCGGCAGCTTTCCGCGATGCGGGCGAGATAGGCGTGCGCCGTCTCCGCGTTCATCTCCGCGAATGAGTCGATGTTGACGCACAGCTCGAAGCGGTGGTCGCGAAAGAGGGCGGCCACGTCGGCCACGGGATGGAAATGGACCTTGGCGAACTGCTCGTCGTCCAGAACGGCGCGCAGGTAGCCGCTGGACAACGTCAGCAAATTCTCCAGGTCGATGATGTGGTAATCGGCGACATCGTGATTGGACAGCATCGCGTGGCAGGTCCGGCCGTAACCCGCGCCGATCTCCACGACCGCCGCGCCGTCCAGTTCGACGCCGGCTGACATGAACTCCACCTCGAACACGGCCTGCAGGTAATCCAGGCAGACCGTCTCGCCGTCGTACCTGATGGCGATGGGGTTGCCCAGGGTCCGGTTGCGGATGTTGCGGAGCCTCGTCCAATTGGCCGCGCTCAGCCCGGAGCTCAGGGCGTGAATCAAAGTCTTCAGATATCGCACGCCATTGACTCGCGGATCCCAAAGCGCGAGTTTGAAGTTCACCTCGTTCGACTTGAAGTTGGCGAGATCCGCTACGGCTTCTTTTGTCACCTGGGTTCTGCCGTACCGATCCCAAAGCGGGCTCCGGTCATACATGTTGTCCATGGCCATCCTCGCAGGGGTCGTAAGAAAACGATAGCAAAGGATGCCGTCCGGGCCGGGGGACAGGGTGCACACTAGACGTTCTACTAGATATTACCGGCGCCATTGATCTGGATTTTCGCCGACCGTAGAGTGAGTAGTCATTAGGTCGGCCGGCACTATTTCAGCTTTATGATTGGAGCTCAATGCCAAGCACGGTCTTGGTCATCGGCGGCGGTCCGGCCGGCTCCACGGCGGCGGCCCTCGACCAGCTCTTCCCGGCGGCAGAGCAGGCCGGGCTCATGGCCACGGGCAACACGCCGAAGGCCCCCGTCGGCGAGGCGCCGGGCAAGTTCGACGCCCACGACCTGTTCGACTCCGTCACCGGCTCGTACCTGAGAACCGTTCCCACCCTGGGCATCGGTCGGGCCCGCTGAACGAGGAATCCGTATGCTGAATCGACGGCATTTCGTCACCCTCGGCGCCACCGTGCTGGGCGGTGCCGCGGTCCTGCCGTTCACCGGGGACTTGCTGCCCCCGCTGACGCCCACCGCGAACGGGCATCACGCCGGCCACATGGGGAGCGCCGCCCTGGCGGACGCCACCACTGTGACGTTCGCCCCGTTCACTCAGCGGATGCCCGTGCCCGCGACGCTCACACCGTCGCAGACGACCGCGGACACCGACATCTACACGCTGCCCATCAGGACCGCCGAGGCGGAGCTGATCCCGGGCCTGCGCACCCCCGTGCTCACCTACGGCGGCCAGTTCGTCGGCCCCACCATCCGGGCCGAGAAAGGCCGCCGGACTCAGGTGACCTTCACGAACGAGCTGGACCGGCCGACCAACGTGCACCTGCACGGCGGCCACGTCTCGCCGGAGAACGACGGCCACCCCATGGACCTCATCGCTCCCGGGCAGACGAGGGCCTACGCATATCCGAACGCGCAGCGTGCCTCGACGCTGTGGTATCACGACCACACGCATGGCCTGGAAGCCGACCACATCTACCGCGGCCTGCACGGCTTCTACCTGATCGAGGACAAGGCCGAACGGCGGTTCAACCTGCCCGAGGGCGCGTACGACGTGCCCATCATGCTGCGCAACGCGCAGTTCGACGAGAACGGCGCCCTGGTCTTCGGCCACCCCGACAACCGGACCACCACCCTGGTGAACGGCAAGGCGCAGCCGTACCTGCCGGTCGCCGCGCGCAGGTACCGGTTCCGGCTGCTCAACTCCGCCCTCAAGCACGTCTACCAGCTGAACATCGGCGGCGTGCCGTTGACGAAGATCGCATCGGACGGCGGGCTCCTGCCCGCGCCGGTGGAGCAGACGGAGGTGGTGGTCTCCTCGGGCGAGCGCGTGGAGATCGTCGTGGACTTCGCCCCGCACGTGGGGCACGGCCCGCTGTATCTGTACGACGGGGAGAACCCGATCCTGCGCTTCGACGTGTCGCCGGCCGACGGCCGCGATCGCAGCGGCGTGCCCGACGTGCTGGTCCCGCTGCCGGCGCTCGCCGCCGCCACCGTCGAACGCACGGTGGTCATGAGCATGGACATGTCGCTCAGGCCCCCCATCGGCCTGATCAACGGCAGGCCGTTCGACCCCAACCGGGTGGACATTCAGGTCATGCAGGGCGCCACGGAGATCTGGAACATCGTCAACGCCGACGTGTCCCCGTTTCCCTTCGATCACCCCTTCCATACTCACCTGCTGCAGTTCCAGGTGCTCGGCAGGGACACCGGCCCGTCGCTGCCCGAGGATGCGGGTCTCAAAGACACCGTCTACGTGCCACCGCTGGGGTCGGTACGCATACAGATGACCTTCGACACCCCTTACCTGGGCCGTTACATGTACCACTGCCATTTCCCCGAGCATTCCGCGCTCGGAATGATGGCCCAGATGGAGATCATCCCCTGAGGAGACGGGCTCGTGCGCACACCAGGTATCTTCGTCGGCGCGCTTGGGACCTTCACGCCCCCGACCGTGAGCGTGGAGTGGGCCGTCGCGAACGGCCACTATCCCTCCGAGGACGTCGAGATGCACGAACTCGGCGGGACCGCGATCGCCGGCGAGATCCCGCCCCCGGAGATGGCCCTGCGCGCCGCGCAGCAGGCGGTCAAGCGATGGGGCGGTTCGCCTCTCGGGTTCGACCTCCTCCTGTACGCCAGCACCTGGCACCAGGGGCCGGACGGCTGGCCGCCGCACTCCTACCTCCAGCGGCACCTGGTGGGCGGCGACCTGCTCGCGCTGGAGATACGGCAGGGCTGCAACGGCATGATGGCCGCGATGGAGTTGGCGGCGGGCTGTCTGCTGGCCGTACCGGAGCGCGGCAGTGCGCTGCTCGTCGCCGCGGACAACTACGGCACGCCGCTGATCAACCGCTGGCGGATGGGGCCCGGGTTCATCGGCGGTGACGCCGCGTCGGCCGTCGTGCTGACCAAAGGGCCCGGGTTCGCGCGGCTCCGCTCGGTGTGCTCCAAGACGATCCCCGAGGCCGAGGCGCTGCACCGCGGTGACGAGCCGTTGTTCCCGCCGAGCATCACCCGCGGGCGGCCCACGGACTTCAGCGCCAGGATCGGCCAGCAGTTCGCCACTCAGAGCCCGGCGGCGGCGGCCATGGCCACGATGCCCGAGCAGCTGACGGCCCTGGTCGGCCAGGCGCTGGAGGAGTCGGGAATCCAGATGGGCGACATCGCCCGGGTGGCTTTCATGAACTATTCCAGGGAGGTCGTCGAGCAGCGTGTCATGGCCGCGTGGGACCTGCCGATGGAGCGTTCGACCTGGGAATTCGGCCGCACCATCGGGCACTGCGGCGCGAGCGACCACATTCTCTCCTTCGAGCACCTGGTCCGCACCGGCGAGCTGAAGCCGGGAGAGCACATGCTGATGCTCGGAACCGCGCCCGGCCTCGTCCTTTCCTGCGCGATCGTCCAGGTCCTGGAGCGGACCGCGTGGGCCTAGAAAACCGACAGCAGAGGGAGGACATCCGTGGAGCCCACTGCGCTCAAGCCGCTTCCGGCGGCTCACCAACCGCTCGCCGTGATCGGCATCGGCTGCCGTTTCCCAGGAGACGTCAACTCGCCCGACGCGTTCTGGGACCTGATGACCCGTGGCGAGACCACCACGGGAGAGGTGCCGGAAGGCCGCTGGGACGGCTACCGGGACCTCGGGCCCGAGTTCGCGACCACGCTGCGGCGGGTCATCAGGGCGGGCAACTTCCTGAGCGAGATCGATGGCTTCGACGCGGAGTTCTTCGGTATCTCCCCGCGCGAGGCCGAGCTGATGGACCCGCAGCAGCGGATCTTTCTTGAGGTGGCCTGGCAGGCTCTGGAGCACGCGGGCATCCCGCCCCGCGCACTGGCCGGAACCGACACGGGCGTCTTCGCCGGCATCTGCACCTACGACTACGGCGGCCGGCAACTGGAGGACCTGCCGAGCCTCGACGCCTGGACCGGCATCGGCTCCGCGAACTGCGCGGTCTCCAACCGCGTTTCGCACGCCCTGGACCTGCGCGGGCCGAGCATGACGGTGGACACGGCCTGCTCCGCCTCGCTGGTGACCCTGCACCTGGCGGCGCAGAGCCTGCGCCTGGGGGAGAGCGCCGTGGCGCTCGCCGGTGGCGTCAACCTGCTCGTCTCGCCTGGACAGTCGCTCACGCTCGACGCCGCGGGAGCGCTGGCCCCCGACGGGCGCAGCAAGTCGTTCGACGCCTCCGCCGACGGCTACGGCCGCGGCGAGGGCTGCGGCGTCGTGGTGCTGAAGCTCCTGGCCGACGCCGAGCGGGACGGTGACCGGGTGCTGGCGGTACTGCGCGGCAGCGCGGTCAACCAGGACGGCAGGACCAACGGGATCATGGCGCCGTGCGGCCAGGCGCAGGAGCACGTCATGACAGGCGCGCTGCGGGCTGCCGGGATCGAGCCGGGCACGGTGGACTACATCGAGGCCCACGGGACGGGGACCCCGCTCGGCGACCCGATGGAAGCGGCGGCGATCGGCGCCATCTACGGCACCGGCCAGACGGGTCCCTGCCTGGTCGGCTCGGTGAAGTCGAACATCGGTCACCTGGAGGGCGCGGCCGGCGTCGCCGGTGTCATCAAGGTGGTCCTGGCGCTGGACCGCGCCGAGATCCCGTCCACCGTGCTGGCCACCGAGATCAACCCGGCGATCGAGTGGGACCGGCTGGGACTGAAGCTGGTGACCGGCCAGACCCCGTGGCCCGAGCGCGGCCATCCGCGTCGCGCGGGCGTGTCCGGCTTCGGGTACGGCGGGACCGTCGCGCACGTGGTGCTGGAGCAGGCCCCACCCCGGGCGGCGACACAGCGGGAAGCCAGCCCCGAAGCCGAGATGCTCTTCCCCCTCTCGGCCGCGTCGCCGTCCGCGCTCCGGCCCATGGCCGAGGCCCTGGCCGACCAGATCGAGCAGGGTGGGGACCTGGCCTCCATCGGGCACACGCTGGCCCTGCGCCGCTCGCACCTGGCCGAGCGAGCGGTGGCGGTGGCCGCCGGCCGCGACGAGCTCGTCAGGGAGCTGCGGGCACTGGCCGCAGGGGAGCCCACGGACGGCGTCGTCGCGGGTTCGCCCGCCGGCGAGGACGCCAGTCTGGTCTGGGTCTTCTCGGGGCACGGCTCCCAGTGGCCGGGCATGGGCCGCGAGCTGCTGGCCGAGCCGGTGTTCGCGCAGGTGATCGAGACCCTGGAGCCCATCTACCGCACGGAGATCGGGTTCTCCCCGAGGCAGGTGCTGCTGGAGGACGCGTTAGGCGACGTCGACCGCATCCAGACCATGATTTTCGCGATGCAGCTCGGGCTCGCCGCGCTCTGGCGGTCTCGCGGGGTGAGCCCGGACGCCGTCATCGGGCACTCCGTCGGCGAGATCGCCGCGGCCGTCGTCGCGGAGGTCCTGACGGTGGAGGAAGGGGCCCGGCTGATCTGCCGGCGTTCGGCGCTCCTGCGCCGGGTCTCCGGCAAGGGGGCGATGGCGATGGTCACGCTGCCGTTCGCGGAGGCCGCCGCGCGGCTCGGCGACCGGACGGACGTGGTGGCGGGAATCGCCTCCTCGCCGCACTCCACGGTGGTGTCCGGCGACCGGGACGCGATCGAGGCGCTGATCGAGCAGTGGCCGGAAGAGGGCGTCGGGGTCCGCCGCGTCCCCGCCGACGTGGCCTTCCACAGTCCTCACATGGACCCGTTGCTTCCCGACCTGATGGCCGCCGCGGCTGACCTCACGCCGAAGCAGGCCCGCATTCCGATCTACACCACCGCTCTGGAGGACCCGCGCGCGGCGATGACGGCCGACGGCGCCTACTGGGCGGCGAACCTCCGCAACCCGGTGCGCCTGGCCGACGCCGTCAGCGAGGCCGCCGCCGACGGCCACCACGCCTTTCTGGAGATCTCCCCGCATCCGGTGGTGACGCACTCCATCCACGAGACGCTGGCCGAGCTCGGCGTGGAGGACGGCTTCGTCGGCTCGACTCTGCGCCGGAACAACCCGCAGGCGCGTGCCTTCCTCAGCGCCGTGGCCAAGGCCCACTGCAACGGGATCGCCGTCGACTGGCGGGCGCTGCACCCGAAGGGCGAGCTGGCCACGCTGCCGGTCCACCCGTGGCGGCACCGCACGCACTGGCACCGGCCGGGTCCGCGGACGCGGGTGAAGGGACGCGGCCACAGCGTGGCCTCGGCCAGCCTGCTGGGCACTCGGACCAGCATCGCCGGTAGCCCGCTGCTGGTGTGGCAGACCGCGCTCGACGACGCGAGCCGCCCGTATCCGGGCAGCCACGCGCTGAACGGCGTGGAGATCGTTCCCGCCGCCGTGTTCGCCGTCACCTTCCTCGACGCGGCCGCGCGCGACGGCCGATCGCCGGTGCTGGCCGAGCTCGCGATGCGCCACCCGCTGATGACGGCTGACCTCAGGGAGGTCCAGGTCGTCCGCGACGGCCATGCCGTACGGCTGGCGTCACGCATGGCCGGCGACGACGACGGGGAGGATCCCGCCTGGCTCGTCCACGCCGACGCCAGAGTCGGCGAGCAACCCTCGCACGCGCCCGGTTCGCTGGTGGACTCCGCGGAGTATCGCTTGGAACCGGCCGACCCCGGCTTGGTGCGCCGGGCGTTGACCGAGGTCGGCGTGCCGTCGACCGGGTTCGAGTGGACCATCGAGAATCTGCTGTCGGGCAACGGCGTCCTGCGGGCGCGCGTTTCCTTCGCCGACGCGAGCACCTGGGCGCCGGCGCTGGACGCGGTGATGTCCATAGCCCCGGCGGCCTTCCCGGGCGTCCGGCTGCTGCGCATGGCGGTCCACATCGAGGAGATGGTCACGGCCGGCGCGCCGCCGCGGGCCGCGACCGTCGAGGTGGTGCTCGATCAGGACCGGCCCGACGTGGTCGACGCCGTGGTCGCCGACGAGGCGGGGCACGTGCTCGCGAGCGTGGCCGGTCTGCGCTACCAGGTGATCGACGCGCCCCCGCCGGCCGAGGACGGGCCAGGGGCGGCCGAGGAGGCCGTGCCGTTCGCCGACCTGCCGCCCGAACGGCTGCGCGAGCACGTGCTGGACGAGGTGCGCGGCCAGATCGCGACGGAGATGCGGCTGTCCGCCGCGGACTTGCATCTCCGGCGCCCGCTCGCCGAGCAGGGACTCGACTCGGTCATGACGGTGGTGATCCGCCGGCGGCTGGAGAAGCGCCTGGGACAGAGCCTGCCGGCCACCCTGTTCTGGCAGCGGCCCACTGTCCAGGGCATCGCCGACTATCTGACCGGGCTGCTGGCCGAGGTCTGACGGCAGCAGAAGGTTCTTTCCCAAACATAAGCTCCTTTGGTTATTCGGAAGGCGGTTAAACCGGCGACGTCCAGATCTTCCTGTCGGACCGGAGATAATATTAGGGAAATTATGAATCTGACTTTGGTAGCTTTGCGAAGAATCCGGATCGCCGACACCACTGGAGTCTCCGTGAAACAGCCTGCCCCCGTCGGCCCGTCCGCGAGAGCCGACTCGTGAAGGCGCTTGTACTGGCGGGCGGAATCGGCTCACGCTTACGTCCGATCACGCACACATTCGCCAAACAACTTCTTCCCATCGCCAACAAGCCCGTGCTGTTTTACGGTCTCGAATCGATCCGCGACGCGGGCATCCGCGAGGTGGGAATCGTCGTCGGCGACACCACCGCGAAGGAGATCGAGGCGGCGGTCGGCGACGGCTCGGAATTCGGGCTGGAGGTGACCTACATCTTCCAGCAGGAGCCGCGCGGGCTGGCGCACGCCGTGATCATCTCACGCGACTACCTGGGGGATGACGACTTCGTCATGTACCTGGGTGACAACTTCGTCATCGGCGGCATCAGCGATTTCGTGGACCGCTTCCGCCGCGAGGGCCCGCAGGCGCAGGTCATGCTGACGAAGGTAACCGACCCGCAGGCGTTCGGGGTGGCGGAGCTGGGGGAGGACGGCGCCATCGTCGGCGTCGAGGAGAAGCCTCAGCATCCCACGGGCGACCTGGTCCTCATCGGCGTCTACGCCTTCGACTCGACCGTGCACCAGGCGGTCCTGGAGATCAAGCCGTCCCGGCGGAACGAGCTGGAGATCACCGACGCGATCCAGTGGCTGATCGATCACGGCCACCGGGTCGATCCCATGGTGACCTCGGGTTACTGGCGCGATGCCGGCAGCGTCCACGACATCCTCGCGGTGAACAGGTTCGTCCTGGAGGGCATCGAGCCCGCGGTGGCGGGTGAGGTGGACGCGGTCAGCGAGCTGATCGGCCATGTCGTGGTGGAAGAGGGCGCCGTCGTCGCCGACTCCAAGATCGTCGGTCCGGTCGTCCTCGGCGCCGGATCGGTGGTCCGCGGCTCCTTCGTGGGGCCGTTCACCTCCATCGACCGAGACTGCGTGGTGATCGACAGCGAGATCGAGCACTCGATCGTGCTGCGCGGCGCCCACATCGAGAGCGTCGCCCGCCTGGAGCAGTCGCTTATCGGCAGGGAGACGCGGGTGGTCGCCACCCAGGACGTCTCCAAGACCCACAGGTTCATCTTGGGCGACCACAACAACGTGCAGGTAGGCCGCTGATGCCCCGTGTTCTCGTCACCGGCGGTGCCGGTTTCGTGGGCTCGAACTACGTCCGCGCGCTGTTGTCCGGCGCCTATCCGGCCTGGCGCGAGGCCGACGTGACGGTCCTCGACCGGCTGACCTACGCCGGCGACCGGGCCAACCTGGAACCGGTCAAGGAGCGGCTGGTCTTCGTGCAGGGCGACATCTGCGATGAGGACCTGCTCGCCGACCTCGTGCCCGGCCACGACGTGGTGATCAACTTCGCCGCCGAATCGCACGTCGACAGGTCGATCGCCGACTCCTCCGCGTTCGTGCGCACCAACGTGCTGGGCGTTCAGCGCCTCCTGCAGGCGTGTCTGGACGCCGGGAGCTGCCGCTTCGTGCAGGTCTCCACCGACGAGGTCTACGGCAGCATCGAGACCGGTTCGTGGGACGAGGACACCCCGCTGGCGCCCAACTCTCCCTATTCGGCGGCCAAGGCTGGCGGCGACCTGATCGCCCGCGCGTACGTCCGCACCCACGGGCTGCCGGTCAGCATCACCCGCTGTGGCAACAACTACGGCCCTTACCAGTACCCCGAGAAGATCATTCCCTTGTTCGTCACCCGCCTCCTGCGAGGTCAGACGGTGCCCCTCTACGGAGACGGCGCCAACGTCCGCGACTGGATCCACGTGGACGACCATTGCCGCGGCATCCAGCTCGTCGCCGAGCGCGGCGAGCCGGGGGAGGTCTACCACATCGCGGGTACCGCCGAGCTGACCAACATCGAGCTCACCCAGCGGCTGCTCGACGCCTGCGGAGCCGGCTGGGACCGGGTCGAGCGCGTCCAGGACCGGAAGGGACACGACCGCCGGTATTCATTGTCGGACGCCAAACTGCGCAAGTTGGGATACGAGCCGCGCATCGCCTTCGAGGACGGCCTGCGCGAGACCGTCCGCTGGTACGAAGCCAACCGCGACTCGTGGGAACCGCTCAGGCGACCGCGCGCCGTCGCGTAACCCGAGGAGACTGGATGACCAACTGTCTGGTGACCGGTGGAGCCGGTTTCATCGGCTCCCACCTGGCTGAGCGCCTGCTCGCGAATGGGCACGCGGTCACCGTTCTCGACGATCTCAGCGGGGGCAGCGAGAGCCGCGTCCCCGCGGGGGCGGAGCTGGTCGTGGGTTCCGTGACCGACACCGCCCTGGTAGACGCCCTGTTCCACGAGCGCCGCTTCGACCGGGTGTTTCACTTCGCCGCGTTCGCCGCCGAGGCGATCAGCCACTCGGTCAAGAGCCTCAACTACGGAACGAACGTGATGGGCAGCATCACCCTGATCAACGCCGCGCTGCAGACGGGGGTGTCGTTCTTCTGCTTCGCTTCGTCGGTAGCGGTGTACGGCCATGGCCAGACCCCCATGCGGGAGTCCTCGTTCCCGGTGCCGGTGGACAGCTACGGCATCGCCAAGCACGTCATCGAGCGCGAGCTCGAGGTCACGATGCGGATTCAGGGGCTGCCGTTCACCGCCTTCCGCATGCACAACGTGTACGGCGAGTGGCAGAACATGCGCGACCCCTACCGCAACGCGGTCGCCATCTTCTTCAACCAGATCATGCGCGGCGAGCCGATCACGGTGTACGGCGACGGCGGCCAGGTACGGGCCTTCACCTACATCGGGGACGTGGTGGACGTGGTGAGCCGGGCCCCCGAGACCGAGGGCGCCTGGGGACGGGCGCTCAACGTGGGATCGGCGAGCACCAACACCGTGCTGGAGCTGGCGCTGGCCGTGCGGTCGGCCGCCGGGGTGCCCGAGCATCCCATCGCCCACCTGCCGTCCAGGGACGAGGTGACGGTGGCCTACACCGCCACGGAAGAGGCGCGCTCCATCTTCGGAAACTGGGCGGACACGCCTTTGGCCGAAGGGCTGGCGCGGACCGCGAAGTGGGCGGCATCCGTCGGCCCGGCGGAACTGCAGTCGTCGTTCGCCCTGGAAATCGACGGCGACCAGGTTCCGGAATGGGCGCGGCTGGTAGAGAAAAGACTGGAAGACACCGGCACTCTGCACCGGGCGAACCGATAAGGATTGTGATGGACGCCGAGGAAATTCAGCGCCGTGTGCGCGAGCTGGAGCCATGGGTCAACGGGTTTGAATACGGCGGGGTGCGTTATGCCGAAGGATCTTCCCACGACTATCTGCTGAGCCAGGACCCGGAGGGGCGGGCCGAGGCCTTCTTCGCCGCTTTTCCCGAGGCCGGCAGAATTCTCGAGCTCGGCGCGCTGGAAGGGGCCGACACCGTGGCGCTGGCACGGCGCCCGGGCACCTCCGTCCTGGCGATGGAGGGGCGCCAGGAGAACCTGAGCCGCGCCGAGCTCGTGGTGGAGGTCTTCGGGCTGACCAACGTGGAGCTCCGGCTCGCCGACGTCGAACGCCTCGACTTCGCCGAGCTCGGCGCGTTCGACGTGGTGCTGTGCGCGGGGCTGATGTACCACGTCCGGGAACCGTGGACTCTGCTGGAGAACATCGCGAGCGTCGCCGGCGGCCTGTACCTCTCGACCCACTATTGGGGCACCTCCGAAGGGCTGGACGCGCTGGGCGGGTACGCGGTCAAGAACGTCCGTGAGGGACATCCCGAACCCCAGGCCCGCGGGCTCAGCGTGGACGTGCGATGGCTGGATCGCCCGTCGCTCTTCGCGGCGTTGAAGAACGCGGGCTTCACCGAGGTCGAGGTCCTGCACGAGCGGGTGTCGGCGGAGGTGTGCGACATCGTCGCCGCGTGCAGGAAGGAAGTGGTCCGGTGAGCCAAGTAACGCGGGACTTCCGCGAGAAGGTCACGCGGTTTCGCGAGGACGGCTTCGTCCGCGTCGGGCCCGTCTTCGAGGACGACGCGATCGATCGCCTGAGATCAGGCGCGGAGCGGCTGATCTCCCGTTTCACCGAGCAGGGGTACACCTCGGCCGACTACTGGAATTATGAGGTCGACGGAGAAGCCCCGGTGCTGTATCGCATCCACAATCTGGAGAAGCAGGACTGGCCCGAGGCCGACCTGCTGTTCCGGGCGGAGTTGAGCGAGCTGGCCGCCGAGTTCATCGGCGCCCCTGCTGCGCCCACGGTCTTCGCGCTCGTGCTCAAGGAGCCCAGCCGGGCGGCCGGAGTGCCCTGGCACCGCGACCGCGTGACCGTCGGGCCGCACAAGGTCTGCAACCTGAGCGTCTGCCTGGACGCGGCCGGCCCGGAGAACGGGTGTCTGGAGGGGGTGCCGGGATCACACCTGCTGCCGGACGACGCCGACGTGGCGTCGGTGCGCGACGACGGTCCCAGGGCGCACATCGCCGTCGAGGAAGGAGACATCGTCGTCCACGACGTACGCCTGGTACACGGATCGGGATCGAACCCGAGCGAGAAGTGGCGCAGGACCATCGTGATCGAGTTCGCGGACCCGGAGATGCCCATTCCGTCCTGAACGTCATGCCGCCGAACTCCGCCAGGAAGGATCTCATGAGGGTTCTGTCAACCGCGTCCGACCGGACCGGTCACTACGTGCGCAGGGTGCCGCCGGCTCGGGCCCCGCGCGTGGCCGGGCACGAGGTCGGTCAGCGTCACCGCGGGAGGGCCGAGGAGATGTGCGACTCCATCGCCGGCGCCCCGACAGCCGCCCCGACAGCCGCCCCGACAGCCGCCCCGACAGCCGCCCCGACAGCCGCGCCGACCGACGAGGACTTCGACGAACTCTTGGCGGACCGATGAAAAGCCTGCAAGGCGCCCGCGCGGTCGTCACGGGCGGGGCCGGCTTCATCGGTTCCCACCTATGCGAGGCACTCGTCGCGCAGGGCTGCTCCGTGATCTGTGTGGACAACATGTGTACCGGCGAGCCGGACAACCTGGCGGGCGTGGAGCAGTCGCCGCGCCTGCGCCTGATCCGCCACGACGTGACCGAGCCGTTCACCGTGGACGAGCCGGTCGACTACGTCGTCCACCTGGCCTCGCCGGCCTCGCCGCTCGACTACCTGCGCATGCCGCTGGAGACGCTTCGGGTGGGTTCGGCGGGAACGGAGAACGCGCTGCGGGTGGCCGCCGCGCACCAGGCGCGCTTCCTCCTCGCCTCCACTTCGGAGGTGTACGGCGATCCCAGCCAGCACCCCCAGCCAGAGTCTTACTGGGGCAATGTGAACCCGGTCGGCCCGCGAGCGGTGTACGACGAGTCCAAGCGCTACGCGGAGGCGCTGACGGCGGCCTACCGGCGGACGCTCGGCGTCGACACGGCCATCGCCCGGCTGTTCAACAGCTTCGGGCCGAGGATGCGCCGCAACGACGGCCGCGTCGTGCCGACCTTCATCGACCAGGCCCTGGCCGGCGAGCCGCTGACCATCAACGGCTCCGGCGACCAGACCAGATCCCTGTGCTACGTGGACGACACGGTCAGGGGCCTGCTTGCCCTGATGCGCAGCACGGCGCCCGGGCCGGTGAACATCGGCGCCACCCAGGAGCTCACCGTGCGGGAGATCGCCGAGCTGATCGCCGGTGAGGCCGGGGTCGAGCTCCGCACGGTCTCCCAGCAGTTGCCGATGGACGAGCCGAACCGGCGTTGTCCCGACATCGAGATGGCCCGGGCAGTCCTCGGCTGGAAGCCAGAGATATCCGTTTCGGAGGGATTACGTCGGACCTTCGGCTGGTGGGCCACCGCGTATCCGCAGGGGTGATCGCACCCGTCGGCACCCTCCCAGCGGACCCCTCCGGAAAGGAAGGACATGACAGGACGCCCGGACGTCAATGTCCCCGTGTCTCCCACGGACTATCGCAACTTCATGAGCGCCTTTCCCACGGGGGTCGCCGTGGTCACCTCCTTCGACGCCGCGGGGCGGGCACATGGCATGGCCTGCACCGCGCTGTCCAGCGTCACCCTCGATCCGGCGACGCTGCTGGTCTGCCTGGGCGAGGCCAGCGGAACCCTCGCGGCCGTCAGGGAGAGCGGGTACTTCGCGGTGAACCTGCTGCACGCCCAATCCCGGCACGTGGCCGACATCTTCTCGCGCGACGTGCCGGATCGGTTCGCCCGGGTGGAATGGCGGCCGTCGCCCAAGCACGGGCAGCCGTGGCTGGTGAAGGACGCGTTCGCGCTCGCGGGGTGCGAGGTACGTCAGGAGATCTCGATCGGCGACCACACGCTGGTGCTGGGCGAGGTCCACGAGGTCGAGCAACGCGACGACGTGCCGCTCTTGGTCGGTCTGCGCAGGTTTTCGGCGTGGAGGGTGTCCTAAGGCATGAGTTTTGACACGGCGGCTCGGTTTCTCATCGCGGTCAGCCTCATCGTTCTGTGCGCGCATGTCACCGGCAGCGTGCTCCGGCTGCTACGCCAGCCGAGAGTGGTCGGCGAGATCGCCGGCGGCCTGCTGATCGGTCCCACCGCGGTGGGAGCGCTGTGGCCTGACGGGCACGCGGCCGTCTTCACACCCGACGTGATCCGCGCGGTGGACCTCATGGCCCAGCTCGGCCTCGTCTTCTTCGTGTTCCTGCTCGGTGCGGAGCTACGCGTCGATCGGCGCGACGGGTGGTGGGGCCTGCTTGCACGGCTGGTGGCCGGCGCGCTGCTCGTCCCTTTCGCGCTGGGCGCCGTCCTGGGGATCGCCACCGGTGAGCGCCTGGCGGGGGCAGGAGTCCCCCAGCCGGCGTTCGTCCTGTTCCTGGGTCTGGCGCTGTCCATCACGGCGCTGCCCGTGCTGGGGCGCATCCTGGTGGAGTACGGTCTCCAGCACACCCGGCTGGGCGTCCTCGCCCTCACCACGGCGGCCCTCGGCGACGGCGCCGCCTGGGCCGGGCTGCTGCTGATCCTGGCCGGCGTCGGTGCGGCCGGCGGCGGTTGGCTGGGGCTGGTGCCGGCCGCCGCGCTCGGCGTCGTCCTCGTGGCGGTGGTCCGCCCGCTGCTGCGGACGCTCTTCCGCGCGAGCGGCGGCGGGACGGGGAGAACGCACCTACTCGCGCCGGCCGTCATCGCCGGCCTGATGATCTGCGCGGCGCTGAGCCAGATGGCCGGCATGCACATGGCCATCGGAGCCTTCCTGTTCGGTCTGGTCATGCCGCGCGACCTGCCGCACCTGGAGCAGTTCACCGCCTCCTTCCGCGGGTTCACCATGGTCGTGCTGCTGCCCCTGTTCTTCGCCAGCATCGGCCTGCGCATGTCGCTGCCCGAGCTGTTCGGGCAGGCCTCGGCGGTGTGGTTGTTCTGCTTGGTGGTGGCCGTGGCGATCGGCTCCAAGTACGGGGGCACCATGGCGGGCGCGATGCTGGCCGGCTTGCCGAGACGGGACGCGTTCGTGCTGGGCACGCTGATGAACTGCCGGGGCGTCACCGAACTCGTGGTCGCGAGCGTCGGTCTGCAGCACGGCCTGATCAACGAGCTCGGTTTCACTGTGCTGGTCCTGGTCGCACTGGTCACGACGGCGCTGACCGGGCCGACGCTCATCATGTTGCGGAATTCCGATGAATCCGGGACGCTGGACGGCCCCGCCGGGGAAGCCCCGAGGGGGGCTGTAACGGGCGCGGGCGCCGAGCTCGGGCGATGACCGTGAAGGTCGAGACCGTGGAGGCGGTGCGGCGGCTCCTTCGCCGCTTCCCCATCATGAAGCGCAGGAGAAGTGCGCTGCGGGTACGGAAGGCGGGAAAACGGTGACTCGGCCGCGGATTCTGATCTCCGGGAACTTCCACTGGCAGGCGGGATTCAGCCAGACCGTGGCCGCCTACGTGCGCGCGGCCGACGAGGCGGGCTGCGACATCCGGATCAGCGGGCCGCTGTCGCGGCTGGACGACGAGGTTCCGCGGCACCTGCCGGTGGAGCATGACGTGAGCTGGTGCACGCATCTGGTCTTCATGTTCGAGGCCCGGCAGTTCCTGTCTCCCGAGCAGATCGAGCTGGCCTGCTCGATCCCCAGGGACCGGCGGCTGATCATCGACTTCGACGGGCACTGGGGCATCGCCGACGGCGTCCAAGTGGAGTCGCGCAAATACTCAGCCGAGAGCTGGCAGGTGCTCTACTCCACGCTGAGTGACCTGATCCTGCAGCCCAAGGTGGCCGGACCGCTGCCCCCCGGCGCGGAGTTCTTCAAGTGCTTCGGGCTGCCCCCGGCGCGACACCCGTTGAATCCGGATCGAAAGATCGACTACGACCTGCAGTACATCGGCAGCAACTGGGACCGCTGGCAGCCGCTGGCCGAGGTCATGGCCGCGGCGAAGCGGGCGGAGCCGCCGTTGCGGTCGCTGCGGGTCTGCGGCCGCTGGTGGGACGGCGACACCTGCCCGGGATTCGAGGAGATCACCTTCAGCGAGCCCGGCAGGCTGCGGGGGCTGGGCGTCGAGATCCATCCGCCCGTTCCCTTCGGAAACGTCATCGAGGAGATGGGGCGAGCGCTGATCTCGCCGATCCTCGTCAGTGCCCTGGTGGGCGGCACGGGCCTACTCACCGCCCGGCTGTTCGAGACCCTTGCGTCGGGAAGCCTTCCCGTGGTCCCGCCCGAGGCGGAGTTCATGGCCTCCGTGTACGGCGACGCCGTCGAGTACCTGAGGCTCGGCTCCGATTCCGCCACCGCGCTCACCCGCATGACCGTGGACTTCGAGCGCCACGCGCGCATCGTGGGCGACATCCAGGACAAGCTCCGCGAGGCGTACGGCTACCCGCGGCTGCTCGAAGATCTGCTGGCCTTCTTCCGCTGAGAAGATCGCGACGGAACGGCTCAGACGCTGCTCAACGTCCCGCCGCGGCCGGCCGCCGACGAACGGCAGCGGATCACCGTCCCCCGGTGGGCGCTGACCGACCTCGTGAACGGCCTGCCGGTGCCGCCACGCCCTACGCGCTTCCGCCACTGCGAGACGGCTGGGAAGCCGTCCGCTCCATCACGTCGTGCCAGAGCTCGTGGACCGAGTCGCGCAGCGTCCTTCGCGGTGTCCAGCCGAGCAGGTCACGCGCGGGCTGGGGGTCGACCCGTGTCCAGTCGTCGGTGTCGGCGGCGAGGTCCGGGGCGGGAATCTCGACCATGGTGGCCGGCACCCCGCTCACCTCGATGAGCATGGTGACCAGCGTGCGCACCGGGACGGCCTCGCCGCGGCCGATGGCGATCGGGGTGGGCCGGCCGGTGATCCGCGTCGCGGCGCGGACCGCATCGGAGACGTCCCGGACATCTACGTAGTCCCGGCGGGCGTTCAGCGCGGTCAGCTCGATCATCGCGGTCTCGCCGCGGCCGGCCGCGGCGGCCAAGCGGTCGGCCACACGGCCGAGCAGGCTCGCCGCCGGCGCACCCGGGCCGGCGACATTGGCCAGCCGCAGTACCACCGCGTCCACGGTCCCGGCCGCAGCGGCCGACAGCACCGCCTCGGTCGCGGCCAGCTTGAACCGGTCATAGTCGGAGGCGGGACCGGGCGATCGCTGGGTGGCGTCGGTGCCGTCCGGCGCGACGTGCCCGTACTCCAGCACCGAGCCGAGGTGTACCAGCCGGGGCGCCAGCCGGGCGCTCGCCAGGGCCGCCAGGATGTGCCGGGTCGCCCCGACACAGCTGGCCTCCAGCTCGCGGCCGGTCAGGCCCCACTTGCCGCCGGTCGCGTTGATCACGGTGTCCGGGCGCTCGGCGGCCAGCATGGCGGCCAGTTCCCCGGTCGGCGTGTCGGAGACGTCGATGGCCCTGAACCGGTATCCGGGAGCGGACCGGGCCGCGTTCCTCGCCACGACGAGCACATCACGTCCCGCTGCGACGAGGTCCTTGCATATCTGGCGTCCCAGGAATCCGGTGCCGCCGACCACGACGATGCGATCCTCACTCACCCGTGCCTCCTGATCAGGTCTTCGCCCCGGCCGGGAAGCCCCTGGCCCGCCCGCAGCGTCCGCGCCCGCTCCCGAACCTCGTCGACCAGCCCGGCCAGGGTCCGGCTCCGCTCGGCCACGCCGGCCCGCTCGCCGCCCGTGCGGACCGCCGTGACGAACTCGCGCAGGGTGGTGGCGAACTGGTCCTCTGGGGGCAGGACCAGTTCCTGCACGTCGTGCTGGCGTTTCAGCCGGACCGTCGGCCGCCACGTCGGCGGCGGCGTGAAGGCGCGGTCGACGAAGATCGACCCTTGGCTTCCCCACAGCGTGTACTCGCAGCGGTAGCCGTGCTGGAATCCGAAGTCGATCTGGGCGGTGCGCCCGTCCGGCGAGCACAGCAGCGCGCCGCCCGCCACGTCGACGCCGTGCTCGGGATCTTCGGTGCGGGTCGCGCCGACCACCTCCAGATCCGGCCTGAGGAAAAGCCTCGCCGTACTCAGTGGATACACCCCCACGTCGAGCAGTGCGCCACCGCCGAGGTCCGGTCGGTAGCGGATGTCCCCGGGGTTCAGCGGCGGGAAACCGAAGACGCCGTGGACCGCGCGCAACTCACCGATCTCGCCGGCCGTCACCAGGTTCGCGACGGTGGAGTGCAGGCCGTGCCGGAGGAATGTGAGGTTCTCCATCAGCGTCAGCCCGCGCGCCCCCGCGAGGGCGAGCACCTCGGCGGTGTCGGCGTACCGGGTGGTCAGCGGCTTCTCCACGAGCGCGTGTTTGCCGACGTCCAGGGCGCGCATGATCCACTCGTGGTGCAGCCCGGCCGGCAGCGGGACGTAGACGGCCTCGACGTCCGGCCGGGCCAGCAGCGCCTCGTAGTCGCGCACGACCTCGCCGCCGAACTCCTTGGCGTACACCTTGGCCTTGTTCGTGTCCCTGGCCGCGACGGCGACCAGTTCGGCCGCGGGCTCCGCCAGGATCGCCGGAAGGGTGCGGCGCCGGGCGATGTCGGCGCAACCGAGCAGGCCGATGCGGACCGGGCGGGAGACCGGGGGCCGCTCCGACACGACGGTCACCACAGGCTGTGCAGGCAGGCCAGCAGACTGCGGGCTTCCACGTTGACGTAGTAGCCGTGCCGTAGCAGGCCGGTGAGCTGGTGGGCGGTGACCCAGCAGAACTCCTCCGGCACCTCTATCGGCACGTCGTCACCCGCGTCCACCAGCAGGTATCGGTTCTGTGAGTGGTAGAACCGGCCGCCCTCCTCGGCCAGGATCGTGTCGTAGAGGATGCGCTCGGCGGGCACCTGCCGCACGTAGTCCAGGAACCTGGGCCCGGGGCCGGAGTAGTTCCCCGGATTGCACTGGACGGTGGGCCCCATCTCCATGGCGTCCAGGAGACCTGCCTGGTACCGCGCGTTCACCAGCAGGTGGGCGACCCCGTCGATGTCCTTCACGACGAAGGTGACCAGTCCTCGCCCGCTCGGGTAAATCAGCGGTTGGTGCCACTCGCCGACTTCGCGGTCGTTGGTTCGCACGCTGACGCCGATGATGCTGAAGTGCTGCCCGTCGTCGTGGACGATCTCCTCAGGCGTGTTGCGCCAGCCGGGCAGCGCCCGCAGCGGCACGCGCCGCACAGCCAGCTCGTGCCTGCTCTTGGCGGCGGTGAACCAGCTCAGCACGGTCTCCGCGCTGTGCAACGGAGTGCCGTCGCCGCTGATGGATCGGGCCAGCGCCGAGGCCATGCCGTCGGTGCCGTGTCTGTCCTGGGCGGCGAAGAAGGAAGCGGGCAGGCAGGACAGCACGGTACGGATGTCCATGTTGACCAGGCCGTCGATCCGCAGCAGGCTGCGGAGCTCGTCCAACGGCATCCAGTGGTGCCCGTCCGCGGCCGGCACCGAGTCGTCGACCTGGACGATCATGTTCCGGTTGCGCTTGTGCAGGAACCACGAGCCCTGTTCGGACTGGAGCACGTCGGCCACCACGGTGCCCGCTCGCGGGTGGGTGAAGTGCTCCAGATACTTCGTCCGGTCTCCCCTGTGCACCCGGGTGTAGTTGCTGCGGGTCGCCTGCACGGTCGGCGAGAGTTGGACCGAGTTGAAGTTGCCCGGCTCCATCTTCGCCTGCACCAGTCCGAAGGGCACACCGTCCACGGTCTTCACCAGCAGACCGAGAATGCCGATCTCCGGCTGGTTGATGATGGGCTGGCTCCACTCGGGGACCTGGCCGTACGAGGTGCGCACGTGCAGCCCCTCGATGGCGAAGAACCGGCCGCTGTGGTGCGTCAGGTTTCCCGTGGCCGCGTCGAGAGACCACCCACGAAGATCGCTGAGCGGGGTGCGGGTCACCTGGCAAGCTGTGGCGCGCGTCCGGTCGGCGAACCAGGACAGGAATCCCTCGCTCACCCCGTCGGGGTGAGTCTCGGTGGCGCGTTGCGTATCCAGATCGGCCGAGGTCATCACGTTTCCTTAGGTGGCTGGGAAAGGCCGGGGAGATCAGGGGCCCTCCGCGCCGAGCGGCCGGCGGTTCATTCGGCGGGCTCCTCGTCGCGTCGCAGGATCAGGAAACAGACCCCGTCCTCGTTGACGAACTCGTCCAGCAACGGCGTCAGTCCGGCCTCCGCGGCGATCTTGGCGATCATGTCGACTCCGTGCCAGGCCAGGAAGCCCTTGAACTCGAAGGGATTCGCCTGCTGGTAGCGCTCCGCGTAGAAGTGGAAGAAGCTCTGGGTCGACGGACCGAGGTCGAGGAAGTTGACACCGAAGTGGCCGCCGGTGCGCAGAATCCGGCGGATCTGCCGGAAGTAGAGGTAGATCTCGAAGACGTTGAGGTGGATGAAGACGTTGAGGGAGAACCCCGCGTCGAAGCTCGCCGACGGCAGCGTCGCCAGGAAGTCGTTCTGAATGTGGTGGTAGCCGACGTTGGTGTGTTCCTGGCAGGTGAGGCGTGCCTTGGCCAGGAACGACCGGCTCACGTCGGTGCACAGCAGCCGCCGTACCCGAGGGGCGACCACCTCGGCCATGATTCCCTCACCGCTGCCGATCTCGAAGATCTCCGAGTCCGGGGTGAGCCGCAGCCGTTGGGCGATCCAGTTCGCCCGGTCGACGCGGTCGCGCAGGTATTCCTCGCGATCCTGGGTGCCCGCCAGTTGCACCTGCATCTCTTCCGGGGAGTTCCACTCCCATATCAAGTTGAGGTCACCCATCTGCATCGGCGGTTTCGCCTTGACGGTCGCGGTGCCTTCTGTGTTGTTCATACGACCTCGCTCATAGGTTCTTGAGTGATGTTCTGAGTGGCGTGGAGGACCCGAATGCCCCAGCTCGTGACCGTCATCGGCCGGCCACCAGGTCGGCGACGTCGGCGGCGGTCAGTTCGCCGGTGCGGGCCAGTGTGGTGAGCAGGTCGGCGACCTGCGCGGCGGTCGGCGCGGCGGCCACGGACCGGCTCAGTTCGACCGCGCGGCGCCGGTAGTTGTTGTCGAACAGCACCTCGGCGAGGGCCTTGTCGATCGCCTCGCTGTCGAACAAGAGGCCGGGCAGGGTCTTGGTCGCGCCTTGCGGGTCGATCCGCCTGCCGTAGATCTGCCCGTCGAAGTTCAGGGCCAGGGACAGCTGCGGGATGCCCATCGCGATGCCGTTCATCAGGCAGTTGGCGCTGCCGTGGTGAATGATCAGGTCGCAGCCGGGCAGGATCAGCTCCAACGGGCAGTTGCGCAGCACCCGCACGTTGGGGGGCAGGGAGCCCAGGCCGTCCACTTCGGCCACCGGGGCGGTGAGCACCACCTCGGCGGCCAGTTGGGCGGCGGACTCGACGGCGTGGCGGAGCGCGGGCAGCCGCTCGCCGAACACCCCGGTCGCGGAGTTCCCCCACACCACGCAGACGCGTTTGCCCTTGACCGGTCCCAGCAACCACGGATCCACGTCCTGGGATCCGTTGTACGGCTGGTACCTGATGGGAATCCGCAGCGCGTCGCCCATCGGGGGAATGGCCACGTCCGGCGACGGGTCCACCGCGTACTTGATCTTGTGACGTGTCCAGTCCACGCCGTACTTCGCAAAGCAGGACAGAGGATCGGCGGACACCAGGTCGAGGCCCGGTTCGGTCTCCACGGTGCCGATGAAGCCTGGCCCGAAGTACACGCTCGGCACCTCGTTCAGCGCGCCGATCAACGCGCCCTCGGCCGCCATGAGGTCGTACACCACCAGGTCGGGGCGCCAGGCGGCGGCGAAATCGACCGCGTTGTCGTAGCTGCGCTGGACCGCGGCGATGGTCTTCTTCCAGAAGTCGCTGAGCGTGCCGGTGTCGAAGTCGCGTACGGAGCCCAGCGCCTGGCCGGTGAACGGGTGCAGCGGCAGCGGCATGTCGCCGCTCTGCGGCGGGGTGTTGATCGCCAGAACCCAGTATGCGAGCCGGGCGCTCTCCATCATGTCGGGCGCGTCGAGCACCGACACCGGCATCAACCCGGTGGCCATGACTCCCTGCACCTGCTGCGGCGGGCAGGCGACCCGAACGTCGTGCCCGGCCGCCCGGAACGCCCAGGCCAGCGGGATCATGCACATGTAGTGCCCAGCCCAGTTGGACACTGTGAACAGAATCCGCATCGGAATCTCCCCTACTTGCCGCTCGCTGGATGGTCCTCGGCGGTGGCGGACCGCAAACGTCTCGCCGTCCACGGGAAACGTGTGATCCCCATTCAGTGCCGCACCGGTGGTGTCGATGACTGGGCTCTCCGCGAGAGTACCGAGAAAAGATTCATGATTTCCCTATAAATAGCGCCCGCCGGCCAGATCGCCGCGGCGCGGTTCTGGCCGCACTCTGCGACGGCTCCGCGCTATCTCAAGAATTCTCTAGGGATTCCCCGAGATTCGCATCGCTACCATGCGTATGTGCAGACCCTGATGGCGTCTTCCCCGGCGCCGCGGCGGAACGGAGACGGACACGCTTCCCTGTAAGCGGAGACCCGACAGTTCTATGGAATGCCGGAAATCTACAGTGCGAGGAAATCATGAGCACAGGCGCCGAGCTTTATCTTGACCTGATGAAGAAGACGCTGACGAACACCATCTACCAGGACGCGCCGCTTCCCATAGGGCAGCAGCAGGTCGACGGCTATCAGGCTGCGCAGCGGGAAAAGGGCAGAGACTGGCCGTCGGTCGCGCACACCATGGTCGGCAGGGTTCGGCTCGACTACCTCGAGCGCTGCATGCGACAGGTCGTAGAAGACGAGGTGCCGGGCGATTTCATCGAAACCGGAGTGTGGCGTGGCGGTGTGTGCATCTTCATGCGTTCCTTCCTCCGCGCGAACGACATCACCGACCGGCGCGTATGGGTGGCCGACTCCTTTCAGGGCATCCCGGACACCAACGGCGCCAGCCATCCGCTGGACGTGAAACTGGGGCTGGACAACGCGAACTCGGTGCTGGGCGTGTCCATCGAGCAGGTGCGGGAGAACTTCGAGCGGTACGACCTGCTGGACGATCAGGTCGTCTTCCTGGAGGGCTGGTTCCGGGACAGCCTGCCGACCGCGCCGGTGCGGTCCCTCGCCGTGCTGCGCCTGGATGGCGACCTGTACGAGTCCACCATGGACGCGCTCGTCAACCTGTATCCCAAGCTTTCGGTCGGCGGCTTCGTCATCGTGGACGACCACATCCTGCCCAGCTGCCGGCAGGCCATCCGGGAGTTCCGTGAGGCCAACGGGATCACCGACACGATCGAGCACATCGACTGGACGTCGATCGGGTGGCGACGTACCGGCTGAGGACATGCTCGCGACGACCGACTCGCTCTGATCGACAAGCTGATCAAGGCGAGTCGGACGCGTCACCCGTCATGACGCTCCTTCGTCGACCAGGTTCGTCGGATCCAGCGAGTTCATGAACGAACGCAGGGCGCCGAGGTGGGCGGCGGGCTTGTCCCAGCCCAGCTCGGCGCACCAGGCGATCAGCTCGGTCAACTCCCCGGTGGCACGCGCCTTCTCCTCGTCGGGAAGGCTGGAGACCGACATCTCCTTCGGCCACTGCACGACGTTGGCCAGGTCGATGTCCAGTCCCTCCGCGCGGGCGAACTCCAGCAGGTTGCGCAGGTCCCACAGGTTGTCCCGTTGCGGCGACACCTGGAGCCAGACGTCCACCTGGGTCCTGAGCCTGTGCACGTTGTCCACGAACACCTGCCACTTCCCGCCGGTCCTGATCCGCTCGAACACCTCGCCCACGCCGTCGCAGGACGCGCCGATGCCGACGCTCTTGAAGTGCGGGAAGAGACCGATCGCCTTGTCGGGGGACATGGTGAGGTTGGAGTTGTAGGCCACGTCGACGTTGCCCGCGTTCCCGGTCTCCACGAGGAGTTCGAGCAACGCGTAATGGCCCGGCTGCATGAAAGGCTCGCCACCCGCGAAGTACAGCCGGCGAATCAGGTGTGCGTTCGCCCGTAGCGTCCGCCACAGCTCCTCGTCGGCACGGTAGGGGTCGATCACCGCGGAGGACCATGATGGCCGCTGCTCGGCGCCCCATGCCGAGCTCACCGGATAGGTGCACATGACGCACCGCAGGTTGCAGGTGTTGCCGAACCTGATGTCGAGGAAGTAGGGGAAGTCCTCGACGGTCCCGTCCGCGGCGGTACGGCCGGCGAGCGCGTCGAGTTCATGCTCGAATCGGCGGTTGATGCTCTGCCGATAGGACTGGCCGCCGTGGTCTTCCCGGAAGTAGCAGTATTTGCACGCGTCGACGCGCTCGCCGTTCAGCATCGCCAGCCGGGTCCGTTTCATGTTGGGACTGTTGAACGCCTCCTGAAGTCCCAACACCCGATCCGGGTTGTCCTTGGCGTATCGCGAGCCAGGCGAACAGCCGATCGCGTCGTCGTTCAGCTGGAACACGGGCTCGTCCTGCTGTTCGTACAGCTCGTTGTGATACATCGCGTTGTCGACGCAGCACCGGCCGTAGACGCCGTCGATGGAAGCGCAGAGATGAATCCACGGCAGGACGCACAAGGTCTTGTTCGTCGGGCCGCCGTGACGGTTGGCCTCAGTACTCATCGACACGTCCTTTGCTCGTCATCGCCAGTGGTCTTCGTGCGGAACCCGGAACGTGGTGCTCTCCGGCTGGTCCGCCCAGTGCCGGAAAGACTCGGCGGGGCGGTAGTCGAACGGCTCCTCGTCGCCGAATCGCGATTCGGCCGCGCGCATCCGGACGCATGAACGCAGGATCTGTTGCTTGAGGCCGATGTAGCTCTCGGTGTGCGGGCCCAGTTGCCATTCCACCTCGGCCGGCCGGTATTCGAAGTAGATGACGCGGCGTTGCTTGCCGACCACGGCAGGGGCGCCGTGCAGGGTGAGGATGTTGTGCAGCAGCGCGTCACCCGGCCGCATCACGGCGGGCACCGCGCCGGTGGTGTCCCATTCGCTGGCGTTGAGCCGATCCGCCGTGGTCGTGAGCCGCTCGTCGTCCCAGTAGTTGGACTCCGGGATGCACCAGACGCAGTTGTCCTCGGGGGCGGGGTCGAGATAGATCCCGGCATCGATGACGCGACCCGCTCCGGTGACGCCGACCGCGTCGGTGTACAGCCCGGCGTCGCGGTGCCAGGCGAGGCGGGGAGCGCCGGCCGGGGTTTTGAAGACCATGCTGTCCCAGGTCGGGATGAGGTTGGGCCCGACGAGCTGTTCCATGATCCGTAGCAGCAACGGGTGACCGGCCAGCACGGCGATCGGACGGGCCTTGTCCACCACGTATTCGATCCGTACCGGCGCGGCGTCCGGCAGATGCGGCTCCAGGGTCCAGATGGTGTCGTCCATCGACCGCGTTGACCATGCCCGGTCGATCAGCGTCTTCCCGGCCTGCTGGGCGTCGGCGAGTTCCTCCGGTGTGAGCAGCCCGCGAACGGCCAGCACTCCCTGCCGGCGGAACGCGGTGACGTGCTCGGGCAACAGCCCGGTCCGTCGGATGTCACATTCGGGAACCCTGCTGTCGGTGCGCACCTCAGTGACAGGATTCATCACCTGAAACCCTTCTTTTCGGCGGTGGTGGATTTCGGACCGGCACAGTCCGCCACGAAGAACCAGTCCCGCTCCAACGCCCTCGCGAATGACGCGCGATCCATCGCGGGCTGCCCCGCCAACCAGGCGGGCAGGGTGAACACCTGGTACCCCAGCCCGTCGACCAGCAACGACCAGAGATCGTCCGTCGTCGTGCCGTACTCGCGCATGACATGGTCGCCCCCGTGCTCGAAGACGATCATCGGTCTGCTGCGGAGCAGTGAGCGGCGGGCACCTCGCAGGGCCAGCACCTCGCCCCCCTCGACGTCGATCTTCACCAGGTCGACGTGCACATCGGGCGGGATGACGTCATCCAGGCGCACGGCGTCGACGGATATCTCGCGCAGGGTCTCCGACGGCCGGTCGTAGGGGCGTCTGCGCAGGCCGCTGTAGCCCGGGTTGGAGACCACGTGCACGAAGCTCTGCGGGCCCGTGACGTCGGCGGCGGCGGCCCTGATCACCGTGACCGACGGCAGCCTGGCGGCCAGTTCGTCGGCGAAGGCGGGCAGCGGTTCGACCGCGAAGTGCCTCCCCTCGGGCGCCACCCGCACCAGGTGCTGGGTGATCTCGCCGACGCCCGCGCCGAGGTCGACGCACACGGCGGTCGGGGTGCAGACCTGTTCGATGATCTGGACGGTGAGCCGGTCGTACTCGTCGTTGCGTTCGAGGGGGTCGATCACCTGCTGCCCGCTCACGTCGAGGGCTCCTCGGCGTCGGCCTGGGACAGCGGCGGGTTCGAGGTCGCGGTCGCAGGCTCAACCGGTCGGCTTCGCCCGATGCCGAGCCGGGGGCTGGTCATCAGGTACAGGCCGGTTTCCGGGTCGAACAGCTCATGCCCGTCGAGCCTGTTCAGCGCTTCGCTGACCGGGGACTTGGGGGCGCCCGCCTCGGCCATCCTGCGGGCCTGCTCGGCGGCGATGAACAGGCGGCTGACGGAGTTGTCCTCGCCCTCGTCGGGCATCCGCGGCTCGGGCGTACGGCCGGCCACGGCGTCGCCCATGTCGGCGAGTCCGGCGATCAGTTGGGCGAAGGCCCTGGCACCGTCCACCTTTTCGTACTCGGTCTCGGCGCGGTCACCGACCAGCCTGTCGGCCAGGGCGAAGTAGTTGTCCTTGCCCGCTTGCTGCTGGTAAACAGCCGCGACCAGGGTGAACAGGCGCTCGAAGGCGTTGCGGTAGAGCGTCTCGTAGAACGCGCGGGCCTGGTCCTCCTCGACGTCGCCGTTGACGGTGGCCAGAATGGCCGCCGCGGAGAGCATGCCGCTGTAGAGCGCCAGGTGTACGCCGGTGGACAGCAGCGGATCCAGGAAGCACGCGCTGTCGCCCGCGGCGAAGTAGCCGGGGCCGCAGAAGCTGTCGGCGACGTAGGAGAAGTCCTGCTCGACCCGGACACCCGGCTGGTAGGTCCCGTTCGCGAGCAGTCCGCTCACCGAGGGGGACTCCTCGACCAGTGAGGCCAGCATCGCCTCCAGGGATGCGTGCTCCGAACGGCGCTCAAGGAACCGCGTCCGGTGGCAGACGAATCCGACGCTGTAGCGGTCGTCGCGCAGCGGGATCACCCAGTACCAGCCGTCCGGGGACGAGATGACGTTGATCCCGCCCTTCGGCGAGTTGGGCAGCAGAGATCCTCCCTGCCAGTAGCCCCAGATGGCGACGTTCTTGAACGTCTCGTTCGCCCGCCGGTGCTTGAAATGCCGGGCGGGGATTAGACCGGCCCGGCCGGAGGCGTCGACGACGAAGTCGAACCCGATGGTGTGTTGCCGGCCGGTGTGCGACTCGGCCCAATTCGCGGCCACGGCGCGGTCGCCGTCGAAGACCACGCGCTTCACCTCGGCTCCCTCGATCACCTGGGCGCCCTGCTTGGCGGCGTTGGTCAGCAGCACGTGGTCGAAGTCGTCGCGGTCGACCTGCCAGGACCGCACGCCGGGGCCGAAGATCTCGGACCAGTCGATGGCCCAGTCCTCCCTGCCCCAGCGCAGCAGCACACCGTTCTTCTCGGTGTAGCCGCGGGCGTCGACCTCGTCCAGCGCGCCGATGAAGTCGACGATCGTCCGGCACGACGACGCGATGGACTCGCCGATGTGGTACCGAGGAAAGTTTTCCTTCTCCAGCAGCGTCACGGACAGGCCCGCACGTGCGAGCAGGGCCGCTGCGGTCGACCCGGCCGGACCGCCGCCGATGACCAATACTTTGGTGACCATGAAGCTCCTCATCGACAGCCGATCGGATAATTCGAACCACACCCTACGGCGGGTGGAAAATGGCGTTCAACGATTCCGGGAAAGGTCTAGTGGGAGCGTTAGTAGCGCGTGCGAACATCAGGGGGATAGGTCTGGTAAAAGCTTTAGTAGCGCGTGCGCACGCCAGGGGGATAGGTCTAGTACGACAGCAGTGCTTCGTGATCTTGCCCTCCGGCTCTGCGAGCAAGGCATGATGCTGTGAAGTGGGGTTGTGTGAGGGCGAGGCGTTTGCGGTAGTGGTGCCGGCGGGCGCGGGCCTGGTGGGGGCGTCGCCAGTACTCCAGCGCAGTTCGAAGTTGCGTCGCAGGGCGGCCATGCGGGGGGTTACCACGGCGCTGACCTGGTTGAACACGGCGAGCAGGCGGCGGATCTCGGGGACGGTCAGCGCGATCAGCCCGTAATCGTCGGGTGGGGCGTCCTGGCCGGTGCGTGGCACGACGGGGGCCGGGTGGTGGCGGCGTTCCATGGCGGCGACCACGGCCAGGACCGTGAGTGCGGCCATCGCCAAGATGACGTGCCGCCGCCGGAGTACGGGTGGTGATCCGCTGCGCCGGCTGCGGTTTGGTCGCAGAACACCAGTCGGCGCCCAGCCCCGTCTCCTGCCGTACCTCTGGCTGGTCGACGTATTTGCGCTGCATGTACAACTCGGTGTCGATCAGGGCGTGACCGTGCGGGCCGGCGTAGGTGGTGTAGACGGCGGCGATGCAGTTGGTCACCTTCCCGGCCGTGCCGGTGTATTGGCGGCCAACGCCGCAGGTCAGGGCGCCCTTCTTCTCCTGGCCGGTCTCATCCGGCACCAGTACCGCCTCCGGGCCGGCCAGATGAGCGACCACGTAGCGGCGAACCGGGTGTCCTCATCCCACGCGGCGCGTGCCAGCAGTCGCTGCATCACATCCGGTGTCTGATATCCGGCGTGTTTGCCCAGGTCCCAGCAGGTCTTGCGGGGCATCTCCGACAGCAGGCCGCGCAGGTAACCCGTCGCCGCCTTGCGGGGTTCGACCCGGCCGAACGCGCCCGCGATCGCGCTGGTCAGCTCGCTGAACTTCCGTTCCAGCAGTTCGGGCTCTCGCATGCGCGAAGTCACTCACTGTGAACGATCTCGAACTACTGCTGTCGTACTAGCGCCGACCACCTGTGGTGAAAACACTAGTCAGTTATCGTGCGCAACTCGATAAGGTCAGGTCTGGTCGGTCGCAATGCGATTGTCTGCCGAGCCCTGAGTCAGGGTCCGGCAGACAATGGGATGTCCGATGTCGTATTTCGGCTCTGGATGTGAAGACCATCGATTCCTGCGAACTCAAGGCGCGTGTAGAAGCGAAATTTACGAATGTCAAGGCGGACAAGCCGAAAGGACGAGCGTAACCATGACTCTGGTGGTACGGGATCCCGCCGCACGAATCAACCGTTTCCGTGTCGACGGCTTCGTTCGGGTCGGACCAATACTCGGCGAGGACGTGGTCAGTCGGCTCAAGGCGGGCGCCGCGAGGTTGATCTCACGTTTCACCGACCTGGGTTATATCTCCGATGACTACTGGCATTTCGACGTCGACGGGGAACCGCCGGTGCTTTATCGTATCCACAACCTGGAAAAGCAGGACTGGCCAGAAGCCGAGTTGCTCCATCGGCCGGAACTGGCCCACCTCGCCGCCGAATTCATCGGAGAGCCGGTCGTTCCCACGGCGTTCGCCCTTGTGCTCAAGGAACCGCGGCGCGCTGTCGGCGTGCCGTGGCACCGTGACCGTCCCCACCTCGCTCCGCACACTGTGTGCAACATAAGCATCTGCCTGGACGCAGCGGGCCCCGCCAACGGTTGCCTGGAGGGCGTGCCCGGCTCCCACCTGCTGCCCGGCGACGTGAACGCCGAGGACGTGCGGGACGCCGGCCCACGGGTGCCGGTGCCCTCCGAGGAGGGAGACGTCGTGGTACACGATGTCCGGCTCGTGCACGGGTCCGGCCCGAACCCCAGCGATCGGTGGCGCCGAACCATCGTCATCGAGTTCGCCGATCCAGCGATCTCCCTTGAGCCTTGACGTCGCGGTGGCCCGCTCGCCGACAGAAAGAAAGGTCAGACAACATGAAGCCGAGTGCCGCGGCACGACCAGGCAACACGGTTATCCCGGAGTGTCATATCCGCATACCGCACGAGGAGCGCTGGCGGTGGTGAGCCTGCCGGGCTGGGGGTCCGCAGCAGGCAAGTCGCGCTTGGGGGGCCGGTCGGCCATCGCGGCGGAGCCCTCGCTCGACGAGGTCATGGCCGAGCGCTTCCGCGAGCGGACCAGGCCGCGCCGTGGAGACTGGGCCTACGCCCACTTTCTCGACCTGCGCGACGCGCTCGCCGAGGTGCTGCGCGATGCTTCCGGCGTCTGGCTCGACTACGGCTCGGGCACGTCGCCGTACCGTGAGTTGTTCGCGGCAGCCGAGCTGCAGACGGCCGACATCCCCGGCGGTGAGTCCTACGTCGCCGACCACGCGCTCGACCGCGATGGCAGCTGCCCTGTTCCCGACGGGACCTTCGACGGTGTGCTGTCCACCCAGGTTCTCGAGCATGTCACCGATGCGGACGCCTACCTGCGCGAGGCGTTCCGGCTGCTGCGGCCCGGCGGCCGGCTGGTGTTGTCCACCCACGGCGTGTGGGAGGAACACGGCGGTCAGGATCTGTGGCGCTGGACGGCTGACGGCTTGGCCCTGCAGGCCGAGCGGGCGGGGTTCGCGGTCGACCGGACGGTGAAGTTGACCTGCGGTCCGCGTGGGCTGCTGCTCCTGCTCCGCTGGTACGGGCGCGACCACGGCTGGCCCGGCGGTGGCCCGGTCGGACTGGTTCTCCGGACGCTCCGGCTGGTGGACCGTCTCCTGCCCAGGGCGGTGGATTCCTACCTCGACCGGGCATTCGGAGATCTCGGCCGCCGGGAGGGCCCGGAGAGCGCCTTCTACCTGGACATCCTGCTCGTCGCCAGAAAACCCGAGGACGTGGCGGTCGATGCGCGGGACACCACGGCGGCGAGAGAGACCGGTGCGTGAGCCGGCCTGCGATGGCTCATGGCGAGGATCGTCATGGCCCGCATCGAGGATGAGTCGATCGCAACCCGGAGGTGCGCATGCCAGTCCACGACCGACCGCAGGCCCAGCTCATCCAACGGGTGCTCGCCTTGGCGGACGCCCCTGACGCCGGTGTCCGGCTCGCGGCCGGGAATCCGGAGCCGGTCGTGGCCGCGACCATCGCCGAAGTGGCCGGCCGCACGGTCCTGTACCCCGGGCCCGGGTCGCCGGTGACCGTCCAGTTCGAAGTGGACGTGCCGGGCTCAGGGCAGATCCCGTACCTGCTGACCGTCGGTCCCGACGGCCGGCAGGCGCGCCCCGGCCGGGTCGACGACCCGTGGGTGTGCCTCAGGTACGACCTGTCGGCGCTGGTCCGTGACGTGTTCGGGCCGAGTGACCCGCGCGCCGGAGCCGGCCACGAGGTGGTGATGAAAGACGAGCCCGGCCCGGCCGAGTACAAACCCGATGATCCGTGGATGGTTCAGCGTGACGAGGCGACCCGAGCGGCGTACCAGGTCCTGCAGGCGTGCGGGCCGTACCGGGGGGATCTGACCGCGCTGGCCTTGCGCTTCGGCTCGGACAAGTGGGGCGGGCACTGGTACACCCCCCACTATGAGCGGCATCTGGACAGGTACCGCGATCAGCCGGTGACCGTGCTGGAGATCGGCATCGGCGGCTACCACGAAGCGGACGCGGGCGGCTCCTCCCTGCGCATGTGGAAGCACTACTTCCACCGAAGCATGGTGTACGGGCTCGACGTGTACGACAAGTCACTGCTGGACGAGCCGCGGCTCACCACGATTCGCGGGGATCAGGCCGACCCGGCGTTCCTCACCGACCTCGCGGCGCGGTACGGCCCGTTCGACATCGTGGTCGACGACGGCAGCCATGTCAGCAGTCACGTCATCACCGCGTTCAACGCGCTTTTCCCGCATGTGTCCCCCGGCGGCACGTATGTGGTGGAGGACCTGCACACGTCTTATTGGCCCGAGTGGGGGGGAAATGGCGCCGACCTGGCCGACCCCGCCACGTCGGTCGGTTTCCTGAAGACGCTTGTCGACGGGTTGCACCATCGTGACCGCCTTCATGACGGCCCCTATGAGCCGTCGTACACGGACCGAAGCGTGACCGGAATCCACCTTTACCACAATCTCGCGTTCATCGAGAAGGGCCGCAACGCCGAACAGGCGAATGCCGCGTGGCGACCGCGGCATGACCCGATGCGCGATCTGCCCGCACCGCACCGGGAGTATGGGGAAGTGAGGGACTGATGCGCGTCGTACTGGTGACCATGGCGCTGCGGCTGCCGACCGATCCAAGCCAGTGGATCACCGTTCCGCCGCAGGGTTACGCGGGAATCCACTGGATCGTGGCCAACCAGATGGACGGCCTGCTGGAGCTCGGCCATGAGGTGTTCCTGCTCGGCGCGCCGGGCACCACGCCTGCCTCGCCGGCGGTCACCGTGGTGGACGCCGGCGATATCGAGGACATGCACGCCTGGCTGAACGGCCCGGAGGCGTCGACCGTGGACGTCGTGCACGACTTCTCCTGCGGGCAGATCGACCCCGACCGGCTCCCTGCGGGGATGGCGTACCTGTCCACCCATCACCTGACCGGGCGGCCGACGTACCCCCGCAACTGCGTATATGCCTCGTACGCCCAGCGCGCCCAAGCCGGAGACGACAGCGCGCCGGTGGTACGCATCTCGGTCAACCAGGCGCGCTACCGGTTCCGGGCCGACAAGGACGACTACCTCCTCTACCTGGGGCGCATCTCGGAGTGGAAAGGCGCTTACGAGGCCGCCGCATTCGCATCCGCCGCCGGGCGCCGTCTGGTCATGGCCGGACCGTCCTGGGAGGAGGAGTACCTCCGGCGGATCGAGCGCGACTTCGGGGACACCGTCGATCTCGTCGGCGAGGTGGGGGGCGACCGGCGGCTCGACCTGCTTTCCCGCGCGAGTGCGATCACGGTGCTGTCCCAGAGCACGATGGGCCCCTGGGGTGTGGTGTGGTGCGAGCCCGGATCGACTGTCGTGTCCGAGGCCGCCGCATGTGGCACCCCGGTCGTCGGCACTTCCAACGGCTGCCTGGCCGAGATCGTGCCGTCGGTCGGGGTCGTCGTCCCCGAAGGCTCGCCGTTCGCGCCCGATCAGGCTCGTGCCGCGTTGGCCGATCTGCCCGACCCCAGCTCTGTCCGGGGCGCAGCACTGCAGCAGTGGGATCACGTCGTCGTGGCCAAGCAGTTCGAGACGATCTACCACGAGGTGCTCGCGGGCCGTACCTGGTCCTGACCGCTCGGCTGTGTCCGTCACCTTATGCTCACGCGGTTGGTCGGGACATTATAGGCAATTCCCTAATCTATATCCCGGCCTGATGCCGGATGTGAGCTGGAAAGCGTACCCTGGCAATCGGGAGCTATTCTTAGGAAGGGAGAGGATTTGAGCGAGATGAGCGTGGTGAGCACCATTGACCACCACAATCGGGAAGAGTTCCGCCGTAATGGCTTCGTGATCTTGCCCAAGGTCGCGGACGAGTCCGAAGTGGCGTGGCTGCGGGAAGTCTACGATCGGTTGTTCGTCCAGCGCGCGACTCCGGGCTCGGAGAACTTCTACGACATCGCCGGCCAGGCCGACCGCGAAGAGTCGCCGTTGTTGCCGCAGATCGTCCGGCCAGAGAAATACGCGCCAGAATTACTGGAAAGCGCGCACTTCGCCCGGTGCCGGGCGATCGCGTCGGCCTTTCTGGCCATACCCGAGAACGAGTTGGAGTTCTACGGACACTCCATTTTGAAACCGCCCCGGTACGGCGCCCCGACCCCCTGGCACCAGGACGAGGCGTACATGGACCCGCGGTGGAGCCGTCGTGGGTTGAGCATCTGGACGACGTTGGACGACGCCACGGTCGAGAGCGGCTGCCTGCACTACCTGCCCGGCGGCCACCTCGGGCCCGTGCTGCCCCACCACCACATCGACAACGACGACCGTATCCGCGGCCTGATGACCGACGAGGTGGACCCGGCGGCCGGGGTCGCGTGCCCGCTGGCGCCCGGGGGCGCGGTGGTGCATGACTTCCGGACTCCGCACTACGCCGGGCCGAACCAGACCGGCCAGCCACGGCGCGCGTACGTACTGGTGTTCATGAGCGCTCCGGTCGAGGTCACCGACCCAGAAGCTCGACCCTGGATGACATGGGCGTGACCAGCGTGCCGGTCACGCCCGTCCTGGACGTGCGCCGCACGCTCGGCCGTATCCCCGCGGCGGCACGGTCCGGCTGAACCCGGCGCGCCGATGGAAGTCGCCGGCGATGAGGAGGCGGGCCTGAGTCATCAGGCCGCCCCGCGCCCCGTGCGCAGCACCCGGTGGCTGCGCCGGCGCTCCACGATCGTCGGTGCGTGGCCCGCCAGCCACATGAGCGCCGCCGCGGTCTCCCGCGCGCCGGTCGCCGGGTCGATCCTGCCGACCACACTCTTGCCGAGCAGGTCCGCCACGAGCCAACGGGTGGCCAGCCGGGCCGCCTTGACCGGACTCCAGTCGACGTCGGTGAGCAGGTAATAGTAGCGGTTGCGTCGCATGTGCACCCGGGTGTAGGCGCTACGGGTGGTGGCACCGCCGCCACCGTAGTGCTGTATGCCCTCGTCGAGCAGCAGAGCCACCCGCCAGCCCGCCCACCTGGCACGCCGGCAGAGGTCCACTTCCTCGTAGTACGTGTGAAAGACCTCGTCGAGTATGCCGATCTCACGTAACATCGCCGCCCGCGCGAACAGCGCCGACCCCTGGACATAGGCGTGCTCAAGGGTCCGCGGCGCGCGCCCCTCGAAGCTGCTCGCCGGGGACGGGTGATCCAGCCGGTCGCCCGCGAAGGCGTGCTGCTCACCCAGCCACAGCGCGATGTTCGTCCAGGGGTTGAACGCGGCCAGTTCGGCCGACTCGGCGTCGTAGCAGTACTGCAGCGGCCCGATGATCCCGTACTCCGGCCATCGCTCGGCGAACTCGACCATCGCACGAATCAACCGCGGCGGGGTCCAGGTGTCCGGGTTGACCAGGAAGATGTAGTCGGCGCCGTCGGCGAGCGCGGTGCGGATGCCCACGTTGTTGGCCCCGGTGAACCCCAGGTTGGCGGGATTACGGGTGATCTTCACCTGCGGGAACTCCCGCGCGACCATGTCGACGCTGCCGTCGGCGGAGGCGTTGTCGACGAAGTGGACGTCCAGGTCGAAGCCTTCGGTGTCGTTGTCGACGAGCGATGCGAAGCAGCGCCGCAGCCACTTGATCTCGTTGGTGCCCACCGTGATCGTCGCCACACGCCGGCGTCCCGATGCCATCTGCCCGCCTCTCTACTTCTGCACCGCGCGGATGGCGTCGGTCAGATGGTGGTCCGGTACGGCGAGGCGGCGCGCCTTCCATCTGGCCGCCTCCCGGATCAGGCGCATCTGTCGGTAGAGGTCACAAGATCGATCCGGCGCGGTCGTCAAATGAACTCCCCTTTCGCCAGCATGGACCGGGCTCAATCGACTGTACGGCGAAAAAGTCCGGGAAAACCCCAGAGATAATCGTCGCACCGCGCGGAGCGTTGTGGATCCCGCACCAGGCTCTCGGGCTCCGCGGGCGACGAATGTAGCGGCGCCGACGGCGTGCGCACCATACCCGTCGACTGAAGTCAGGCGACATCGAGTGATTTGACTAGACTTCGTCGCCGTCTCTCGTTCGACACCTTACCGATAACTCTTGCTCATATATCTTGGCTCTGTATATCGAAAGAGCGGGGATGTGGCCACGCACTTGCGCCGGCCGTCGGGAGCCGAAAATGAAACAGGCGATATCAAGCAATACTGTGCATTTGGGCGCGTCAGATCTTCGGACACCGATCTCGCCTGAGGGCGAGATGATGGTGGACCTGCTGACCGGTTTCACCAGCAAAATCCGGGCAGAGGCTCGCGTGAACGACCAGAATGCTGCTTTCCCGGTGGACACGTTTCACGGGTTCGCCAAGGTCGGCCTGATGGGCGCGAGTGTGCCCGCCGAACTGGGTGGTCTAGGCGTCAACCAGCTGTACGACTTGGCGGTGGGGCTGCGCGTCCTGGCCGAGGCCGACGCCTCGACGGCGCTGGCCCTGCACGTCCAACTGAGTCGGGCGCTGACCCTGACCTACGAGTGGCGCCACGGAACCCCGGACGCTTCCGCGCTGGCCGAGCGGTTGCTGCGGGCGATGGCCACCGGCGAGGCGGCCGTCTGCACCGGGCTGAAGGATTCCCCTGGTGTGGTGACCACGCTCACCAGGGACGACTCGGGCGGCTGGCGGCTGTCCGGCCGCAAGACACTGGTCAGCATGGCACCGATCGGCACGCACTTCTTCGTGCACGCGCTGCGGCGCGAAGGCGGTGACGATGCGCCGAGACTCGCCGTCCCTCTCTTGAGCCGCGACGTCCGCGGGCTGACCGTACTGCCGGACTGGGACGGTCTCGGCATGAGGGCCTCCGGCACCTTGGAAGTCGATTTCGACAACTGCCCGGTGCCGGAGAGCGACGTCCTCGACCGAGGTCCGGTGGGATCACGCCGGGACGCGGTGCTGGCCGGACAAACCATCAGTTCGATCACCATGCTGGGCATCTACGCGGGAATCGCCCAGGCGGCCAGGGACATCGCGGTCGAGCACTGCGCCAAGCGTGGTCCGGACGTCCCCGCGGGCGTGCGTTCCACCATCGCCGAGTCCGATGCCCGGCTGTACGCGCTGCGCACGGCGACCGCCGCCGCGCTGCTCAACGCCGACCAGCTCAATGACAAGTACACGATGGACCTCGACGAGCGGGGACGACGGATGATGACGCCGTTCCAATGGGCGAAGATGACCGTCAACGACCTGGCCCTGCGCGTCGTCACCGACAGCATGTCGATGGTCGGCGGTCAGGCGTACTCGGCCGGTCACCCGCTGGCACGCCTCTACCGCGATGTCCGGGCAGGCGGGTTCATGCAGCCCTACAGCTACGCCGACGGCGTCGACTATCTCAGCGGCCAGGCATTGCGCCTCGATCGAGACAACGACTACATGAGTGTCCGGGCGGTCCGCTCCCAGACCCAGTCCTAGGAGAGGCGAACATGGCAATTCGGGTGTGGGACTACCTGGCGGAGTATCACCAGGAGCGGGCTGACCTGCTCGACGCGATCGAGAAGGTCTTCCGGTCAGGCAACCTCATACTCGGCGAGAGCGTCGACGGGTTCGAGGACGAGTTCGCCGCCTACCACGGCATGTCCCACTGCATCGGGGTGGACAACGGCACCAACGCGATCAAGCTGGCCCTGCAGGCGATGGGCGTCGGACCGGGCGACGAGGTGATCACCGTGTCCAACACGGCGGCGCCGACGGTGCTGGCCATCGACGCCGTCGGCGCCAGGGCCGTCTTCGTCGACGTGCATGAGCAGGACTGCCTCATGCACGTGGACCGGGTGGCCGAGGTGATCACTCCGCGGACCAAGGCGGTGTTGCCCGTACACCTCTACGGCCAGTGCGTGGACATGACGGCGTTGGGGCGGCTCGCCGCCGACCACGGCCTGCTCATACTTGAGGACTGCGCCCAGGCGCACGGTGCCCGGCAGCACGGACGGCTGGCGGGCACCATGGGCGACGCCGCCGCGTTCTCCTTCTATCCCACCAAGGTGCTGGGCGCCTACGGCGACGGCGGTGCGGTGGTCACCGCCGACGAGGCCATCGACGGCAGCCTTCGCCGGCTGCGCTACTACGGCATGGAGAAGGTCTACTACGTCGTCGAGACGCCCGGCCACAACTGCCGCCTGGACGCGGTACAGGCGGAGATCCTGCGGCGCAAGCTCACCCGGCTGGACGCCTACATCGAGGCCAGGCGCGCGGTGGCCCGCCGCTACGCCGAAGGGCTCGGCGACATCCTCGACGCCACCGGCCTGACCCTGCCGTCGGTGACCGCCGGGAACGAGCACGTCTACTATCTCTACGTCGTGCGCCACCCGCAGCGCGACACCATCATCGAACGGCTCAGGGCCTACGACATCACCCTGACCATCAGCTACCCCTGGCCGGTGCACACGATGACCGGGTTCAGGCGGCTTCGCTACGCCGACGGCTCGCTCCCGGTCACCGAACGACTGGCCGGGGAGATCTTCTCCCTGCCCATGTACCCGTCGATGCCGCGGGACCGTCAGGACAAGGTGATCGGCGCGCTCCGCGAGGTCCTGGAAACCCTTTAGCCACAAGGCCGGCGTTCTGACTAAAGCTTTCACTAGTACGACAGCAGTACTTCGTGATCTTGCCCTCCGGCTCTGCGAGCAAGGCATGATGCTGTGAAGTGGGGTTGTGTGAGGGCGAGGCGTTTGCGGTAGTGGTGCCGGCGGGCGCGGGCCTGGTGGGGGCGTCGCCAGTACTCCAGCGCAGCTCGAAGTTGCGTCGCAGGGCGGCCATGCGGGGGGTTACCACGGCGCTGACCTGGTTGAACACGGCGAGCAGGCGGCGGATCTCGGGGACGGTCAGCGCGATCAGCCCGTAATCGTCGGGTGGGGCGTCCTGGCCGGTGCGTGGCACGACGGGGGCCGGGTGGTGGCGGCGTTCCATGGCGGCGACCACGGCCAGGACCGCGAGTGCGGCCATCGCCAAGATGACGTGCCGCCGCCAGGACCGATAGCGGCGGACCTGGGTGTGATCGAGTCCGACCTGCCCCTTCGATTGCTGGAAATCCTCCTCCGCAGCCCACCTGACACCCGCGACCAGGACCAGGACGGGCAGCGTCAACGCGCGTGCGCCTGCCGAAAACTCCGTCCACGCAGGTCAAGCGGCATATGAGTACTCGTGGAGAATCCCGTCGAGCCGATCTCACCGGCGTATGTTCAGGTCGTCTATTCGCTTCGGATCGGTGATCGGCTCCGGGGCGGTACGCAGCGGAGCTGCTTGGTTCAGGGCCTGATGGGCTCGGTGCTGGTTGTAGAAGCGTTCGTACTCGCGCAGGGCGTGCCGAAGATGGCGTTCGTTCCATACGAGGCAGCGGTCGAGAAGCTCGTGACGGCATGACTGCACCCACCGCTCCATCATCGAGTTCATGCGCGGCATCCGAACACCGGTGAGCACCGTCTTGATGCCGGCCTCGGCGAGGACCTCATCCATGAGCGCAGGGAACTTCCCATCCCTGTGTCCGGTCGGACCAGGAGCCGTAGTCGGCATAGGACCTCGCGGGGCAGCGAGGTCAGGAGGGCGGCGAGAAAGGTTCGGTCTTCGGGAGCGAATCTGACTTTGGTGTCGGCGCCGAGTTGGCGTTCGAGGACGGTGATCTGGTGGCGTAGGGCGAGGATCTCAATGTCCTTGTCTCGATCGCGCATGGGCAGCAGCCGCAGTGCGGCGAACGTGTTCGTGACGGTGAGGTAGGCCAGGCGAAGGAGCACGGCCGATCATCATGCCGCACGCGATCGCCTTCCTGGTGGCTGGAGCTCGCGCTGCCACACGAGGCCCCCACATGGCCATGAGCTGGGTGGATGTAATTATCGGTTGTGAACATGAACGCGAGAGGTGGGTTGAGAATGACCGGCTGATTGCGGGGCTGTACGAGTAGATGGAGGGGTTCTGATCCTCCGGAGTCGC